>NZ_JAPRGK010000001.1:0-426071 GCF_035726465.1 Enterococcus sp. E4-150 | reverse complement strand
CTAGCATATTGCTTGCTTGTTAAAAATGTTTGTTGTCTTGAATTGAATCAAGACGCCCTACACATTTGGTTTGTCTTACTTTGTTCAGTTTTCAAAGGTCTACTTCATCGGGAGTGTTTCCCGATTCATTTTTGGCTGCCGTAGCAACTTTTATATCATATCAGAGAGACAAGCGATTGTCAACTCTTTTTTAAAAGTTTTTTTGATTTCGTTTTTCGAAATCTTTCAGCAACTCATTTATCATAACTTATCGTTTGTTATTTGTCAAGAACTTTTTTGAAGTTTTTTTCGATAGAATCAAGCTTCGCAAGTGGTTCTTTTTAACGACTCAGTTATCTTATCATGTCATTTCTAACATGTCAACAACTATTTTATATATTTTTTAAAATACTATTTTATTGCTTTGCTACTTAAAACAACAGAAATGAATATATCATGTAAATTTACACATGTCAATATATTTTTAACTCTATATCCCCACCTAGATTTGAATTTTGACCACATAAATTGAGCATGTCTCTATAGTAGAAAAATAAAGTCAAAAAAAGAACACATAACACGCTTGATGCTAAGTGTTCGACTGTTACAACTGTATGAAATGCTCAGTGACTTGATTAAAACAGTTAAAGTCTATTTATTTAAGATAAGCTGTTCCATCAACTGCTCATTGTATCCAATAAATAGAACTTCATCGATAATAATCAAAGGACGTCTGAGGAGGTTGGTATGTTGTGTGCATAAAAAAATCAGTTGTTTTTTTCCTACACAGGAAAGGTCAATCGCAATGTTGTGAAAAGCCTCAGACCAAGTCGCAAATAGCTGTTCTGCTTGCACTTCTTCAAAACTGCATAATTCTTCTGCTTCTTCTGTACTTAGATCGCGTTCTTCTAAGTCAACAAATTGATAAGGCAATTGATGGTGTTCTAACCATTGTTTCGCCTTCAGACTTGTTACACAGTGCGCTGATCCATAGACTTTCACTTCCACGAAGGCTCCCTCCCTATGAATTTAAGATGTTATTGTTTTGTAAATAGATCAGATTTCTGGCAACACATCGAATTTCACGAGGGACAAATGACCGGATCTCATCTTCATTAAATCCGATTAGTATTCTTTTTTCATCAATCAAAATAGGTCGTCTCAATAATGAAGGATATTCTTTGAATAAGACGATCATTTGCTTTAAAGTTAATTCGTTAAAATCTATGCCCAGCTTTTCGTAAATTTTCGACCGAGTGGAAATAATATCTTGAACTCCTCCTTCAGTCGCTGCCAAGATCTTTTTGATCTCACTTTCTGTTAACGGTTCGGCAAAAATATTCTTCTCTTCAAATTCAAGTTGATTCGCTTGCAACCATGCTCTTGCTTTTCTACAGGAAGTACAGCTAGGCGAAGTATATACTTTTATCATTTTCTCACTCCTTTTTAATTATAATCCAATTCTACAGTAATTTCTTTTAAAATACCAATTATTAGCTAATAAAATATAAAAAAAAATCAAAATAACTGATTATTTCCGTTTGAATAATGAGAATTATTCTATATATTCTCTATTTTGATAATAGTATTCTCATTTTCAAAATAAATAAGGGAGGTGTGACAAAATTCTTGTCACACCTCCTTTTTCCGAATAAACGGTGTTCCAGAAATAGCTTCTTCGAAAATAAGCTGAAATTTCACAAAAATTTGAGAAGCAATTTTCGTACATTCCTTCTTCTTTCTTGAAACTGACCACTTCTGTCACGCCCTCTCTTCTATCACTTTCCTTTTTTCACACGACTCCCGGTTTCTTTGATAAATCTCGATACTTTCAATTTTCTTGAATTTTTCATTTGAGGTACACATAGATACAGACGATTTCTTGCTCTAGTCATCGCAACATAAAATAGTCTTCGTTCTTCTTCTATCGTCGTCACTGGTTCTGCTTTTATTTCATTAAAGTCGATTACTTTCTTTTCTGTCGCTCCGTTATAAGGCAAACTTCCTTCGTTACAACCAATCAAAAAGACATTTCGGTAACTAAGACCTTTACTTTTGTGAATGCTCTGGATACATAGTGCATCAAGTTTTCCTTGTCTGTAAGCAATCAAGCGGGTTTTTAATTCTTTAGCTGTCGCTTGGGTTTCTTGCGATAAGGCTTGGAGTCTTCTGAAAGTAGCATGCTGCTTTACTTCTTCTCGTATCCATTCTTGATCACTCTGGTCGATTTCCTTAGCTATACGTGGCAGATGAAGATAGCTTTGAACAAGCGAATAGATTTCTTGATGCTGGTCTGTTTTACGCAACGCTTCCTCAAACTCTCGGATTTCTGCAGATTTCGATTTTAAATTGGGGCTTATCGACAAAATATAATCTGCAACGGCTATATTTTGATATTTAGGAGAAAAGTATTGATCGCATTCACTTTTTTTCAGGTAGCAGTCTGCCATCAGCTGCCGGAGCAATTGCTGGTAGGCCTGATTTTTCTTTTGCAGATTCAGTGCTGTTTGCCAATGAACAATTTTTTGATAGAAATGTTGGAAAGACTTGATACCAAAGATACCTTCATATGGACTATCTGCTTCCAGTACAAAAGGAATATTCGTTTTCAGCAGAGATTGGACAAGCTGCTGCGTTTGTGAAGCTGATCGGTATAATATGATTGATTCCTTATATTTCCCATTTTTTTGAATAAATGTCTGAATTTGTTTGATTAGCCACTGACTTTCTGCTTTAGTATCAGAAAACAAATAGGCTTCCATAACGCCTGCTTCTTTTTGTGCTGGAATCATCGCCTTTGGTATCCGATCATTTTTATTATAGCTGATCAATCTATTTGCTCCTTGGACAATAGCTGCCCGAGAACGATAATTAGTTAATAAGAAAAGAGTTTTGGTAGGATATTCTTTTTCAAAGTTCTTGATGTATGCTGGCTCTGATCCTCTGAATCCATAGATACTCTGATCATCATCTCCAACAACAATCAACTTGATCCTGTTTTCCTTTGTCATCCGTTTCACGATTTCCCATTGAAGTGGATTAGTATCTTGAAATTCATCAATGAATAGATAATCATATTTTTGGCCGATATAATGCTGGATCTCCTCATTCTCCAAAGCGCTTTTCAGATTTTGGAGTACATCATTGAACTCTAGCAATTGCTGGCTTCTTTTTTGTTCTTGGAGTTCCGTGAGCAATCCATACAGTCGTTCTGATATCGGCTGTCGTGCATTCTTATCAATGGAATCATATTTTTCTTTAACTAACTGAACCATTTCTTCTACTGAAAGGTTCATATTCTGCCAATAGTCTAACCGAGAAGCAATCGTTTTTTCTCCATATTGATCAAATATATAAAGATTATATTTACGTATCAGCTGTTGCAAAACAGCATTCACTTTTTGTGCAGTATCCTTTGAAAAGTCTCCTTGTATTCCTTGCATTGCTACTTCAGGAAATTTTCGACAAATTTCATTGTATATCCTAAAAAAGATACTATGGAATGTTCCGATATGGACAGCGGTTTTTCTCTGGCTGAAATTATCTACTCGTTTTTTTAGTTCATTTGCAGCGTTCCTTGTAAAAGTGATCATTAGTATGCGTTCTTCGTCTACTTGTTTTTGCGTCATCAGATAAACAGCTTTTGCACAGATTGTTTGCGTTTTGCCGCTCCCAGCTCCTGCTATGATTCGAAGATGTTTCTTCATATCATATGTGATAGCTGCTTTTTGTTCTTGATTGAAGCGATTATAGGAACGTTTCTCCATCATTTTAAAGAAAGAGCTGTTTCCTTCACTTTCTTTTACTTGTACTTCTTCCTCAATAAGTCCGGGTGCTTCGCCATAAGCCGCTTCATAGGTAGCAATAATTTCTTCTTGTAGCCGAAAGACTTGTTGAAGCTTTTTATACTTGTTCTCCCAGCGTTTCAATTCTTTTTGTAATCGGAGAATTTCTTTTTCATTCAACTGATTGATTTCCTTCCCATCTTTCTTCTTTGAATTTGTTTATTTCAAGTTGGTTATTTAAAGTTTCGTTGTCTATTTTTTCTTTATACTAACAGACCTTTCTAAAAATGAAAATGGGAAGCGATATGATTTTAGTTTTCTGAAAATTTTTCCTTTTTTTCAATCGTTTATGCTAAGATAAGGAAGACAAAAATATTCATAAAAGGTGATGAAAAAAATGCAGACTTCCTTTCACGAGGGGCGTACAATAGGACTTTTGCTGACATTTATCGGAGGAGCCATGGACAGTTATACTTATATCCAATATGGTGCTTTTGCCTCTGCTCAAACTGGCAATATCATTCTATCGATCATCCAAGCATTTGACGGAGAATGGCTAAGTGTTGGTAAAAAAGTATTGTCTACCCTTTTCTTTTTCTTAGGGATTCTTCTAACAAAGTATCTAATTGATTATTTTAGAAAAAAAGAAAAACATTTCTGGCGCTTGTTTGTTCTATATTATGAAGCAGTGATTTTTTTCTTTGTTAGTTTGACACCCGTCCATGAGCATCCCGCATTAGTAACGATTTTGATTGCTTTTACTGCATCGATCCAGTGGGTAGCTTTTGATAAAATCAACGGGCGTGCCTACACTAATTTATTTACAACTGGAAATTTAAAAGGGGTAGCAACGAACTTATATGATTATTGTATTTCTAAAGAAAAAGCAGATTTTGATCGATTTTTCCACTATCTAAGTGTCGTTCTTGCCTTTATCGCAGGAGCTATTGTCCTTGTTTTCTGTCATCATCTGTTTGGCGCCCATTCGATTTTGATCGTTTCCATTTTATTTTTGATCATGGCCCTCACTCAGACATTTCATTTATGGCAATTTTATCATACGAATCGGTTCACTATTTGATCTCAATGAATCAAAAAAACTAAGCAAGATGCTGCTCACAGAGAAATATCTGCGAGTGAGCAATTTGCTTAGTTTTTATATTATTTAGTTGTAAAGATTCCCTTTGCTTTCGGGTTATTTGTAGTGTAGCGGATCGACTGGGCATCTGCCTCTTCTGTCATTTTCTTTGCCCGCATCTTGATTTCTTGTACGATTTGTTCTCCACATGCCGGATCGGCTACGAAATCATATTTGTCCCCATCGATCACTATTTTGGGACATATATCAAACTGTTCATACCACTCTTCGTATCGTCGATTGAGTTCTTTATAGTAGGAATAGAGTTCAGGATCTTGTTCTAGCTGTTCATATTCCCGGCCTCTTTTTTTGATTCTCGCTAACATAGTTTCAAAGGATACACGAATATAAACCAGTAGATCTGGTTTCTTTTGTGGCGAAATTTCTTCTAACTCCTTCAGCATCGTTTCTAAAAGACCTTCATACTGCTTTACTTCTACTTCAGAAACACGCCCTAAATCTGCATTCAAATGAAACAGCATACTATCTTCGTAGATGGAGCGGTCTAGTACGTTGTCATCATGGCTGAAAGCATCTTTGATTGCCAAAAAGCGTTTGTTCAAAAAGAAAATCTGTAATAAAAAAGTATACTTTTCTGGATTAGAATAAAATAGTGGCAATACTTCATTATCTTCCACGTTCTCATAAAAAGGTTTTGTTTCTAAATCTTGGGCAAGCATTTCAGTCAGTGTGCTTTTCCCTGCACCGATCGTTCCTGCAACAATGATCACAATTATCGGCATCCTTCCTGTAATAAAATCTGTTCTTCATTTTACTACTTCATTTATAGAAATAAAAGCCTTGACTTTATCTGCTCCTTAAAAGCTACTTCTCTAAAAGTAGCCAAAAGTAACTCCTATTCATGAAAATAAAGGCTGTGACAAAAGTCTTGTCGCAGCCCTTTTTTCAAATAAACAGTATTCTCCTGCCAACACCTCGGTCACAAGGCAATATTCATAAAACATGAAAAGCTGTTTTTTAACATTATTCCTTGTAACTCAGAGCTAAACGGGAGACTCACAACCTCTTTATGCTCTCAACATTTTATCTGTTTTTATTCTTCTATTGTACTTGATTTGCGTACAACTAACTGCCAGTGCAGATTATGAGCGGTATCATTGTCTTCTACTGCGCATTTCATGACACGTATCATCACACTATTTTCATAGATTTTTTCTATTTTTCCTTTTATTGGTGATTCAAATAAATCAGATTTAAATGCATATGTTTCGCCGACTTCAAACAATTGTTCATTTTCCATAAGAATCCCTCCATCACCTTTTATAAGGTCAGTAATTTTTTAACATAAATCACCCGAAAAAGCACAAACTTGTCATAAAAAGTACTTTTCGTATCAAAACTGTCACTTTTTTTGGTAAGGTTCTTGGAAAACGAAGATTTTTTTAGGAAATCATGACGGTTTTGATGTCAAAACCACTTTTTATGAAACAAAAGACGTTTTTTATTTTTTTTAGCATAAAATTTGTGGTGGAGGTACGTATGAGATGAAAGATAAAGTTGTGAACAAATTATTAGAAGCCTTATTCAGCGGAGACAAATCGGAAGAAGATATGGTGTATGTCCAAGTAAAATTTGCCTTAGAAGTTTTATTGAATAATCTTGGAAAACTAGCGGTCGTTCTAGTCTTTTCTCTGGTGACAGGCTCATGGGCGGAAACAGGAATCACCTTTCTTTCTTATATCTGCATCCGCAGATATGCTTATGGATTGCATTCCGACTCTGAATTCGTTTGTCTGCTGTGGACACTACTTTATTTATGGGGCGTTCCCTTGGTGATGAAACATCTGCAATTGACTATCTCCTTCCCAATGATGGTCTTTTTGTTAATCAGCTGCTTTTTGTTACTGCTTCGCTATGGATCAAGAGGTACAGCAATCAATCCCATTGAACCCGAGAAACGTCCCCCATTATTAAAGAAGGCGATCAGCATGTTTCTAATTTTTTCTCTCATTACTTTATTTTTCTCAGCTTCTTACTTTTCTACCTATTTGCTACTTGGGATTGTTTTAGAAATAGCTACGTTGCTTCCTATTACAAACTACTTGATGAATTTTGGAGGAATCTTTCATGAAAAAAACAATCATTAAACAATTAACTAACTTATCTGACTTTTTTGTATCTGGCTGCTGCTTTGGTATGAGTTCTGAATTCAAAATCCCTGAAAAATTAAAAAAATAATACGCTAATTGTGCTATAATTTGGTAAAAATCAATGGGAGCTGTACTTTATGTTTTTATGGTCCATAGCGTTGCAATATTTGATTTACACAATTTGTATCTTATTGATTGACCATCACATCCGATACAAATATCTGTTTGCGGGAGTCATTCTGATTTCTTGTATTTTGATTGGATGGGTCGATTCGATTTTAGGGATTTTTACTGCTCTAATTGCTATAGGAATGCTGATGCTTACTTTTTTCTTCTTTTCGACTTCGCGTCAACAATTGGTTTACGCGCTTCCTTTTGGGTTATTGACGTCGCTTTTAGGAGATCACTTAACAAGCATCGGCGATTTTTTTGTTTTGAAATCTTCGGTTATTGAACCAGGAGATTCATTGCAGTATTTCCACATTGCCTTATCCGCTTTTTTATCTGCTTTATTAGCTTTTTGTTTTAAAAAATCGTTAGAGACTTGGTTTCACACTGTGGACCGCCGTATGATCGGTACGATCGGGACATTGATATTATTTACATACTATATCATTATTTTTTATACCCGTTTTTCTGGTGAAACACCTGATGTCTTAGCTTTGAATACGAGTTTTTTCATTCTATATCTGTGTGTTGGCCTGATCATCTTGGTTTATTATTGGAAAATCTCTAATAAGAAATTAGCTGATCAGTTATTAGAGCAACAAGTCAGGATGCAACAGGATTATATCAAAGATCTAGAAAAAAACTATCAAGACTTGAGAGAATTCAAACATGATTACCAAAATCTGCTTTTTTCTCTTCACAGCTATATTTCAGAAGGCGACTTAGAAGGATTACGGTCTTATTATGATCAAACGATATTACCTACACGCCAGATGATGAACCTTTTTCCGGCCAATCTAAGTATGTTGGATAATATGAAAGTTCCTGAGATCCGTAGTTTACTGTCATTAAAACTCATGATGGCACAGGAAAAAGGGTTGGTCGTCCAGCTTCATTTTCCTGAGCCAATCGAACTGGATACGAAACATACGGTAAACCTTGTACGTATGCTTGGTATTATCTTGGACAATGCAATTGAAGGAGCTAGTGCTGCAAAGAAGAAAAAAATCGAATTGACCATACTCAAGAAGAATCATTCCGTGATGATTCGTGTGATCAATACAACAACAAATACATTACCGTTAAACCAGTTGAAACAAAAAGGGTTCTCAACAAAAACAAATCCAAAAAACGAAGGCCTTGGCTTGTTTATCTTGGATGAATTGACAAAGACCAATCCTTATCTTTTCCTTGAAACATCAATTGAAAACCAGCGTTTTTCTCAAACGATTTATATACAAATAAAATAAAGGAGTAATGATATGATTCCCATTTATATTTGTGAAGATGATCCAAAACAATTAGAAGTTTTATCAACGGTGATCAAAAATAGAATCATGATTGAAAACTTAGACAGTTATGTCCATATTTCTACCTCTGATCCGGAAGAACTTCTCAATGCAGCCAAGATCAGAACTTCTTCTTTTGGTATTTACTTTTTAGATATCGAACTAGAAAACAGTGAAATGGATGGTGTAGCGATCGGTAAATTCATCCGTGAATTGGATCCTTTAGGAAAAATAATCTATGTGACTTCCCATACGGAAATGTCGATGAAAATCTTAAAAAGCAACATCGAACCGACTGATTATATCGTCAAAGAAGATCTTTATGATTTAAAAGAAAATGTCGAGCATATCCTGAGCAAAATTTTCGAAGATTTTCAAATGTCCCAGATCCAAAAAGATATCTTCAAAATAGAGTTTAATGATGAGATCAAATTTTTACCGATCAAAGACATCCAATATTTTTCTACTTCGCTAGGAGCGCCACATAAACTGGAAGTCCATTTGACTCATGCCCAATTACAATTCTATGAGAAGATCAAAGAAATCGAGAAAATGCATCGGAATTTTATCCGTTGTCATAAATCCTATGTTATCAATACACAAAATGTGCGGTCGATTAATAAAAAAACCAGAGAAGTCACGTTGGCAAACGGCGAGACCATCCCAGCCTCTATCCGTGGATTAAAGAAATTGATTTCATAAAAAGAACCGAATAGTTTGGACCGACTAAATGACCAGCCGATTCAAACCCTTCGGTTCTTTTTTGCCTATCAGTGCAGAAGCATTTCCTGTGCAATTTCACGTCCATCCATTGTATCTGGATAAAATGTTGGCCAATTCTCCATTTCTTTCAGCAATGCTTCTTGACTTTCATTTCCTGCATATAAATGAAAATGTTCGGAGTTAGCCGGTGCAATCGTGTGATCACTGAATTGAATATATCTAAACGCTCCACTTTCCTTATCTTCTGCTTCGAATAGATACCTTACCCCACGGTTTCCTGCCTCGTAGGTCAAGATTTCTTTCCCTACATAACGATAATTTGAACGTTTCGTTGTTCCATCCTTAAACGTAAATGCCATCTCTTTCTCACTGATCTTGATTGAAGCAATATCTGTTTGATAGCCCTTCGTATAATATTCTTTATATTCTTGTGCTGTCTTATCCTGATTCAATTTTTCTTTATATTCAAAAACAGGATCAAAAGTCCCATCTTCTACATACGTATCTACTGTCTGCCAAGTTCCTGCCCAATCTGAAAGAGAGCGATCTTGTACATCCTCGTCTTCGAAATAACCGTTATAGACGCTCTTTTCTTTTTTGGTGGTCAAAGTATCTTCTAACGGGTTTTCTGTCTCTGTCGTTTTTTTCAACGCTTCGAGGTTTGATTCCATGATAGAAAGATAGTTTTCTCCATTTTCTATTTGTTCATTCGTCAATCCTTCCAAAGGATTCAATACTTCTAAA
Source organism: Enterococcus sp. E4-150 (assembly GCF_035726465.1). NCBI lineage: Bacteria > Bacillati > Bacillota > Bacilli > Lactobacillales > Enterococcaceae > Enterococcus > Enterococcus sp. E4-150. Next base: position 416,134 of record NZ_JAPRGK010000001.1, on the reverse strand, counting down.
GATACACCTGCTTCGTTTGCTAACGTTCTGGCAATACTATCTTTGGCGTTTTCTTCAAAATAAATATAGTTGATTCCATGTTCTTTAACAAAGTGTTTCAGTTCAGCGATTCTCGCCGCAGACGGTTCTTCACTAGAAGAAAGACCAGCAATCGATACTTGATTCAATCCATATTCTAACGCTAGATAGTTGAATGCAGCATGTTGCGTGACAAAAGATCTTTGTTTTGCTTGCTTAAAGGTTTCTTGATAAAGCTGATGGAGTGCTTGAAGTTTCTCGGTATAGGCTGCTGCATTTTTTGTCCATACTTCCTGTTTTTCTGGGTAAGCTTCAATCAGCTGATCACGTATGTTTGCTACCTGCTTGATTGCTAAACTTGGAGCTAGCCATACATGTGGGTCTAGCTCATGTGTATGGCCTTCTTCCCCGTGTTCATGGTCATGATCATGTCCTTCTTCACTTCCCGGAAGTAAAAGCATACCTTCTGTCGCTTTTATCGTATGGACATTGCCTTCTTGTAATGTTTTTTGAATTGCGGGGACCCATGTTTCCATGTTTTCATCATTATAAACAAAGATATCTGTATCTTGGATCTTTGCCATGTCTTTAGCAGAAGGTTCATAATCGTGGGAATCAGTCCCTGCTGGAATCAATAACTCTACTTCTCCTTCATCCCCGACGATTGCTTTTGTAAAATCATACATAGGATAAAAGGTCGTCATCACGCTCAATTTTTCTTTACTGTCCTCGGCTTTCCCACTTGCCCCGCAAGCAGTTAACATACCTGCTAAAACCAGCATGGCCAATATACCTATCAATCGTTTCATTTATGACACTCCTCTTCTCATCTTCTTTCATTTGAATGTTCCGATTCGTCTTTTACAAACCGTAATAGTTACGTTTTAGCAACAGGATTTAATTTATCATATGGTTAAAAGAACTGTCAAGCGTTTTCTTATTTTAATTGATGAGAAAGTTTATATGAATGATTGACGATATTTTTGCAATCAACCTCTATCATTTTCCTTTTATACCCGCTTTTGTCTATAATGAAGTTATAGATAAAGGAGGAAAAAGAGTGAAAAAAGAAACAGATACAACGAATCGTTTGATCCGCTTTTTAGGAGGAAAAACCTCTTACTATGTTTTAGGAATAGTTATCTTACTTGCGCTGATCATTTATTTTTTCCATCAGATCTCGTTTATATTCAAGCCTGTCGGAATCATTATCGCTACTATCTTGCCCCCATTATTGTTTGCACTGATCTTGTATTATCTTTTGGAACCAGTCATCAAACGTTTGAGCAAGCACCTTTCGAGGAACTTGTCAGTCATTATCGTTTATGTGATTATTTTATTTTTATTGGGGCTTGGAAGCGTATGGCTTGTTCCTTTTCTTGAAGAACAGGCAAAGACATTGATCAGTAGTTTGCCAGATTTGTTTCAAGATTTTCAAGAGAGTCTCCGACAATTTTTGGAGAAAACACCTTTTGCCGATTCATTTAATCAATTTTTCGCTTCTATTGACGACGTGACGTCTGATATAGCTGGATTTATTGGAAATTATTGGGAAAGTGGCGCACAACGGATCAGCAACATTTTTTCAACTGTTACAGCTATTTTTATTACTTTATTTACTGGTCCAATTGTCGCTTTTTTCCTTTTGAGAAATCCTCAAAAATTTTATCAGTCAGTTTTAGCGATTGTCCCACCAGCATTTCGTACAGATTTTAAAAATTTGACAAAGATTGCTAATCAACAATTGGGTTCATTTCTAAAGGGGCAAATCATTGCTTCATTTATCCTTGGAGCAGTCTACTGGGTTTGTTTCTTACTGATCGGATTAGAATTTGCTAGTGTTTTAGCTATTTCTGCTGGGTTGTTATGTATCATTCCATATATTGGACCGTTTATCGCCTTCTTTCCAGGTTTGATCATTGCATTCCAAGACTCTACTTTTATGGCTGTCAAATTTGTCATTGTCTGGTTTGCCGTACAACTTCTCCACGGTGACTTGGTGATTCCTCGAGTAATGGGTGATCGTTTACAGATCCATCCGATTACGATCTTAATCGTTTTACTTGTCATGGGTGATCTAATGGGAATTGTGGGCGTTATTTTTGGTATTCCTATCTATACGTTAGTCAAATTACTCGTTACTTTTATTTTCCGTAAATTCAAACAACGCTACAATAAATTTTATGGCGATAAAGGAGAGTATGAAAACTCTTCATTTTCTGAAGAAGATTATTTTAAATAAAACACAAAACGTCGATCTTACGAGAATAACTCGTAGGAACGACGTTTTGTGTTTTTGTTTTAATTTTTCAGCAAAGCAATTGCCTGGTATGGTTTTAGCTCCAGACTTTGATGAAGAACAGTATCGGAATAATTATCGATAAGAATATTGGCTTCTGTGAATCCTTCTGGGATGGCGATCCTTGTATCTTTATCATAGAAATTTGTTAATACAAGCAGCTGCTGTCCTTCAAATTGGCGAAGAAAGCCATAAACTTCCGGATGATTTGCTTCATAAGCATGATAATCTCCTTGTGCAACGATTGGATATGTTTTTCTCAGCCGAATCAATTTCTTGTAATAGGACAAAATAGAATCTTCAGAAGATAGTTCTTTTTCTACATTAATCTCTTCTAGCTTGCCTCCAACTTTTAACCAAGGTTTCCCTGTAGTAAATCCTGCTTGTTCTGTGTCTGACCATTGCATGGGTGTTCGAGAGTTATCGCGAGATTTTGCTTTGATCCGACGAAGCGCTTCTTTTTCTGTGAATCCTTGTTCAAGGAGTAACTTATAAGCATTCAAACTTTCTACGTCAATATAGTCGGAAATCGATGAATAGTCTGGGTCGATCATGCCGATTTCTTCTCCCATATAAATATAGGGCGTCCCACGGTTCAAATGGATCATGGTTGCTAGCATCTCTGCTCCTTGTTTTCGATACTGATCGATAGCTACAAATCGATTGAGCGCACGTGGCTGATCATGATTATTAAAAAATAGAGCATTCCAGCCGTTACCCTCACTCATCTTTTCTCCCCATGTATGAAATAGTCGCTTTAATTCTGCAAAATCAAATGGAGGAGTAGACCATTTATTCCCATTTTCATAATCGACTTTCAAATGATGGAAATTAAAGACCATTGATAATTCTTCTCTACTAGGTTCTGTATACAAGATACAATTTTCGATCGTCGTAGAGCTCATTTCACCGACTGTGATGATAGTGGAATCCGTCCCAAACGTTGCTTGGTTCAATTCTTTTAGATACGTATGGGTGATTGGTTTGTCCGTATATTCAGGTTTGCCATCATTTTCTTTATTATTTTTCAATTGTTCGTCTTTACCGATAACATTGATAACATCGAAACGGAATCCTTTTACCCCTTTTTCCATCCAAAAACGAACAACTTTGAATAGTTCCTCTCTTACTGCTTGGTTCCGCCAGTTCAAGTCAGCTTGTGTCCGATCATATAAGTGCAAATAATATTTCCCCGTATCTCCAAATGGCGACCAAGCACTTCCACCAAATTTTGATACCCAATCCGTTGGCTCTTCTCTTAAAATGAAGAAGTCCTGATAATGCTGGTCCCCTGCTAGTGCTTTTTTGAACCATTCATGTTCTGTCGAAACGTGATTCAGCACCATATCGAGCATGATTTCTATCCGGTATTTCTTTGCTTCGGCTATTAGCTGTTCGAATTCCTCCATCGTACCAAAGATAGGATCGATGGCTGTGTAATCAGAGATATCATAACCGTTGTCTTTTTGAGGGCTTGGATAAATAGGGTTTAGCCAAATCATGTCGATGCCTAGATCATTCAGATACGGGAGTTTTTCTTTGATTCCTTTTAAATCTCCAATTCCATCACCATTACTGTCTTTGTAAGATTTGGGATAGATTTGGTAAATGACTTTTTCTTTAAATGTCATGGATATTTACCTCCATTCAACTGATTTATTACCTACCACAACTTATATATACAAGTTATCATTTATTATTATAACTGAACCGAAAGCGTTTGTAAAATTTATCTTTATACATTCTAAGAGGTCTGTTGCCCAATAAAAAACAAGAGATCAGACATGTATTTGTCTATCCTCTTGTTTAAAATAGCAAAATATTCTTGTTTCTTCTATAAATAGTGTTCAAAAGCTTTTATCTACGGCAATCAGTCTTCTCAAATGTAAAACATGAGGAGCTGTTTTTTGAAATTGCTCCTTGTGACTCAGAGTGAAACGGCAGACTCACAACCACTATCTTAAACGGTGTTCCAGAAGTAGCTTCTTCGAAAAGTAAGCCGAAATTTTACAAAAATCTGAGAAGCAATTTTCGTAAATTTTTCTTATTTCTTGAATCTGACCACTGCTGTCACAACCTCTTTCTTAAACGGTGTTCAATCAGCTGATTTCGCAACCTCTGTTTTTATTCATTCGATTTCAACGCATCAATCATATCGATATGCTTTAATTTGAAATGGGTAACGATCATCACAATAACCGTAAATACGATAGTTAATCCTGCTGATAAGACATAAGCCCACCATGTGATCACTAATGGAAAGATGACATTCTCCATAGACGCTTGTTGCAAGATGAAGTCAGTCAATATATATCCTACACCAAATCCTCCGATGATTCCTAAAAGAGTAAAGATGATATTTTCTCGAACAATGTACATCGTGACTTCTTTATCAAAAAATCCAAGGACTTTTATTGTAGATAATTCGCGTACACGCTCGGAAATATTGATATTAGTTAGATTATACAAGACGATAAAAGCCAATAAACCAGAAAGTACGATAAAAATCAAAACTACCGAATCCAGATTAGCTATCGCTTCGTCCTGTATTTCGATCTGCTTTGACATGAAGGAAGTATTTATTACAGCTTCTGTAAGGATCAATTTTTCAGAAAGTGCTTCTTCTTCTGATTTAGTCATGATTTTTGTTTTTATTAGGAAAGCATTTTCTGTCATTTTCTTTCCAGATACTTTCTCATAATAATTAGGACACATGTAGACAAAGTTTCCTAAATAATTTTGTAAGATTGCTTTTATGGAAACACTCCATTCATTTTGATCTTTATCATACAATGACACAGTATCTCCTACAGATAGATCAAATAATTCTGCTGATTTTTGAGTGATGGCAATACCATCTTCAGTTAGAGAAACTACATCATCATTGAGGGACTTTAAATGAACAAATTCATCTAACTGTCGTTCTTTTTCAGGTACGATCATGGTTATATTCTGTGATGTATGTCCCGTTTTTCTAATTTCAAGTGTTTGAGTATCAACTGGCAAAATATCCGTTATTTTTTTTTCTTTTTCTAAAAATTCTTCTACTTTGTTAATTGAATTTTTTGTTGAATTCAATGTCACGACTGCCTGATAATCGATAATTGGTCCAAATTGCTTGTTGGAAACCGCCCCTAGAGAATCTTTCAACCCGACACCTGCGACCATCAAGCCTGCACAACCGGCAATCCCGATGATTGCCATATACATCCGCGTTTTATAACGAAATAGATTTCGATAACTGATTTTCTGATTAAAGCTAAGGCGTGACCACAGCGGAGTGATGTATTCAAGAAAAATGCGTTTCCCTGGCTTCGGTGCTTTCGGTTGAAGCAATGCAGCAGGTCGTTCTCTTAAATCTTTGAATAAAACGATCATTGCAGCGCCAAATGTTGCAGTGAAAAATGCAGAGGCTGCTTGTAAAATCGGTGCCCAGTAATAAAACACAACGGCCTTTTCAATATCATAACTCTCATTGGCTAATTCAAAAATGATTCGTGGCAAAAGATTCGTTCCTAAAATCGTTCCTAGTATGATTCCCATTCCAGAAGCTAGGGTCGCATAAATCATGTATTTTCCTGCTATCTCAAATTTTGTATAGCCTAATGCTTTTAATGTTCCAATTTCTCTTCGATTTTCTTCTACCATGCGTGTTATTGTGGTGAAAGTGATGAGTGCTGCTATGAAAAAGAAAAATACTGGAAAAACATTAGCAATAGCAGCAATTCGATCAGCTAGGTCACCGTATTCTTGAAATCCTACATTTTCCGAACGCTTGTTATAAAGATAAGTCGGTTTGTCTAAAGCAGCAATTTTCCCTTCATTTCCTGTAATTTCTGACTGAAATTTTACAAGATCTTGTTCTTTTTCTGTTAATATTTTGTCTTGTTGTGTTAATTCTTCTTTTTGTTGAGTAAGAATTGTTTGCTCTTCTTCAGGTAATTGTTCAATAAATTCTTCTTGTCTTGCTAGCTGTATTTTTGCCTCTTCAAGTTGTTTCCTAGCAGTAGTAACTTGCATTTGTGCATTAGCTAGTTCTTGTTTACCTGAAATCAATTCTTCTTCTGCAGTTTGTTTTAATTGATCCAAGCGTTCCTGTGGGCGGTCTTTAAAATAAATTTTGGTCTTTTCCTGGTTTGTTTCCATTTTATTCTTATAGGATTGACCATAGGTATCTAATCCCTTGACATTAGTAAAATCTAAGTAAAGCACAGACTGAACATCTTTTTTAAATTGAGATTCTGGTACATAAACAAAGGAATCCACTCTTCCATTTCCTAGATTAGTATAACCACGCTCTAAATTGTTAATAAACAAAGGAGAGCGGACAAATCCGACTACTTTATAATTTTTCATATGCAAGTCTTCTGTATTTATCCTATAGGTATCCCCAATTTTATATCCTTGTTTTTTAGCTTTTTCATCTAAGACAATTTCATTTTCCTCTTTTGGCAAATGACCAGTAACAAGAAAAAGTTGGTTTTGTTTATTTTTCTTATTATAAGAAAAAATGTGTATAATTTCGGTGGTCTCGGGATTCGCATAATATAGCTGCTTGCCTGTTTCTACTTGTACACCTGGTATTTTTTCTGCTTGAGTGATGTCTTTTTGAGTTAATCCAGCTGTTGACACAATTTGAAGATCAGATAAATCTGCCTTTTCTACATATTGGCTCATTGTTTTTTGCATGACAGGTCCAGCAGTTTTGACACCTACAAATAAAAGTGTTCCTAGCATGACAATAAGGATGATTGCAATGAATCGTCCTTTAGATTGCCGAATTTCACGAAAACCTGCTTTAAGATATGTTTTTGTTTTCATAAGATCCCCCTACCATACAATCTCATCAATGGATGAAGGATGATCATTTAATTCAACAGATCTTACTTTAGCATCATTAATGTGAATGACTCTATCAGCGATGGGCGCTAAAGCAGAATTATGTGTAATGATCAAAACGGTATTGCCATGTTGTCTGCTAGCATTTTGTAATAATTTCAATACTTGCTTGCCTGTTTCAAAATCCAGCGCTCCTGTCGGTTCATCACATAAAAGAAGTTTGGGATTTTTAGCTAGTGCGCGAGCAATTGAAACCCTCTGCTGTTCGCCTCCTGATAATTGGGACGGAAAGTTATTCAATCGATGAGCTAGGCCCACTTGCGTCAATACCTCTACAGAATCAAGCGCATTCGGAGAAACTTCCGTTGCCAATTCCACATTTTCTTTTGCTGTTAGATTAGGAACGAGATTATAGAATTGGAAAACGAACCCTACATCTGTTCGTCGGTAAGCAGTAAGCTGTTTGTCTGAAAATTGTGCAATATCTGTGTCATCAATAATGATCTGACCTTCATCAGGTGTATCCATCCCACCTAAAATATTAAGAATCGTTGACTTTCCTGCTCCACTTGGTCCGAGAATGATCACAAGTTCGCCTTTTTCAATAGAAAAAGAGATATTTTCGTTTGCAGTAATGGTTGTTTCTCCCATCTTGTATCGTTTGTATTCATTTTTTACTTCGACATACTTCACTCTGATTCCTCCATTTTCATGATAGTTCTCGCTAAATCTGGTCATCGAATGCGTTTTCTCACACTTATTCATTTTACCATTGAATTTCTCTAGACTAAAGAAAGGAATCATTTATTTAGTTGACAAATAAACGATTTATGATTTACTTACATAAAAAACATTGTTATTTGAAAGAAGGAACATCATGAATGATTTAAAGGAAAATATGATTTTTGATTTATCAAAAACTGCTTTTGTCGCGATCGACATGCAAAAAGGGATCGTAAATAACGGTACACTCTCTCCACACACTGCAGCATCTATTCTGACAAACAATGATTTGTTAGTAAGAACATTGAAACGTACTGCTGCCTTGAAAGTTTTAGTGAATGTAGACATCACTACTTTCTCTTATCTAAGTCATCAGACAGATGCTGGAGGAATATCTGCTTTGTCTGCTCCGGCAGAATTCACTGACTTGTTGTTGAAGGATTCCTTGAAAGATACAAACAATATGTTGACTATCACAAAATACAATCCAAGTGCCTTTTTTGGTACTTCTCTTGATCTTCAACTTCGCCGGCGTGGAATCGAAACTATCATTTTAAGCGGTGTAGCGACAACAAACGGTGTATATGCTACTGCATTAGATGCCTTTCAACATGGGTATCATGTCGTACTTGCTGAAGATGCTTGCAGTGATCGTGACAAAGAATCCCATCAATTGTTCATAAAAAAGATATTTCCGAAAACTGCACGAGTACGCTCAACGAAACAAATAATCGAAGCTATCCAACAAAGCAAATAAGTACTGGCACACGTGATTTTCATTTACTTCTTTTTGATTTCATGGGAAAATAACCACAGGATTTAGATAGGAGTATGAACATGGTGAAAAAAAAGATCACAATCAAAGAAGTCGCTAAACTTTCCGGCGTTTCAATCACAACTGTCTCCTTGATATTAAATGGAAATACGGAGAAATTCAGTCCGAAAACTGTTCAGAAAGTTTTAGCTGCCAAAGAAGAATTAGGCTATCAGCCTGACTATTTTGCTAGACAAATGATTACCAAGGAAACGAAAACAATTGGTGTACTCGTTCCTGATATCACGAATCCATTCTTCAGTACACTGATGCGAGGAATTGAGGATATCTTGTATAAGCAGAATTTCGTCACGATATTATGTAATGCTGATTCTGATCATCAAAAAGAAATCGAATATCTAGCCGAGCTCACACGTCGAGGTGTGGATGGATTCATTATCGCGACTTCTGCTGTCTCTACAGATGCAATCAACGAAAATTTGAAAAAACAAGGCCGACCCTTCATTGTTTTGGATCAGAAAAAATCTGAAGGATTTAGTGATGCCGTACGAACAGACGATTTTCGCGGTGGTTACCTAGCGGGCATGCACTTGCTTAGTCTAGGACATCAAACGATCGCCCTTGTCTATCCTGAAAATCCACCGGAAAATGTCCACGCTCGGATTGAGGGGTTTAAATCTGCTCTTGATGTTTACCAAATCCCTCACGACCAACTGATCCTCTTACCTACACAGTTCTCAAAACAAGGTGGCTACCAGATCACAGCAGAACTTCTTGATTCTGCTGCAACTGGTGTGTTTGCTTTAAATGATGAATTAGCTTTTGGATTATATCGCGGATTAGAGGAATCTGGAAAAAGCATCCCTGAAGACTACAGCATTATTGGCTATGATAATATAGATATGTGCGAGTATATCAAGCCGAAACTGACAACGATCGCACAACCGATCTTCGAATTGGGACAAACATCTGCCAAATTATTGTTAGATCGGATCCAATTCCCAGAAAAAGAATGGGAAGAAAAAAGATTACCTGTACGCTTAGAAAAAAGATTTTCAACTGCACCCTTGAAATAGCTTTCAAGGTGTGCTATATTTTTATCGAACTATTAAAACGTTTTACTAAAACGTTTTAAAAAATAATTTTTCCCATCAAAATAAATGAGATAGTTGGAGGTTTGTAAAATGAACACGGTTACAGTAATTGGAAGTATTAATATGGACACTACCCTTCGTTTAACCAACATGCCCAAGCCAGGCGAAACGATGCATGCGCATGAGATTTTTCACGCTGGCGGAGGTAAAGGTGCCAATCAAGCAGTGGCAGCCAAACGTTCAGGCGCACGGACATCTTTTATTGGAGGCGTTGGGGCTGACAGCGAAGGACAACAGTTATTAGATCTACTGACAAAAGAAAACATCGATACATCTGGGATAGCTGAAATCCAAGGCGCCACAACCGGACAAGCAATGATTATGGTAGACGCAGTAGGAGAAAATAGTATCTTGATCCATGCAGGTGCAAATAATGCTTTCCATGAACAAGAAGTCCTAAAAAACAAGCAACTGATTACAAACAGTGACTTTATTATTGCTCAGTTTGAAAGTAGCTTAGATGCGACGATCCTAGCTTTTTCTATTGCAAAAGACGCAGGAAAAACAACGATCCTGAATCCTGCACCAGCTCGTGAAACGATCCCTACTGAACTACTTGAAAAAACAGATATCATTATACCAAATGAAACAGAAACAGAAATCATTACAGGAATCAGAGTGACAGATCATAACAGTTTGGTCGCAGCAGCCGAAAAACTCCATGAATTAGGTATTGGAACAGTAATCATTACACTAGGCAGTGCCGGCGCTTTCTATCATACAGAAAAAGAACATGGTATCGTCCCTGCTTTTAAAGTGGATGCCGTTGACACAACAGCCGCAGGTGATACATTTATTGGCGCATTAAGCAGCACACTTCAGCCAGACCTTAGTAACTTGAAAGAAGCGATCCTTTATGGAAATCTAGCCTCTTCTGTTGCTGTGCAGTCTTATGGTGCGCAACCTTCTATCCCTTACCGCGAAGCTTTAGAACAATCAGCAGTCTAAAATTAACAATGAGAGGAAGAAACAAACATGAAAAAAGGAAAAGTAATCAATTCAGATATTTCACGAGTAATCGCACAAATGGGGCACTTTGATAAATTAAGTATCGGGGATGCAGGCATGCCTGTCCCCTTTGGTACTGAAAAAATAGATTTGGCTGTCTCAAACGGTCTTCCAAGCTTTTTATCTGTTTTAGAAAACGTTTTAGAAGAACTTGAGGTACAATCGATTGAATTGGCGGAAGAAATAAAGACAATGAACCCGGAAATATTGGAAAAAATCAAATTATTGTTACCAGATACACCGATTAGCTTTATCCCACATGAAGAAATGAAAAAAGAGTTGAATAACTGTCATGCATTTATTCGTACAGGCGAAATGACACCTTACGCCAATATTATATTAGTGAGTGGAGTGGTCTTCTAATGGAAACGACAATGAATCCTGAACAGATGGTACTGTCCGAGCAGATTCATATGCTGATTGAACAGTTGGGAGGAAAAGACAATATTGATTCTGTCCTTCCATGTGCGACTCGGCTTCGTATCAAATTGAAAAAACAGCCAGTAGCCAATGCAGAAAAATTAAAACAGCAAATCCCTTCCATTAAGTATTTCATTTTACTCGATAGATATGCAGAAATAATCATGGATCAGGGATTGGCTCCTGCTTACAAGGAATTGACGCGTCAAATCGATCATTCAGCTCCGAAAGAAAAGCTAAATCCGATCGAAAAACTATTTGGTTTGATATCGGAAATCTTTACGCCGATCATTCCGCTGTTTGCCGGTTCTGGTATATTAAAAGGTCTGGTTGTTTTAGCGACTACGATTGGCTGGCTTAGTGAAACAAGCGGAACTTATCACATTTTGTCTGCTGCGTCGAATGCCGTCTTTTATTTTCTGCCAATCTTTCTTGCTTTTTCTGCCGCCAAAACGTTTAAAGTGAATGGATATATTGCGGCTGTCATTGCTGCAGCACTGATTGAACCGAATCTGACCTCTTTACTTTCAGACAGTGGCAAAGCAGCTACTGATTTTCTGGGGATTCCTGTAGTACTGATGCAGTATACGTCTACTGTCATGCCGGCGATTTTAGGTATTTTCTTTTATTCTTTTGTTGAAAAATTCCTCAAAAAATATATTCGAGAAAATATGCAATTAGTATTTGTACCTTTACTTTCATTAGTTATCACGGTTCCTTTGACGTTAATGGTATTCGGGCCTGCGGGTGTTTACCTTGGCGAAGGTTTAGCTGCCGCAATTACTTGGATGATGGATATTAACGGACCGATCAGCGGCGCAATCATCGCTGGTGGTTGGAATATTTTGGTAATATTTGGTATCCAATGGGCTGTAAACCCTGTCATGATCAGTAATATCTCTGCTTATGGGTTCGACCGAATCGTTCCGTTGACAGGAGCAGCCAATTTTGGAATGGCTGGTGCAGCTTTAGGTGTTTTTCTACGAAGTAAACGTTCAAAAACTCGTTCGATCTCCGGTTCTGCTTTTGCTTCGATTTTACTTGCGGGAGTGACCGAACCAACTGTTTACGGAATTGCGATCCCATTGAAAAAACCATTTGTTGCTGCTTGCATTGGTGCAGCTGCTGGTGGAGCTGTAATGGGATTTGCCCAAGTGAAAGCGATCGCTTTTGTATTTGGTAGTCTGACCACATTGCCTGCATTCATTTCCGGTACTTTTTTCTGGTACTTAGCAGGACTGGCTGTTAGTCTAGTCGTAGCAATGATCACTACTCTCGTTAGCGGGTTTGATGAAGACCTAATGTCTTATGAATAGTTAATGAAAAAGACTGAAGTATGAGATGTTTATCACATATTTCAGTCTTTTTCTTTTTAGGATCATTATTTTTATAAATTTTTGTGATACTTTCCAAACTTTGGTATAATTTACATATGCATAACCATTTTTATCCCCACTTGTTTATCCCCAAACAAAGGTGGTCTATGCAGTAAAATGAACGTCAAAGAAAAACGAATGAATGCTCGTTGCTTATTTACAAATTGTTTTATTTAGAATACACAGACAGATTTATGAAAAGAAAAAGCTTTTCGACACGATTATCTGTTCCAAAAAATGTCTAATGAATGCTGAATAAGACAGAAAATCAATGAAAGGAAAAGGACTAGTTTATTATGAAAAATAAAAAAACGATACGTTTGCTAGCTGCTACTTGGCTGATTGCTCCGTCTGTTTTGTCGACCAATACCGTATTTGCCGTAGATAATCAAACAGCTGATCAAACAGTCACAACAGATACGACTACATCCAGCTCAGCTACTAGTGAAACAACGGATTCTTTTACAGAAGACCCAACTGGAACAACTAACTCAACAACAGGATCGACCGAGCCAACTGAAATTGATCCGGCTGATCCATCAGAAAATGAAAAGCCAGCCGAGACATATTCCCTTACAATTGCTCCTTCTTTGATTGGTAAGATCCAACTGACTGCTTCGACAGCGGATTCCCCTGAACAGCAACCTTTGGATATTACGGAAAGTGGAACGGTAGAAGGTTTATTAGCGGAAACGAAGGTAACTTACACTATTACGCCAGCTGAAGGTGAACAAATTGCTTCAGTCGCTGTTAATGGTGCCAAAGAAGTAAATTATGATGCAAAGACCTTCACAGTAGGTACGAACAATTTATCTATTACTGCAGAATTTGAACCTGTACCGGATACTTCAACAGAGAAACCAACTGATCCTAGTGAAGAAGTCCCTAGTACACCAGATCCGGAAACGCCAAACAAACCAGATGTGGGTAATAACAATAATAACAACAATAATAATGGTTCAAATAATTCAAACAATAATAACAATAATTCGAACAGCGGGAATTCTTCGAATCAAACAAACCCATCTGGATCGAATAACAATGGAAATACTCAGAGAGAACCAAACCATCCAAACAATGGTTCATCGAATGGCGGAACGAACAATGCTTCATCTCGTCCAAATACAGCAAATCAAAGCGGTATAGAGAATCCATCTTCTGCTTCTTCTGATTTTGTTGTAAAATCACCAATTGATGCTGTATTGCCTACAAATACAACGAATGTCCAACAAGCAATCGTTCGAGAAGCATTCAAGCATCTTGGAAAACCATATGTATGGGGAGCAAAAGGTCCAAATACTTTTGACTGTTCTGGTTTGACTTATTACGTATATATGAAAGCAACCGGTCATTATATCGGTGGCTGGACAGGCGAACAGCAATATGCAGGTACGCAGATTCCAGTAAGTCAGGCCCAACCTGGTGATCTCGTCTTCTGGGGACCTTCTTCCGGTGTTACTCACCATGTAGGTATCTATATTGGGAACGGACAATTTATCCATGCGCCCCAACCAGGAGATAAAGTTCGAGTAACTTCTATTTCAGATTTCACGCCTGATTTTGCTGTCCGAGTAAACTTAGCAGGTTTACCTGCTGCTTCAGGCTCGCTAACTGGTTCATCTATTTTAGATGGATTAGATGGCTCGTTCCATTTCAGTCAAAACCAAACAACTGATCAGTTCTTGAAAAAGATTGCAGATGATGCACAGGAAATCGGGCAAAAAGAAGGGATCTATGCGTCAGTTATGATGGCTCAAGCCATCCTTGAAAGTGGATCTGGAAACAGCTTATTATCAAGCGAACCAAATCATAACCTTTTTGGTATCAAAGGATCATATAATGGAAGCAGCGTGACCTTCAATACACTTGAACAAGATAGTTCCGGACAAAGCTACCAAATCCGCGCACAATTCCGTAAATATCCTTCTTACAAGGAAAGTTTGGAAGACTATGCCGACTTGATCAAAAATGGACTGACTGGCAATCCTGATTTCTACAAACCAACTTGGAAGTCGGAAACAAAAGACTACAAAGAAGCAACCAAATATTTGGAAGGACGTTATGCTACAGATCGCCAATATTCACAAAAATTGAACGCGATCATCGAAGCGTATGACCTGACAAAATATGATGAACCGAAAAAAGAAGCAGCAACAACTGAAGAAGCAAACGCTGAAATCCTCAATATGTCTAAGCGATTCGATGTGCCAATCAAATGGACAACAGATGGCGTGCCAATCACAGGATTAGAATTTTCAACGAAAAAACGCGTCAACAACGCTTCTTCCATCTTCCGTGTCGCTTCAATCTGGGATTTGTGGAACAATTTTACGGCAAGACAGATACCAGAAACAACTACTCGTACAGTTAAAGCTGCAACTGTTCCTGTACTAACCTTGTTAAGTTTAGACAAATCATTCTGGCTTGATCTGCCTTTAAAGAAATAGAATAAATTAAAAAGGGGATGTGACAGTGTCACACTCCCTTTTTAATTTATTCTATTTCTTTATATTTATTTTGTATTCCGTTACAAACTCGCGTACTTGGTTAGGTTCCAGAGTGACATCTCCAAAACTTTCAAGTCGCTCCGCTCCTGGCAGTTCTTGAGTCTCAAATGTGATACCGCCATGATTTACTAATTTATTCCCGCGCATTTCCGGTCCATCTTCTCCAAAATTTGCTGTAAAAATCACGATTCCTGAAGCATCTGTTTTTACTTGGATCGATACTTTTTCATCTGGGCTTGTCAATTCCGCAGCATTTAGTAAACCAGATTGTTTTTTCAACAAAAATGGATGATCGATGCCGCCCACTATCATTGATTGGCGAAAATCACTGGCAAAGACCTCACCTAATTTTTTAGGACGTTGGAAGTCAAATGCTGTGCCACTTACTGAAACTACTTCTCCTGTAGGCGTTGTATCTTTATTGAGCGTAGCAAATAATCGGCTATTCAACCAAAGTATATGTTCGTCGATTGACTGTGCTGGATCACCGGTTAAATTGAAATAGACATGATTTGTAGGATTGAATACTGTTTTGCGGTCACTGATCCCTTGGACCGTCACTCGCCATGTATCATCGTTCGTCAGCGTATACCGTACTTCTACATCTAAAGTTCCAGGAAATCCGTTTTCCATGTCTGGGCTAGTCTGATAGAAAATGACCGATGCTTCGTTTTCACCATTGATGACTGTATAATGCCACTGCTTGGCTTCAAAGCTAGGTGCACCACCATGTAAACAATGACCAGTGTCCGGGTCTGTTTTTACTTCGAACGTTTCATCATCTAATTTGAATGTGCCATTCGTGATCCGTCCAGCCATACGTCCGATTGAAGCACCGATATAAGGGTCTTTTTCTAGATATTCTTTTGCTTCATCAAAACCTAAGATCAACTCTCGTTTTTCATTATCGATTATTGTTTGAAAATGAACAACCCGTGCCCCAAGATCACTGACAGACAAAGATGTCCCATTTTGATTCGTGATCGTAATCAAGTGATAGTTTTCGCCAAAATTTTGTTCATTGATTTCCATGTTCCTTGCACCCTCTTTTCTTTCATTTGCACTGATTCCAGTATACACAGAAACCGTTTTCTTAACAGCTTATTCCGTGAGTAACGAGAAAAAATTTACTATATTCTAATAAAAGACCGTGAAAAAAAGGTTGTGACAAAAATATTGTCACAACCTCTTTTTCCGAACAAACGGTGTTCAAAAGCTTGCATCTGCGGTAATAAGCCCAACCAAACGAAAAATATGAGGAGCTATTTTTGCTTGGCTGTTCTTATTACTTGATGCAGGACAGCTTTTTCACAATCTCTTTTTCAATACGATTCCAGTATATAACCATGTCGTCAGTACATAGTAGATGAAATACAATACGAAGAAGATCGTAAATGGTATCCAAATGCCTTTGTATGGATTGTGCAAGAATAGACCAAACATTTGTAATCCGAATAAGACATGGACTACACCTAAGATTCCTGGTGCTAAGAATAACACGCCTACTTCTCTACGGATCGATTGTTTAAGCAATCCGCGTCGCGTTCCTATCTTTTCAAGCATTTCATAACGAGCGATGTCACTCTTGCTTCCTGACAAGATCTTGAACATCAAACAGCTAGCAAGCATGGTCAAGAAAGCTAAACCTAAGAAGAATCCCATGAATTCAAAACCAGAGAATACACTATTATATACTTCATACATTTCATACTTCTGGTTGCTGTACTCTACTTTTTGCAAAGATGGATTGTTTGTTTTATTTTGTGTAGCAAGTGCTTTGATTGGTTCCAAGTTTGCTTGGAAGTCTTTTACCTGAACTAGCTGTAAAGTAGATTGTGGCAAGTTCAGTTGATTAAATTCTGATTGACTGACTACTTTGATTTCTTTTTCTTGCTGTTCCGGCAATTCATAGCCACGAAGCTCGTCTTGTACAGTCAGTTCATTCATTTTTTCAGTAGGAACTTTTTCTTTCGTGATCTTCGGCGGTGTTCCATCTTCATGTTTTATCATGATCAATGGTTGAGCCGCAAATTCACTTGCATTATAGTAAATCGTTCCCGCATCTTCTTTTTGAGTATAAGAAGCAGAAAGTGTTGGTGAAAGTTCTTTGATTTTTTGCTGATCTTCTGCCCGAGGATTATTCATCACTAGATCATATCCAGAATTGTTTTCTGTCAAGTCTGTAATTTCATTTTTAAAACCTAATCCTACCGTCAAAGCGCCAAGGGCCAAGGCAAACAGCATAGCGACCATTGAAAGCATTTGTGTATATTCACGAATACGAAAACTTAACTGTGACAATGTGAAATTGTTCAATTTCTTCAATGAAATCTGTTCTGATTTCTTTAGTAATGATAAAAAGAAAATGATCACAGAGTGGAAAATGAAATAAGTTCCTAATACGATCGTGACTAGAGCTACTCCCATACCAAAAACTTGATAGGTCCCCACGTGCTTCATCATATAATAACCGCAGCCTAGAAAAGCAATCCCCAGTACTACTTCAAGGAAAAACAAGAATTTATGCTGCTTGATTCTTGTTGGTGTCTGATCCGCACGAATCAATGCTAAAATCGGTTTTTTGACAATCGAAAAAGCATTGACAACAGCTGCTAATAAAAACAAAACAGCAAAAAACAAAACAGTGATCAACAACCCATGAATGCTAAAAGATGTAAAATGCGAAATATTGATATCTAACTGATCCACTAATAATCGGTGGACGATACTTGTCAAACCTACACCGACAGCTGAACCTACTAAAGTAGCCACGATCCCTACTACGAATGTTTCAGAAAAAATCATCTGTGCGATTTTTCTGCCTTTTGCTCCTAGCATCATAAACATTGCATAGTCTTTTTGCCGCATCGTCATCAAAAAGGAATTCGCATATAAAATATAAACGAAGGTAATGATCCCTAGTAAAACAGAACCTAATCGGAAAATGATAACTGTAGAAGCAACGACCGTATTACTTTTCAAAAAAGCTTCGTTGCTTGCCATTGATTCAAACATGTAAAAAATAGCAGATGCCATAACTAATCCTGAGAATAACACCAAGTAGTCTCTTAAACGGCTCTTGATCCCAGTAAGTGATAATTTCCAAAGCATAGTCAATCTCCCCCTACTGTTCCAAGTTTCCAAGAATAGATAGTATTTCTCGATAGAAGGAATCACGGCTTTGATCTCCACGTTTCACTTCTTGATGGATACCGCCATCCTTGATGAATAAAATACGTTGGCAATAACTTGCAGAAAACGGATCATGCGTCACAAGAAGAATCGATACATGATCTTTTGTATTCAATTCGTCCATCGTATCTAAAAGATCCCGGGCACTTTTGGAATCCAACGCACCTGTAGGCTCATCCCCTAATAGAATCGTTGGTTGTGTGATCAATGCACGTGCGGCGGCGACCCGTTGTTTTTGTCCACCGGAAATCTCAGAAGGATAGCTTTCCAAAATATGAGAGATGGATAAACGTTCTGCAATTTTTTGGACACGTTGCTTGATTTCTTTTGGTCTGACGCCTTGTAAAGAAAGAGGAACAGCGATATTTTCTTGTGCTGTCAAGCTTTCTAATAAATTGAAATCTTGGAAAATAAAGCCAATCTCATTCGCACGAAAATCTGCTAGTTGATTTCCTTTTAATGTGGTCACATCTTTTTGATTGATTCGGATATGCCCATCTGTTGGTTTATCTAATGTGGATAAAATATTCAAAAGTGTCGATTTACCAGAACCAGAAGCGCCCATGATCCCAATAAATTCGCCTTTTTCTACATCGAAGCTGATGCCGCTTAATGCTTGCGTCTTTTTCTCATTGTTTTTTCCGTATACTTTTGTTACATTCTGTACTTCGACTATTTTGTTCATTTCTTTCCCTACCCTTTAATTAGTTTTTCCAGTGCTGTTTTCGGCACGTCTTTTTTTTCGACTTCTTCATACGAAGTGACACCTTTATTTTTGTTCCAGGTGATTTTTAAATATGCTCCTTTACGAAGCGGTCGAGTCAATTGTCCCTTGAAGTCCAGTTCTTTTTCCTTACCCTCTTTCGTATAGCCAGGCAGGATATATCTATAGTTGACTGTTTCTTGTCCAGAGTCTGACTTTGAAACTGTTTTTGTACCATCTGTCGTAATTTGTACATAGTATTCTTCTCCACCCATAACTACGTAATCTGCGATTTTCACCCCTGCAAGTACCACAACGATGAAAACAAGTAGACCGATCAGAAGTTTTTTCACTTTTTCCCCTTCTCTCTTACTTTATATACTGATTATAGAAAAAAGCGAACAATTCTGCCTTCGAATCAACTATCATTCTTCTTTCAATTTTGTCATTTTCTTTAAAACAACTAAAAAAGAGTTCAAGACAATAATCCGTCCTAAACTCCTTCTTCCTATCTTACAAAAAGTATGTCACTTACGGTCTTTCATGTCGCCTGTATTGATAACAGGTTGCGTTCCTTTGTCTGTAATGATTGAGACAAGTAAATTATTGATCAATTGGACTTTCCGATCATCGGTGAAATTGATTTCTTGTCCATCTTCGATTTGCTCTAAGGCCATTTGAGTGATTGTGACAGCTCCTTCAACAATGGTTTGTCGAGCAGACAAAATGGCTTTTGCTTGTTGACGTTGGAGCATGGCACTAGCGATTTCTGTTGCATAGGCTAAATGGTTCAAGCGTGTTTCGATTACTTCGACACCTGCTACTGCTAAACGCTCTTGCAGCTCTTTTTGCAACTCGTCAGACACTGCCGTCGTGTTTCCTCGAAGCGTCAAATCATTCTCATTGAATGTATCATACGGGTATTGGCTAGCGATATGCCGAATGGCTGTCTCACTTTGGATTTCTACAAAATCTTGATAATACGCTACATCGAATAATGCCTTTGCTGTATCAACGACTTTAAAGACTACTACTGCTGAGATTTCGATGGGGTTTCCATCCAAATCATTGACTTTTAAAACAGAACTATTGAAATTCCGAACTTTCAACGAAACAGTCATTTTTTGTGCCAAAGGTATCGTAAGGAAAAAGCCATTTTCTCGAATCGTACCTAAATATTGTCCAAAAAACAAAATTACTTTTGCTTGATTAGGACTGACTACAGTTGCCGAACTTAACAACAATAACGTGATCAACCAAAGAAAAATACTTAAAAAAAGTGCCCAAACTTTCGCTTGCCACATGCCTAAATAGAAGAAAAACAATCCAACTAAAGCTAATACGACCAATCCGACAATCCCTGCATAGCCATTGATATAAAATGCTCTTTTTTCTCTCATGCTACTTCCTGCGCTCCTTTATCCTTCAATAAATATCTAATGTTACTTTTTTAATTTTTTTTTCGAATACGCGCCATTACACCTTCTAGTTCTAACTCTTTGTCTTCAGTGATGTACCAACCGCTTGCCTGTGTCCCTCCGGCTGCCTGCGGTAAATAATCCAATTTTGTTCGAACCCAGTGCTTTTCTTCTGTAAAATAGTCTTCTACCAAGATCTCTAGATCCATCCCTGCTGAAAGAGGCAAATCTTCCCGAACAGATTTAAAGATAAATCGTTCCTTCTTCCCATCATACTTCAATATTCCTGTATCGATAATCGGTAAAGAATAATAATCCAGCTCTTTCTTCACCGTCAATAAATGTTTGAAAACTTCATGGTACACTTGCTCTAATTGGCGACCTTCTGAATTGTTCGGGTAATTAACCATCACTTTTTCTTTGTCTGGATCATAGAAGGTTTGGCTTAGTTGAGTGATATAAGTATGTAATCTTTCCATTTCTGTCTTTAACTTTTCTCTTTGACCTTCTTCTACCTTCATATACTCTTTCACCCTGTTTTCTTTTTAGATATTTTCTTTCTTATTTTACTATAGTTATGTGCGTTAAGCGATGAAAAACAGCAAAGATTGGAAGGATCTTTGCTGTTTTTTCTTAAAATATCCAGTTGAGTACAGGATCAATCTGTTTCATTGTCCTCTTGATCCGTCGTAATATTGATCGATGTGTCTTTAGCAGTGATCTTTAGCTTTTTCTGTCCTTGTTCTAACAAAGTATTTGTTATTGGCTGGTAGTCTTTTTCAATATAAGATTCACCAGACGTTTGGATAGTATAGCCACTGTTTTCCATCTCATGCAAAGATAAATTACCACCGTTTAGGATGACTTTTCCTTCTTTGCTGATCAAACTGTCTTCTAGATGGAAGTTGCTGTTTTCACCTGTGACGATCAAGTTATCCACATTGGCCTCATCTAGTCGAAGTGAGCCTAATTCATCTTTCGCAGTTATTGTTCCTCCTGTAAATTCATTGAACGATACCCAGCCATCATGTGTCTTAGTATTCACTTTTTTGATTGATACTTCGTTGATATCAACTGCACTATTATTCCCTTCGATTGTCAATTCAGATAATTCATGATCTGCAGGGACAACAATTGTGATTTGTGCACTTGTGTCTTCTAAACTAATGATTGCACCTGTTGATTTTTTGACTGCATTCACAGTCAACACGCCATTTGTCTCCTTTATTTCTGGCTTTTCTGTCTTATCATAAGTCGTTTTTATCTCAAAATCCAATCCGCGTATGACCGAAACTGTTTGATTTTCTGCATGGATGACGATTTTGTTTGCATCCTTGATTTTTTTTGTCTCAGTAACCATATCGATCAACCGAGGACCATTATCCCAAGTCAGACTCTTTTGAGCGCCTAATGTATAAGTTGCACCTGCTAGGAAGCCACCAGTAAGCATCAGACCAATACCGGTAATCAAAAAATGTTTCAATCTCAATTTATGTGTCCTCCTTCAAACGCCCGCTGAATGCAGATCTCTTTTTGTAATAAAACGTCGTCCCATCCATTTAACAAAGTTCATCATGACATAAAAAAGCCCTTTTGTTCCTTTCAGCAACAGTGGCGAAATAAATACTGCGCTTCCTGTGGCGAACAGACCGACACCGATAAAGAATAATCCACTCAGAATCGATTGTCCAAACACACTTATTCCTGATATGATCATGAATAGGCCAACACCTAAGATACTGATACATAAAACATAGATACTAAAAATGAGCGCTAGTAAAGCAACCAATAGTCCCCCAATAACCAATATAAAGCCCAGTGCTAGTGGAATGAGGACAGGAGAAGCAAATAAACCGATAATGATTAACCAAATCAGGCGAATTTGTCTTTTTGGATTTTTCACTAACTCGTTTTCTGCTTGTTCTTCTTCTGAAAAGTAACTGATTTTTAATTTTAAGGCAAACTGCTTTGGTGTACCATATTCATCAATGATCTGATCTAATGTTTTTCCAGAATCTAAAAAATATTCCTCATAATACTGGATCAAATCAAAACGATCGTCTTCAGGAATTTCTTGAAGATGATCCACAACTTCATTCAAATATTCATTCATTTGTGCTCTCCTCCAATAACCGGTCTAAAGAATCTCGAAAAACAATCCATTCATCAATAATTTCTTCTAAATGACGACTTCCCATTGGTGTCAACGAGTAATATCGACGGTTTCTGCCTTCAAAAGGTTCATCATAGGTCTCAAGATATCCTTCTTTTTTCAATCTTCTCAAAACCGGATATAGTGTAGATTCACTGACAGAGAGACTTTCTTGTACGATTTTTGTTAAGGCATACCCATACATATCTTCCTTGCTTAATGCTGCTAGCACAGTACCATCAAGAAGAACAGTTGGAATCTGGATGTGCATTACGTCACCTTCTATTCTCAAGTGTAATATTTTATTTCAATCTATATTATACAACATATAATATAGTTTCAAAATCAGTTTGTCAAATACAAAAAAACTGACTAAAAGATTTGATCCTTTTTAGTCAGCAAAAAATGGCTTCTCTTTGATTTTTATTATAACAGTGGCATAATCCAATTTGTCCACATCCAGCTCAGTGGCATGATAACGATCATTGCAGGTATCATGTCAGCTACTGGGAACATTTTCACGTTGATCATTCTAAAACCGGTAGCGACCATCAAGAATCCGCCGCAAGCTTTAAAATCTAAGATCATGTCTGGTGTAGTCAATGGATAAATAAATTTTGCCAATAAGAACAAAATATAAAAAATAATGAATTGGGGAATTGCTATCACAGAAACGACATATCCTAAATTACATGCAAAAATTGCTGCTGTGAAAAAATCAAGGACAGATTTAGAAATCAAAATCGTACTGTCTCCTGTCATCCCAGAATCTAAACTTCCATAGATCCCCGTACCACTTGCACAAAATAGAACAATGACCGTCACTAATGTGCTGATAAATTCATCGTGGGTCATACCAAGCTTTTCGCTAGGGAAGATTTTAGAAATAGGTACTTGCATCAGCGCAGCCCCCTTATTTATCCCATTACCTAAATGAACAATCAGACCAATCGCTGTTCCTATCACTAAAGCAAAAATAACAGCCGGCATATTTTTCATCGGCGCAATGGAATAGATTCCCATCCCCATCGAACACACACCAAAAACCATCGTCAGCTGTGCTTTAAAATGTTCACTTAATTTATTTCCTACTAATCCGCCAATTAGTCCGCCAAGCAAAACGGAACCTACATTGATCAAAACTCCAGTTGGCATCAAAAAACTCCTCTCTTTTTCTACGAAGCGAAAAAAATCAGAAAAATTTCTGTAATTATTGCTTTCGCTGCAAGAAAGATTGTAACAGACAGAGAAGATTACACCAATTCATTTTTTGTGTTAAAGTATTCTTTATTGGAATAAGTAGGAGGAATATGATGGATATCCATAAATTCGAAGTTTTTCTTGATTTAGCCGAAACAATGAATTTCACCAAAACTGCTGATCGACAATTCACCACCCAAGGAAATATTTCTAAACAGATTCTTTCGTTAGAAACAGAATTAGACGTCAAATTATTCGAACGCGCCCATAGAAAAATCGAATTGACCGAAGCTGGAAGCTTATTGCTCCCATATGTAAAAAATGTCGTAGAACAATACCATGCTATGCAAGAAGTGCTTGAAACCTATACGAAAGACAACAATCTTTCATTAAATATCTTAACGATACCGACAATGATCAATTACCAAGGCTTTTCCAAAATTACCGAATTTTTGAAACGCCATCCTGAATTTACGGTCCAGTTGAAAGAAGTGGAAAGTATCGAACTGACTTATTACGATACAAATGAACATAGTGATACGATCCACTTTGCCAGAAGCTTTCAGGCCCCACCAAGTTCGATTGAGTGGTTGCCTACTGAAACAGACGATTTTGTAGCAGTTCTACCTAAAAATCATCCTTTAGCTAGTAAAAAGAAATTGGATCTAAGCGAACTGAAAAAGGAGAATTTTTTGGTTCTTGGCCCTACTACGAACTTGTATCAACCTGTGCTGGACTTGTGTCGCGAAGCTGGATTTGAACCGAGAATCTCTTATAAAGGATCAAGGATCGACTTGATTATCAATATGATTGCAAATGACATGGGGATTGCTATTGTTATGGAAAAAACAGTCAAAAATCTGTTAAAAGAAAATACTGTGATCCTCCCCATCTCTCCAACAAAAGAAAGTTATCTCGCATTTACGCGTAAAATCGGTGAACATTCTTTGGCTTCAGACACATTTTGGGAGTATTTGAGACAAGAAGAGAACTAAGCCCTTCATTTTCTATCTATCCATCAAAAAAGAGAGCGACTCATGACTTTCGCTCTCTTTCTTGCATCATGTCCTTGTTTCAATGACACCTCTAACATTTCTCGTAGTTCAATAAGAAAGCAGCGATTTTTATGCCAAAAGAACCGTAAGAACATTTCCCTAATCACAAAAAAACGACTAAAAACCCCTAAAAACCTTCAATAGAATTTTTAGGGGTTTTATTCTTTTTCCTATTGTTTACTTAACCGTATCATTGCTGTCGTTCCTACTCCTTCGATGCTGCTATAATCAATACGTCCATCATGCAGTTCTAGAATTTTTTTAACCAGTGAAAGTCCTAGCCCATTCCCAGAAATTTGACGACTTGTATCTCCTTGATAAAATTTTTCAAACATTCGATCTCTGGTCTCTTCATTCATTCCTACACCTGAATCGGTCACTTCCAGTACAATCTCTGTGGCTGTCTCAAATAGTTTTATATGAATCTGTCCATTGATTTGATTGTACTTTATGGCGTTATCCATGATATTCAACCACACTTGGTACAAAAACTCTTCATTGCCTGTGTAATTTACTGCAGCAAGTTCGATATCCAATTCTAGCTGTTCTTTTTCCCATTTAGGCTGCAAAAAAACGATTACTTCTCTGATTTGTTCATCTAATCGATACTCTTTCTTTTCCAGTTGGATACGCTGGTTTTCCAGTTTGTTCAATTTTAAGATGTTCTCTGTTAATTGTGAAAGCTGCGTGATACTTTCGATAATCCGATATAAAAATATTTGGCGTTCTTCGTCAGAGAGATTTGGGGCTTGTAACAATTGTACATATCCTTGGATCGTTGCTAATGGTGTTTTGAATTCATGGGATACACTGGACACAAAATCATTCCTCAATGTTTCGATACTATTGAGTTCTTGGACCATAACATTGAAATCCTTATACAGTTGCTGTACTTCTGCTACTTTCTGCTGTTCATCCATTCGAATCGAAAAATCTCCCGTTGCTACCAGACTCATATTTGTCCCTAGCGCACTGATTGGATGCAGGATACGCCGCCCAACAAAAATCGATATTCCTGTACCCACGACCATACTGAACCCCGCAAAGACGAATAACGGGTATAACGTTGGTTTTCCAGCCGATTCAGCAGGCGAGATAGAATGTCGAGACAATAAGAAAATAAAACCAAGAAAACACAGCAGTGTTACTAAGATCGAAATAAATACGATACTAGCAAAATAGATCCATAATTGTGAAAATAGCTTCTTTTTCATCTTTAAATAACCGCCTTATAGCCTAGTCCCCGTACTGTGATGATTTGAAAATCTTCTGTCTTTTCAAAACGGGTCCTTAAACGTTTGATATGTACATCGATCGTTCGTTCTTCTGTATTCGTGTCTAATCCCCAAATATCGTCCATCAACTGCTGGCGAGTGAAAATCTTGTTTGGATAAGACAGTAATTTATACAGAAGCAGAAATTCTTTTTGAGGCAGAATAAAAGAATGCTGATTTTGTACCACAGTATAAGTATCCAGCTCTAATTTTGTTTGCCCAATCGTCAAGATACTGCTGTAATTGATTTTTGAACGTCGAAGCAATGCTTCCACACGCAGGATCATTTCATTGACATCGATGGGTTTTGTCATATAATCATCTGCACCTAATTTGAACCCACGTTTCTTGTCCTCGAAATCAGCCTTTGCTGTAATCATCAGAACTGGCATGTCGAATCTGGCGTTACGTAATGATCCTACCAAGTCATAGCCATCCATTTCAGGCATCATGACATCTGTAATGATCAATTCTATATGTGTCGCTTCTAGTTTTTTCAGCGCATCCTCTCCATTCAGTGCGGTGATGACTGAAAAGCCCGCTCGTTCCAACACAGAACGGTAAAGCAACTGTAATTGCGGATCATCTTCTACTACTAAAATACGATTCATTGATCTCCCTCTGTTTTTTGAAAAATTTCTAGATTTTTTCTTGTAGTTCATCTTCAGTTAACATTTATTTCGTATACTACGATCATTGTTCTGATATACTTATTAGTATACCGAATATTTCAATACGGGAGAAGGGTGATTATGCTTCAATTAAAAGATATAAAAAAATATTATAAAGTCGGCGAAACCACCACCAAAGCATTGGATGGTGTGTCTGTCGCTTTCAGACAAAAAGAATTCGTAGCGATTTTAGGTCCTAGTGGTTCTGGTAAAACGACTATGCTGAATGTGATTGGTGGACTAGATAATTATGATTCCGGTGATATGGTAATCAACGGAAAGTCTACTAAAGACTTTAAGGACAGTGACTGGGATGCCTACCGAAACAACTCTATCGGTTTCATTTTTCAAAGTTACAACTTGATTGGTCATCTAGGCATTATTGAAAACGTTGAACTTGGGATGACATTAAGTGGTGTTTCTAAAGACGAAAAACGAAAACGGGCAGAAGATGCATTGCACCGGGTCGGCTTGACAGATCATATGCATAAAAAGCCAAATCAGTTATCTGGTGGACAAATGCAGCGAGTGGCCATCGCTCGAGCACTAGCCAATGACCCAGATATCCTTTTGTGCGATGAACCAACCGGAGCGTTAGATACAGAAACAAGTATCCAGATCATGGAATTGATCCAAGAGTTATCGAAAGAAAAATTAGTGATCATGGTCACACATAATCCTGAACTGGCCCATCAATACGCAGATCGGATCATTGAATTTTCTGATGGTAAGATCTTAACAGATTCCCATCCTCACATCGAACGACCAAAAGATGATCAATTTAACTTACGTAGAACAAAGATGAGTTTTTGGACAGCGTTAAAGCTTTCCTTCAACAATATCCGAACAAAAAAAGGACGTACTTTCTTGACCTCCTTTGCTTCCAGTATTGGGATCATCGGAATCGCGATCGTTCTGTCCCTTTCTTCTGGATTCCAAAAACAAATCGATAACACGCAAGCTGAAACGATGGCGAAATTTCCGATTACTATTTCTAAGGTAACGACTAACCAGACTCGTGACGATGCCGGATTGGGTGCAAGCAAAGCGGATTATCCAGACAGCAAAACGATTACTGCAAAAGTCAGCGAAGAAGATAAAGCACAGCACACGAATAAGATTGATCAAACATACGTCGATTACGTAACAGACATCGATCCTAACTTAAGTAATAATATCGGATTTACCCGTACTACAGGAATCAATCTTTTACGTGATGTAAATGGCAAAGTACAGCCTGTCAGCTTCTCGAATCAAAATCCTGATACGGAATCTCTTTCTTTATCTAGTACGATGTCAGCAATGACAGGTGTGGGAGTGTCAAGTTTCCCTACACAGCTTGACACTAGCAAAGAAAACTTTTTAAAAGACAATTATTCTTTACTTGCCGGAAGTTATCCAGCCTCAGCAACAGATGTCGTGCTGATCGTAGACGGCAATAATAATACTAATATCAACGCATTGAAGAATCTTGGATTTGATGTGAAA
Source organism: Enterococcus sp. E4-150 (assembly GCF_035726465.1). Lineage (NCBI taxonomy): Bacteria > Bacillati > Bacillota > Bacilli > Lactobacillales > Enterococcaceae > Enterococcus > Enterococcus sp. E4-150. The sequence goes on along the minus strand of NZ_JAPRGK010000001.1, from coordinate 387,862 downwards.
GAAGACGAAAAACTTGATTTTGATGATATCGTTGGTACAACATTCAAATTAGTAAACAACAATACTTACTATACAAAACTTCCAACTGGGAATTTTATCCCTAATACAGATTATGATGCGATGTATCAGAATGCTTCTGATGAATTGAAGATCTCGGGGATCCTACGCGTGAAATCTTCTTCTACAATGAATCTCTTATCTCCAGGAATCGCTTATAGCGATCAATTAACGACTCAAATCGTCAACGAAAACAAAGAATCAGAAATCGTCAAAGCTCAAAGAGACAGTGATGTAAATGTCTTAACTACTGAAAAAGTTGACGAAAATGCCAAACAAACATTGCTTAGTTATTTAGGTGGAGACAGCTTGCCTTCAAGTATCATGATTTATCCGAACAATTTTGAAGACAAAGAAAAGATCTTGGATTATCTAGATGATTACAATAAAGGCAAATCAGATGAAGATAAAATCATTTATACTGATTTAGCTGGAACGATGACTGAACTGACTGGCGGATTGATGGATGCTATCACTTATGTCCTTATTGCTTTTGCAGGGATCTCTTTAGTAACAAGTATGATCATGATCAGTATCATTACTTATACATCTGTGATTGAACGGACAAAAGAAATCGGTGTACTAAAAGCTTTAGGTGCACGTAAAAAAGACATCACTCGCGTATTTGACGCAGAAACGTGTATTTTAGGTATTTCTTCTGGGATATTAGGTGTGTTTATTGCATGGCTAGCTACGTTCCCTATCAATAGCATCTTATACAACATGACGGATCTAAAAAATGTTGCTCAACTAAATCCTGTCCATGCGATTATTCTAGTGATCGTCTCTACTATATTGACGATGCTTGGCGGTCATCTTCCTGCACGAATGGCAGCGAAAAAAGACGCCGCTATCGCTTTGCGTGCAGAATAAGGTTGTGACAACCACATTTAGATTTGAGTCATAAGAGCGCTGAAATAGTAGAAAACAGCAAGAAACGAGGAAGTAATATGTTCCTTGTTTCGCGCTGTTTTTTTTAATTATTTTTTATAATTCTGGTATACTTTTCTTTCCTTTGTACCACAACTCTTCTGGCGTATACCTGTCTTTTCCATTTATGAATACTGTTCCATCTGCTTCAATCGTTACTTCAGTCCCAATCCACATATTACGAGAAAGTGCGAGAAGATTTTTTCTTTTTCCTCTTCCTTTTTTTCCAAATTGCAAGGCATCGGTTATCTCTTCTGTCCAATGAGATTTCACGTATTTTACTTCTCCGTTTTCAAATGTAACTTTCAAAATATTCGCTATATTTTCCACTTTTACTGCTTTAGGAAATGACTCCTCCATTTTTTCACTTTCCTTCCTCCAACACTAAGTATGCGCTTTCTTTTAGTGATAAGTATATCATAGTTTATTCTATTATCAAAAAAACGCATCCATTCCATTGTAGAATACTTTACCGAACAAGTTGAATTGTTTTCCTCTTTTTCACCTTTTACTATAGATAGGTAAAGACAACTAAGGAGGAATCTCTCATGACAGATCAACCGTATGATTTAAGAAAAGTCATCGAAGAACTAAAAACACTTCCAGGTCAATATCACGAAACAGATATTGAAATCGATCCTGAAGCAGAATTATCTGGTGTTTACCGTTATATCGGTGCTGGCGGTACAGTAAAACGTCCGACTCAAGAAGGACCAGCTATGACTTTCAACAATATCGAAGGTTTCCCCGGCACACGTGTGAACATCGGAACAATGGCTAGTCGTAAACGTGTAGGTGAAATTTTGCACCATGATTATCGAACACTTGGTCGTTTCTTGAAAGACGCTGTAGAAAATCCAATCAAACCTGTGAAAGTAGACAAAGCAGATGCTCCAGCACAAGAAGTCGTTCATCTAGCTACCGATGCAGACTTCGATATTCGCAACATTTTGCCTGCACCTACAAATACTCCTGAAGATGCAGGTCCATACATCACGATGGGTGTAGTTTTAGGATCAGATCCAGAAAAAACAATGAGCGATGTAACGATCCATCGTATGGTTCTAGAAGACAAAGATACGATCGGTATGTACATCATGCCTGGTGGGCGCCACATTGGTCACTTCCAAAAACAATTTGAAGCATTGAATAAACCAATGCCTATCACTATCAATATTGGTTTAGATCCAGCAATTGCCATTGGTACGACTTTCGAACCACCTACCACTCCACTTGGCTACAACGAACTATGGTGTGCAGGAGCTTTGCGTAACGAACCTATTCAAATCGTTGATGGTGTAGCAGTCGATGAAGTGGGTATTGCTCGTGCTGAATTCATTATTGAAGCAGAAATCATGCCAAATGAAACAATGCAAGAAGATATCAACACGAACTCAGGAAAAGCAATGCCAGAATTTCCTGGCTATACTGGGGATGCTAATCCAGCTGTACAAGTAGTGAAAGTCAAAGCAGTTACTCACCGAAAAGACAATCCAATCATGCAAACAACGATTGGTCCCAGTGAAGAACACGTATCTATGGCCGGTATTCCTACAGAAGCAAGTATTCTTGCCTTGGTCGATAAAGCTATTCCAGGAAAAGTAGTAAATGTCTACAATCCTCCTGCAGGTGGTGGTAAATTGATGACCATCATGCAAATCCGTAAAGAAAACGAAGCGGATGAAGGTATTCAGCGTCAAGCAGCTATTCTTGCTTTATCAGCCTTCAAAGAATTGAAGACAGTCATTTTAGTCGATGAAGATGTTGATATTTTCGACATGAACGATGTAGTTTGGACTTTCAACACTCGTTTCCAAGGAGATAAAGATATCATCGTGATCCCAGGAATGAGGAACCATCCATTGGACCCATCAGAATTACCAGAATATAATCCTGGCTCTATTCGTTTCCGTGGGATGAGTGCAAAAACTATCTTTGACGGTACAGTTCCTTTCGATATGAAAGAACATTTTGTACGTGCAAAATTCCAAGAAGTAGAAGATTGGGAAAAATATTTGAAATAATGAATGATCTGCAACTGTTTTGACATCATAAAAAGGAGTGCGGAAAATGGAACAATTGGCACAACGGAAGAAAAAAATCGTGATTGGTGTAAGTGGCGCTTCAGGCACCATTTATGCCATCAACCTAGTGAAGAAACTAAAAGAATATCCGATGGTAGAAACACACGGAATCATCAGTCCATGGGCAAAACAGAACTTAAAGCTGGAATCCGACTTATCACTAAATGAATTCGAAAGCCTGTTTGATTACCATTATTCAAACAAAGATTTAGGTGCTGCTGTCGCCAGCGGATCATTTTTGACCGATGGAATGATCATCGTACCGGCAAGTATGAAAACAGTCGCAGGTATCTCTGTTGGTTTAGGCGACAATCTTATTGCACGTGCTGCTGATGTAACAATGAAGGAGCAACGAAAGTTAGTCATTGTTCCTCGTGAAACGCCATTAAATGCCATTCACTTGGAAAACTTGACTAAATTAGCACGACTAGGTGTGCAAATCATACCACCAATTCCTGCTTTTTATAATCAGCCTCAAACGATCCAAGATCTTGTTAATCACCATACAATGAAACTTTTGGATCAATTTGGAATTGTAAATGAGCATTCAAAACGTTGGCAGGGTGATTAATATGGAAAAAGAAACGATAGTTGAAGTAACCAAACTAGGTTTCACGATCCAAGCTGCTGTTAAAGTAATCGGTAAAGATTTATTGATCACTTTAACAGGCGGAGATACACCACATATCGGAACAGTCACTACATTTTCTCGTGATACAGAGATGCAAACTGTACGTTTCCCTAGCCACGATGGTCGGTTCCATAAAGACGATGTCTTAGCCGAAAAAATAGCTGTGATCATCAAAACTGCCGTTCCGGGAAGTTGTACGATCACTTCCGGTATCCATGTTGACCATATCTCCAATGCACAAATCAACGCCTCTTTTCCGATGTCAGAAGAGTTAGGTTACAAGATTTTAGATTGGTTGGAAAAAATAGATTTCCATATCAAAGAACCAGTTTATTATAAAGATGGTGAAAAACCATTATGAAAGAAGAGGTTGTGAAATCAGCGTTATGACCTGAGTATGAGAGAAAAAAATGGAAAAATAGCTTCTCATATTTTGCCGTTTTTGAGCTAATACCGAGGGACAGCTGATTGAACGCCGTTTATCAAGAGGTTGTGATAAAGACGCTTCGTTTCGAGTAGCAAGAAAAATTTTGTAAACATGGGGTTCCACATTTTTACATAAATTTGACTTACTACCGAGAAACTGGCTTTTGAACACCGTTTATCAAGAGGTTGTGACACGTCTTTTGTCACAACCTCTTTTATTTTTGCTTCACTGTAACTGCTACAATATCACCGATTTCTTTTCCGATGTTTTTACGAATATCTTTTCGTAGTCCAAGGATGTAGCAGACTGAACCATCTGGATTTTTCACACCCATATTCACGATACTGCCTTCATACGGCACATTGTCAAAAGTTGCTTGGACTTTAACTCTTCCAGCGCCGAATTCTTTTCTTATATCATACGGAAAAATAATATATGCCCCGCCCTTGCCGACTTCGGAAGCATAGATTTTTGATTCAAAAGAATAAATTTCCCTCATTTTATTTCTCCTATTTTTTACATCTAGTATAGCATAGCAAAAAAAAGAAGGAACTGTGACAAAAGTCTTGTCGCAGTTCCTTTTTTCGAATAAACGGTGTTCTCCTGCCAACTCCTCGGTCACAAGTCACAATATTCAACAAACATGAGAAGCTGTTTTTTGAAATTGCTCCTTGTGACTCAGAGTTAAACGGCAGGCTCACAACCTCTTCCTTAAACGGTGTTCAAAAGCTTGCATCTACGGCACTAAGCCCAATCAGATGAAAAATATGGAGTACTATTTTTATCTGATTGTTCTTACTGCTTGATGCAGAGCAGCTTTTTCACAACCTCCTACACGGTGTTCAAAATATTATTCGCCTTTTGCTTCTTTCACTAATTTTGCGAATGCTTGTTGTTGGAATTCAGCAGCTAAGGCTTTCGTACGTTGTTCTTGCTCTGCTTTGCTCATTTTTGGATTTTCAGTCATTGCTTTTACCATACCGTCTTGAACATAAGCTTTTGCTTCACTTTCCATCGTACTTTGCTGTTTCTTCACTAATTCAGCTAACTTGGCTGCTTGGTCCGTACTTAATTCTACCCATGTCTCTGGGATTTTGAATGTATTCACTCGGCTGTCATATTCGTGATTGTTATCAGCAATATTGAACCAGAATTTATACATGTCGTTTTTGTATTCCCAATAAGTAGTTTTCGTCACTTTTTCAGCATCGCCGTCTGTCTTTTCTACTTTATTTGTTTCGTTATCCGTACCAGTTGCTTTTGGTTTTTCTTGTTTTTCATTTGTTCGGTAAAGATACACTTTTTCTTTTCCATTCCCTAAAGCTTTATACAAAAGCATATCTGCTCCTTGGGAATCAGCACTGGAAACAATTTTTTCTGTTTTTGTTTCCGTTACTTTTTCCATTCCAAAGTGATTGGACAAATTAGCGACGATCAAACTTAGTGAAGCGACGAAGATTAGTCCGAAAATCAAAGATAAAAAGGTTTGCCATGTTTTTTTAGCGAACACGTTCGTTAAAGCAAAAGCAAGCAAGCTGACAATCAAAACTCCAATAATCATGCATTATCCCCCGCTTTCGTTAGAACAGGTTCTTTTTTCTTCAATAAAAAGGCAATAATAAAGCCAAGGATCCCAAAGATGATCGCTACGATAAACGCGGCATGGTAACCTGACAGTGTGGCATTGATTGCCTGATCTTTATAAGCTAATGGTGTATTATCCAATACAGATTTGCTTGGGATATTTGCTTTTGTCACATTCGTCAACACACTGATCAAAATAGCTGTACCAATCGAGCTTGCGATTTGACGGAATGTATTATTTACCGCTGTCCCGTGACTGATCAAGTTATTTGGCAATGCATTCATACCAGAAGTCGTTACCGGCATCATGACCATGGAGATCCCAAACATACGGATCGCATAAAGGATCACGATATATAAAACTGGAGTCGTTTTTGTCAAGAAAGCAAATGGTGCAGTTGCGGCTGTCAAAATGAACATCCCTGTGATGGCTAAACGTTTCGCGCCATATTTATCGAAAATCGCACCCGTAACAGGCATCATAGCCCCCATGATCAATGCACCCGGCAACAACATCAAGCCAGAATGGAATGCTGATTCTCCACGAATATTTTGAATATACAATGGTACGACCATTTCTGCCCCTACCATCGCCATATTTGTTACACCAGCTAAAACAGCGGCAATCGTGAATGTAGATGATTTGAATACGCGAAGTTCCAAGAATGGATGTTCCAAATGTAATTGACGCCATGAGAACAAGGCGATGAAAATCACACCAACAACTAAGAAACCAATTACTTTCAAGCTTCCCCAGCCGTCATCTCCTACACTAGAAAATCCGTAAAGTAAACTACCGAATCCAATCGTTGATAAAATAGCGGATAAAATATCAATGCTAGGATTTGACAATGGAATAACACTTTTCATTAGGAAGAATGCTAAAACCAAGACAAGAACAACGATTGGCAGTACCATACCAAACAAGTCACGCCAATGGTAGTTATCAATGATATAACCAGATAATGTAGGGCCTAAAGCAGGAGCAAGTCCAATAACGATCCCTGACATCCCCATTGCTGATCCTCTTTTTTCTGGCGGGAAAATAGATAGCATGATATTTTGCAATAATGGCATCGATACTCCCACACCGCAAGCTTGGATCAAGCGACCGATTAGTAATGTACTAAAATTAGGTGCTGTAAAGCAAGTAATTGTTCCGATCAAAAAGATCGTCATGGCAGAAAGATATAAATTTCTTGAACTGAATTTATTGATCAGCCATGCTGTTATTGGGATCATGATCCCGTTGACTAGCAAGAAACCAGTCGTTAACCATTGCACATCAGACGCTGAAATATCGAAAGCTTTCATCAATGTAGGAAAAGCTGTCGTCAATAAGGTCTGATTCAAAACGGTACAAAATGTACCAATTAATAAGACAACAACTAAAAGTGTCCGATTATATGGTTTTCCGTAAATATCTACGGGTTGGTTGTTACTCATATTTCTCCTTCTTTCTGAATTTTTTCTGAAACTACTAGAATACTTTAGTCCTAAATTCGCTATTTGTCAACCTACTTGACACATAAGTTAATACGGATATAATTAAGGGAAGCAAGAGGACAAAAGGAGTGACAAAAATGGTTGGGGCTTCCCTTAAACGTTTGTTGGAAAATGATCAATTGGTTGTTGGCATCAGTGAATTAAGTGATATCGTAGGTGTGTCTCCACGTCAATTAAGGTATTGGGAACAAAAGGGATTCATTCGTTCGATCGAAGCTGATGCGAATTGTCCTAGAAAATATCGTTTACCTACAGTCATAAAAGTAGAACTGATCAAAAAATATTTAGATGACGGATTTACTTTGTCAAAAGCTGCAGAAAAGGCAGAAATCCGCCAAAAGAAAATGCACCATGTCCGTAAAGTTTTTTCAAAAGCAATCAAAGATATCGAATTGATCGACGAACGCTATACGATTTTACAAATCGGTAACTTCAAAGAAGAGAATGCTAAGATGTACATCATTCATGACAACGAGACAGACGAATTAACTTACAAGCTCCTTCCTGTCGATGAAAAAGCTGACTACGAACAGCTGTTAAAAGAACTCTAAACGCCACTAATCTCCTAAGTACCAAGCTTTTTAATAAGTAGATGCTACATAAATACTTGAAAAAAGGCCTGTTTGAACATAAGAATATCCGAACGGTGATCTGCGTTTCTTTCATATAGAAAGGAATTCTCCATCACTGTTCGGATATTTTTTTATTTTTTTCGGTTACTTTCTTCTAATACATCTGTTAGCCAATTTGCATATTCTGTTTCCCGATTGATCGCATGCGCTAAAATCAGGTAGTGTCCGTAATTTTCATGTTTTTCTTTTTCAGTAGGAAAGATCGTTTTTTTTCGCTCTAATAGATGAAGTCGTTTTTCTTCATGAAGGTCACGCTGCTGCTGAATAATTTCTACTAATGCCGGATCATTCACGTCTTTGACGAAATACAATTTCAGAACAAATTCGTCTCGATTAACCGGTATTTCATTGGTGGGTGTATGAATCCACTCTGCCAATTGTTCCTTCCCTTCTTCTGTTAATTCATAAACTTTCTTTTCCAATTTTTCACCTGTGATCTCTACTTGATGCTGAATGATTCCTTGCTCTTCCATTTTTGCAAGTTCAGGATAAATCTGACTATGTTTTGCTTGCCAAAATTCTCCTATTTCATTTTTGAACGATTGATTCAATTCATATCCTGTCATCTTCTTCTTACTTAATAACCCTAACAAAATATATCGAAGTGTATTTTTTCTTGCCATCAGTTTTCCCTCCTTGACAAATCTTTAAATCCATTCTATCATAAATGAGTAATTGAAAACATGTAGTTTATTACATGTTTTAATTTATAAGGAGATGCTTAAACATGAAAGAATTTAAAGAATTGGAAGATTTTATTGGAACTCACTTTATCTATACGTATGACAATGGTTGGGAATATGAATGGTATGCCAAAAATGACCATACTGTTGATTACCGTATCCATGGCGGAATGGTCAAAGGCCGTTGGGTAAAAGACCAAGAAGCTGATATCGTTAAATTGACGGACGGCGTATTCAAAATCACTTGGACAGAGCCAACAGGGACAGACGTTGCATTGGACTTTATGCCAAATGAAAAGAAACTTCACGGAATGATCTTTTTCCCTAAATGGGTTGAAGAACATCCAGAAATCACTGTTACTTTCCAAAACGAACATATCGCAGAAATGGAAGCAGCTCGTGAAAAATATGAAACTTATCCAAAATTACTTGTTCCTGAATTTGCTACTATCACTTATATGGGTGATGCAGGTATAGACAATGAAGATGTTATTAGCGAAGAACCATACGATGGAATGCCAGATGATATCCGTAGCGGAAAATATTTCGATGAAAATTATAAACGAGTAAAATAAGGTTGTGAAAGAGAGGTTGTGAAATCAGCGTTCTGACCTGAGTATTAGAGAAAGAAACGGAAAAATAGTTCCTCATGTTTTGCCGTTTTTTGAGCTAATACCGAGAGTCAGCTGATTGAACACCGTTTAAGAAAGAGGTTGTGACAGAAGTGGTCAGCTTCAAGAAATAAGAAGGAATTTACGGAAATTGCTTCTCAAATTTTTGTAAAATTTCGGCTTATTTCCGAAGAAGCTACTTTTGGAACACCGTGAATCAGAGGTTGTGAAAAAGCTGTTCTGCATCAAGTAATAAGAACAGCCAAATAAAAATAGCTCCTCATATTTTTTGTTTGGTTGGGCTTATTACCGCAGATGCAAGCTTTTGAACACTGTTTATCAAAGATTGTAACAACTGCATATTCACACAGTTAAATTAGTGACTTCAAAATGAAATAATGCTCCCAGCAAAAAATTAGGCTGGGAGCATTATTTCGTTATTCTGTTCATCAAAAATCAGCGTTTTGATTCCATTTCATCACAAGTTCCTCCTCATTTACTGCTTCATCTTTTTGCTGTGTTTGAATTGTAAAACCTTGTGAAAGATAGAAATGAATAGCTGATTGATTTTTTTGATAGACTGTCAAAGTCAGTGTTTTATTGGTTTCTTTTATTTTTTTCATTAGTTGCGTACCGATTCTTTGTTGCCGGTATTCCCTTTTCACAAAGATTCCTGCGATAAACTGATCAATCACCCCAGCAAAACCAATAATTTCTTGATCTATTTCTGCTAAGTAAATCACTGCATCTGGTAAAGCTTTCCTAACAGATTCTACTTGATTCTCCCAATAAGTTGATGGAATGAATTCATGAGAATCCAAGTTAGCATGTAGCCAAATCGATAGAACAGATTCCAGTTCTTTGGTAGACAATTTTGTTGTTGTGCGGATCATTTTTTCTCTCCTTACTTATTCATTGATTTTAAAATAAAAACCATTTTTTTGAAGCTCTTTTACAAGTTTTCGCCCCTCAAAAAAGTATATCTTCTCTTGTTTTACTTTTCTAATACCAAAAGAAACAGCAACTTTAGGATCATCAGCTGAAACGATTCGATAAGTCCCACCAGGCAATTGATCCAGCTTGACTTTCCCATGATGGTCGCTTTGTACTGAAAACGGCACACCATTTCTAGTAAGTGTTTTTTTCTTATGTTTCAAAATGAATGAACTACCATTTACCGGTTTCCCTGACGAATCACTAATAATAAATGAAAAATCAAGCACTTTTTTACTTAATCTATACTGATAGATTAGTCGTCCGATAAACACTAACAGTATGACTACAGCTATTATCGTTCCTGCAAGAATAAACCATTGCCGCATGGTTCTTTCCTGATTTCCTTTTCCTTCTTCTTTTTTTACCGATTCGTTATAAGGAATCCGATGCCCTGTCACTAGCAAACGATGCGTGTTGATCATATACGGCGTACATGTAAGCAAGGTAACTAAGTCTTCTCCTTCTGCAATCGTTAGAACAGACGTGTCATCTGGCAGTACCACTTGTATATTTTTAACTTGATAAGCCAATTTCTCCCCCAAAACAGTCAAAATAAACGTGTCTCCGTTTTCTAAACGATCTAATTCGGTAAATAACCGTCGATTAGGTAAACCGCTGTGAGCAGAGATCACTGAATGCGTCGAATTTCCACCAAGCGGGAAAGAGGTTCCTTGCAAGACGCCTGCTCCATTTTCAAGGATCCTACCATTGAGCCGATCATAAAGTGAAATATTTAATTGGATCTTAGGTATATTGATACTTCCGATCAGCCATTCCTCTAATTGGCTGGATGTTGTACTTTCATTTCTGTTCTTTTCATTGAAAGGATCAGTACCAGGATTGAATCCTTGGTCAGTTAATCGTTGGTTTTTCTCCTCCATTTTCTTTCGCTGCACTTCAATTTCAGCTGCGGTCCGTTTTTGTACTTGTTCGATACGTTTTTGATCAATAAAACTATTTAAAGAATCCACATAAAATGGATATAAAGCGATCAGTAACCCTACGACGATACATATTAATAAAAACAAACGAAACAAAAGTCGACGAGACTGTTTTTGCTTACTCTGCTTCACATGTGTCCTCCCTTGCAAGTTTTTTTGTTCTTTCTTTTATTATATGGGTTCAGGAAAAAAATAGAAAATGAAAGCCGATGAGGTTGTGAAAAAGCTGTCCTGCATCAAGTAATAAGTACAGCCCCAAAAAATAGCTACTCATATTTTTTGTTGGGTTGGGCTTATTACCGCAGATGCAAGCTTTTGAACTCCGTTTAAGGAAGAGGTTGTGAAAACTGTGTTATGTTTTGAGTAATAAGAGCGCTAGTCAGAAAATAGCTTCTCATATTTTCTAGGCTAGTGAGCTTATTACCGAGAAGCAGCTGATTGAACACCGTTTAAGGAAGAGGTTGTGAAAACTGCGTTATGTTTTGAGTAATAAGAGCGCTAGTCAGAAAATAGCTTTTCATATTTTCTAGGCTAGTGAGCTTATTACCAAGAAGCAGCTGATTGAACACCGTTTAAGGAAGAGGTTGTGAAAACTGCGTTATGCTTTGAGGAATAAGAGCGCTAGTCAGAAAATAGCTTCTCATATTTTCTAGGCTAGTGAGCTTATTACCGAGAAGCAGCTGATTGAACACCGTTTAAGGAAGAGGTTGTGAAAACTGCGTTATGCTTTGAGTAATAAGAGCGCTAGTCAGAAAATAGCTTCTCATATTTTCTAGGCTAGTGAGCTTATTACCGAGAAGCAGCTGATTGAACACCGTTTACCGAAAGGTCATGAAAAAGCTACTTTGTTTCGAGTATTAAGAAAAATTCTGTTTCAAAACAAGGAGATGCAACAAAACTTATGTCGCATCCTCTCTCCTTAGAACTTTCACTTATGTTTTTCTTGTAAAATTCATAAATATTTTCATGAATTTTCTAATTTCTTGCCTACCTCTCGCATAGGATATATGATGAATTTATCTAAAGTTTGCAAAGGAGTTCGACAATTGAAAAAATATGGCCCATTTTTAGCAATTTTTTTCATTGCTTTGGCATTTCTCATGCCTCATTTATTCACACATAAACTAATTTTGGGTGCTGATGCCCCATTCCATTACAATCGGTTCTATGATGCCGCGCAACAAATTAAATATGGGGATTTCCATTATTTTCCTTCCCTTTATGGATTCCAGCAAAGTGGCAGGATCGTGAATGCCGTTTACGGCCCATTTTTCGCTTATTTACAAGGATTGATCGTGTTGCTTGCAGGTAGCTGGTTTCATTATCAAATTCTTTCAAATTTCATTCTTTATCTTATTTCAGGATTTTCTATGCTGATTTTACTGAGATATGTCAATATTCGAAATTGGGTAAGTGTACCAGTAGCCGTTTTATTCATGAGTACGTATTCTATTCAATACTGGTCTATCAACCAAGGATTCACTAGCTGGGGGACTTGTTTTTATCCTTTATGTATGATCCCTATTGCTGATTTCGTCCTTCATAAAAAGTTTCCTGTTATCAAAGTCGCTGTCTCAGTGGGACTTATGACACAGATCCATTTACTGTCTTCGATCATGTTAGCTTTGATGTATATCCCTTTTTATCTTTATTACTTTTTTAACCAGACTGAAAAAGGAAAAGCACTGCTTCAACTGATTAAGTCGGTCTTGCTTTATTTTGTTCTGACAGCAAATATTTGGGCAGGATTAGCTATTGTTTACAGTGGGAATAAGATTCTTCCTCCCTTTGTTAACAGAGAAATGAGTCAAAAGGCGATAGATCTGGATGGCAGTTATTGGCTCCATTACCCTAAGGCCTTTCCTATATTGATATTATCAGGTTTTTTGCTTTTTATTTTCTTTCAACAAAAGAACACCTTATTCCAAAAAATCGTGTTGTACACAAGTCTTGTTTTCTTTTTTCTTTCTACTAGCTTGATTCCATGGACGACATTGATCGAAAAAAATGTGCCTTTTATTAGTTTGATCCAGTTTCCATTTCGATTTTTCGTGCCATTTACGCTATTGCTTCTACTTTACCTTGCCCTTTCACTGAACCAGTGGTCTGAACAAAAGTGGTTCCGTCTTTTAAGTATATTTGGCATTCTTATTTTTTCAGCACAGACGATCCAGAACTTATACCAGCATCTGGAAAAGTGGGAAAATGAAACATTTGTCAGTCGACATACTTATCTATTCGATACGCCGGAAGAAGCAAGGAAAACATTCTTCAGCAAAGATATGTCTACCAGCTTGTTCGTTTTCCAAAAAACCACACCTGACTATCTGCCAATCTATAAGGAGACAAAAGACAATAAATACGACCGGTATAACGAAGAAATACTAGAAAACGAAACAACTTTTATAAAAACACATCCAGGCGGTCTTTTGACAATCAAGTGGAAAAACACTGGGGACAAAACTGTTCATATCCCTGTTATCGTCTACGATCGGACTGTGCTACAGCAAAATGGAAAAACATTGACTGATTATGAAGTAACAGATATCGGGACCCCAATCGTGAAGCAGCAAAAAGGAATCAACGAGCTCACGCTTCATTATCAAACGCCAATCTATTTCTATTTCATTCTTTCTCTTACTTTGATTGGCTGGTTTACCTTGCTATGTTTATTTATTTATCATAGATACAAGCATTTACGTGCTTAGGCAAAAGGGATAAATGCATCCGATCAAAAAAACTCTCCAAACGGTATAATCGTTTGGAGAGTTTTATTTTAATCAGTTTTTTTATGTTATATGTTATATTTTTTATTCGTTCACATCTAATTCGATTTCCACCCCGTAGTGATCACTGATGATTGGACTATCGATCCCATCAAAAATCCGTTGATATTTTTTAACCTTCATTCCTTCAGAGACGAAAATAAAATCTATACGCAATTTTTCTGTATTTTGTTCCCAACCATCGATTTTCTTTTCCACAGTAGCTGCTTTTCCTTTTTCATTCGCGACAACATACGAATCTTGAAGAAGAAGGCAACTTTCTCTTACAGTATAATAACCTTGAGAGTCTACTGGATTATTGAAATCACCTAGGAAAAAAAGTGGTACGCGAGTTTCCAAAAAGTAGTTTTCCAAGTTTTTCCACTCAAAATAAAAGCCACTTTTTTTATCTGTCCACCAAGAAAAGTGGCAGCTCGAGACAAAAATGTCCTGATCATCTATCTTTGTTTTCCCAATCAAGATCTTGCGTGTCTGATAATCTTCTTTCTTTTGAGATTGGGAGACGGTAAGGACCTGACTTTCCAATGTTTTTTTCGCAAGCAGTGCATTTCCTTCTTCATATTTATCATAACTGATGTGGCTCATTTCCCAACTCCAAAAATACTCTTTTCCGTGTTCCTTTAAAAGCTGAACTAAACGGTAGGCAAAATTATCTTTACGGATAGGTACTTGATTCTTTACCGGACAGAACTTCATTAGCTTCGCAGGTTCTACTTCTTCAGATTCCAGTAATTGGTTGATTTCTTGTAAAGCAATCACTTCATAATCTTCTAACAGGATCTTATCTGCTAATTCTTGCAATTTTTTCTCTGGTTCTGGCTCAAGCCAGCTATGCGTGTTGAGTGTCATGAATTTCATTGGTTTTCTCCTTGTCTTCATTTCGAAACAAAAGGGTTGTGACAAAATTTTTGTCACAACCTCTCCAGCAAATAGTGTTCTCCTGCTAACTCCTCAGTAATAAGCTCAATGGACCAGGAGCTATTTTTTGTTTGGCTGTTTTTATCACTTGGTGCAGGGCAGCTTTTTCACGACCTCTCCACTAAACAGTATTCAAACTGCTGCTTCTCGGTAATAAGCTCACTAGCCTAGAAAATATGAAAAGCTATTTTCTGACTAGCGCTCTTATTACTCAGTGCATAACGCAGTTTTCACAACCTCTTCCTTAAACGGTGTTCAAAAGCTTGCATCTGCGGTAATAAGCCCAACCAAACGAAAAATAGGAGGAGCTATTTTTGTTTGGCTGTTCTTATTACTTGATGCAGGACAGCTTTTTCACAACCTCTCGATAAATGGTGTTCAATCAGCTGACCTTCGGTATTAGTTCAAAAAACGGCAAAATACGAGGAGCTGTTTTTTCGTTTTGTTTCTCTAATACTCAGGTCAGGACAATGATTTCACAACCTCTCCTTACATTTTAATGGAGCCGATCACTTTACCAGCTGTCACTGTACCTAATTGCTTGATCACTACTTCTTCTACTTTATCGTTTGTAAATACAATCATGATCGTTGGATCTTTTTCTTCGTTTTGGATCACATCAAGATCCATCTCAGCTAATTTCGTTCCTGTTCCTATTTCTTGGCCTTCTTTGACAGCAATCTCAAAAGCTGGCTGATTCATTTGGACTGTATCGATTCCCATATGGATCAAAACTTCGATACCATCTTTCGTTTCCAGCCCAATTGCATGTTTGCTTGGGAAAATACTTGTCACTTTTCCAGCGATCGGCGCAACAACTTCTCTTGATGTTGGAATAACAGCAAAGCCGTCACCCATCATTTTTTGTGAGAATACCGGATCTTTTACTTCAGATAAAGGAATCACTTCTCCAGAAGCTGCGGAAACTAGTTCTTGTTCTATACCTAAGTATTGCTTACTATCTGCTTGTCTATTTCCTGTAGAAACCATTTCTGGCTCTGGAATCTCTGCTCCTGATTGCAGCAGATCTTCGATATCTGATTTCAAGACATCTGCTTTTGGTCCATAAACTGCTTGGACTCCATTGTCTTTGACGATCAATCCCATCGCCCCTGCTCGTTTCCAGGCTTCTTCAGTCCCTACTTTTTCTCGATCATTTACACTTACGCGTAACCGAGTCATACAAGCATCGACATCTTTGATATTTTCTTTTCCTCCCAGCAAATGAATGATCTGGACCACTTGCTGATCTGCTGTTCCTGTTCCGCTGTTAGATACAACGGTTTCTTCACTGTCATTGTCGTAATTTCCGTTACGTCCCGGTGTAGCAAAGTTGAATTTTTTGATCAAGAAATTTGCTAAGAAATACGTAACAACACCAAAAGCGATCACACACAACACGAAGTTGATAAGATCTCCACCTAAACCCGCTTTGATAGCTAACGGTGTCCGAGTCAGCAATTCGATATTCCCAAATGAATGGACCCGCAATGGCAAGATATCTGCCATCGCAAATGCAGCCCCTTGGATCACTGAATAAATGACATATAATGGCACAGCAGCAAACATAAACATGAACTCCAATGGTTCTGTTACACCTGTTAGAAAGACAGCCAACGCTGCTGAAAAATACATTGATTTATATCTTGCTTTCTTATCAGGATCGACATTACGATACATCGCAAAAGCCATTCCCATCAAGATACCTGAAGAACCAATCATTTGTCCTACTTTGAAACGAGCCGGCGTCCAGTTATGCAACACAAACTCATATTGCGACATATCCCCTGCACCTTTAAGATTCACTAAATCAGTGGCCCAAGCCAACCATAACGGATCTTGCCCAAATACTTGTGTCCCCGCCTGTGCGCCTGATAAAATCTCATACGATCCGCCAAGCTGTGTATAGTTGATAGGAATCGTCAGCATATGATGCAATCCAAATGGCAATAGTAAACGTTCTAATGTTCCAAATAAAAACGGTGCTAGAATCGGTGCGCTTTCTTGTGATTCTGCGATCCATAAACCAAAATTATTGATTCCAGCCTGTACGTTTGGCCACACCACAGCAAGAATCAATGCCACGATTGTTGACCATAAGATAACAACAAACGGAACAAAGCGCTTTCCATTGAAAAATGACAAAGCATCCGGCAATTTTCTATAATTATAGTACTTATTATAAGCCATTGCCCCGACAAATCCAGCGATGATCCCTACGAATACTCCCATATTCAAAGCTGGTGCTTCCAATACACTTGTAAAAAATCCTTTAACCATGATCTTCGTACCGAACAGAGTGTGGGTAAATGCATCTTCATTCGCAAGCATGTCACTTGTGACACCAAAGATAGCCCCAGTGATCCGATTGATCAAAATAAATGAGATCCCAGCTGCAAATGCTCCGCCTGCTCTTTCTTTTGCCCAACTTCCTCCTATTGCTAAAGCAAATAAAATATGAAGATTACCAATAATTGCCCAACCAATATTTTCAATTACTCCGCCCGTTGTGACAAGCGGCGTCCAATCAGGATTGATCAAGGGAATTGATTTCCCTATACTGATCATCAACCCAGCTGCCGGCATAACTGCTACCACAACCATTAAAGCCTTTCCAAATTTTTGCCAAAACTCAAAACTAAATATCTTTTTCATTCCGTTTAGCTCCTTTACGCAATCGGTTTCGTTAAACGTATTATAGCGTGCGTTTTCTTTTTTGTAAATGCTTTATTTTTTATTTTTCTGTCTATACCATTCTAGAAAACCTATAATGCGTGTGTTCCCTTCTATAATTTTCTCCTAAAAATTTATTTTTTTATGCTTTTTTCTATGAAATATTTTCTTTTGTCTATTGACTTGTGCAATCGGTTGCGTTTATTATGAACGTATAAAACAGCTCATTAGGAGGAGAAAAATGAAACAGATCAAACGACTATTTGCTATTGATCCATGGAAAATCAGCACGACACAATTAGATAAAAAAAATCTTCGACTGCAAGAATCTTTAACAAGTATTGGAAACGGTTATATGGGTATGCGCGGGAACTTTGAAGAAACTTACTCAGGGGACCACCATCAAGGTACTTATTTGGCGGGTGTCTGGTATCCCGATAAGACACGTGTCGGCTGGTGGAAAAATGGTTATCCAGAATACTTTGGAAAAGTGATCAACGCCTTGAACTTTATCGCGATAGATATTTCGATCAACGATCAGCTGATCGACTTGGCTTCTTTGGAACCAGAAGACTTTTACTGGGAATTAGATATGAAAAATGGTGTATTATCTCGTACATTCACAATCACTACTTCTACTAATAAAGTACGCATTTCCTTCGAACGTTTTCTGAGCATTGTCAAAAAAGAATCAGCTTATATCTATTTAACTATAGAAATGCTTGAAGGTAGCGGAACAGTCAAACTCGTATCAAAATTGGATGGAAATGTTCAAAACGAAGACAGCAACTATGATGAACATTTTTGGAATGAGATTGATCGTGGAACTATAGAAGAAATCGGCTATTTGACGACTAAAACTATTCCAAACAACTTTGGGATTGAACAATTTACTGTTACTGCAGCAATGCGCCATTTCGTTAATGGAAAATCAGTCATCCCTGACTATCACGAAGATACTTTAGCATTACATGGTTGCTTGTCTGCAGAATTATCTCAAAGTGAGACATGGTCAGTGGAAAAAGAAATTATCGTTCTTACTAGTAGAGATATTCCAGAAGCGCAGCAAGCAGAAAAAGCTGTCTCAGAATTAACGAACCAGACAAACAATTATATCCAAGCAAAAGAAGAGCAAACAGCGGCTTGGGCAGAACGATGGAAGCTTGCCGATGTGGTCATCGAAGGAGACGAAGAAGCACAACAAGGCATTCGATTCAATTTGTTCCAACTATTCTCTACTTACTACGGCGAAGATGAACGATTGAATATCGGCCCCAAAGGATTCACAGGAGAAAAATACGGCGGAGCCACTTACTGGGATACAGAAGCGTATGCTGTCCCTCTTTATCTTGCTTTAGCCAAACCTGAAGTAACTAAGAATCTGCTGAAATATCGGCATAATCAACTGCCGCAAGCAATCCACAACGCTCAGCAACAAGGATTAAAAGGCGCGCTTTATCCTATGGTCACCTTCACTGGTGTCGAATGCCATAACGAGTGGGAAATCACATTCGAGGAGATTCACCGAAATGGCGCGATTGCCTATGCAATCTACAATTATACGAATTACACCGGCGATACGGAATATTTGAAAAATGAAGGACTGGAAGTTTTAGCAGAAATCGCACGCTTCTGGGCAGACCGTGTCCATTTTTCAAAACGAGCAAATAAATACATGATCCACGGTGTGACCGGCCCAAACGAATATGAGAACAATATCAATAACAATTGGTATACAAATACGATCGCAGCTTGGGTCTTGCGTTACACGCGAGAAAATTATTTAACTTATCAAAAAGAAGCTGCTATCACTATCAGCGAAGAAGAACTAGCCAAATGGAAAGATATCGCAGAGAACATGTACTTCCCAGTTGACGAAGAATTAGGAATCTTTGTCCAGCATGACACATTCTTAGATAAAGATCTCATGCCTGTATCCGATATTCCCACAAGCGATCTTCCTCTGAATCAGCATTGGTCTTGGGACAAAATCCTTAGATCTTGCTTCATCAAGCAGGCAGATGTACTACAGGGGATTTATTTCTTCAATGATACTTTTACAAAAGAAGAAAAACAAAAAAACTTTGATTTCTATGAACCAATGACTGTCCATGAGTCTTCCCTTTCGCCAAGTATCCATTCGATTTTAGCAGCAGAATTAGGAATGGAAAGCAAAGCTGTAGAAATGTACCAGCGAACAGCTCGCTTGGATTTGGATAATTACAATAACGACACAGAAGACGGCTTGCACATCACTTCCATGACTGGTAGCTGGTTGTCGATCGTCCAAGGGTTTGCTCAAATGAAAACTGCCCATGATCAGTTGAGATTCGCACCATTTCTGCCAAAAACTTGGAAAGCTTATTCTTTCCATATCAATTATCGCGGACGTTTATTGTTCATCTCAGTCACAGATGAACAAGTTACTTTCGAGTTATTAGAAGGTTCTCCTCTAGAAATTTACGTCTATGAACAGTCTTATTCTTTAGCGGATCGTCTAGAAATAACGCTAAGAAAGGAGGAAGCAAATGTTTAAAGGGGTATTGTTTGATTTAGACGGTGTCATTACCGATACTGCTGAATTCCATTATCGTGCTTGGCGAAAGCTTGGTCAGGAAATCGGCATTACGATCGACCGCACATTCAACGAACAGCTAAAAGGCGTCAGCCGAGAAGACTCACTCTCTTTGCTTTTAGCTTATGGCGGAAAAGAACACTCTTTTTCAAAGGAAGAATTTGCAGAATTAGCGAAAAGAAAAAACGATTATTATTTAGAGATGATCCAGACGATCGAACCAAAAGATGTCTTCCCCGGGGTCGTGCCTTTACTGGATTCTTTAAAAGAAGAAAAAATCAAGATTGCTCTTGCTTCTGCAAGTAAAAATGGGCCTTTCCTACTTGAAAAAATGGGTCTTACACCTTACTTTGATGCTATTGCCGACCCGGCAGAAGCAACAAACGGAAAACCTGCGCCAGATATCTTCCTCCTTGCAGCAAAAGCTGTCGGACTAAAAGCAGAAGAATGTATCGGGATCGAAGACGCGCAAGCCGGTATCCAAGCCATCCTCTCAAGTGGTGCTCAACCAATTGGCGTGGGACGTGCTGAAGACCTTGGAGAGGAGATCCCGCTTGTCCCTGATACGACTTTTCTTACGATCGATTACTTGAAAGAAAAGTGGCATGACCATGGATAATCCAGAGATCTCCGTCGTACCAGTTCCAGAGACAGAAATAAAGAAAATCACATTGAAGAACGACTACTTAGAAGTCGTTCTTCTCAATTACGGTGCCCGCCTGCACCAAATCTTCGCACCAGACAAAGAAGGAAAATCAGAAAATGTTTTATTGTCTTACGATCGTTTCGAAGATGTTCTAACAGACAAAAGCTTTTTTGGAGCAACTGTCGGACCTGTAGCCGGAAGGATCCGGGATGCTTCTTGGGGTGAGCATAGATTGGAGAAAAACTGCGGATCACACCATATCCACGGTGGCACGAAAGGCTGGTCTTTCCAATTTTGGGAAGTAGAAGTTTTCAAAACTCCATCATCAATAGGTGTGGTCTTTTACTTAAAAGATGAATTTTCTACCTATCCAGGACCAATCACTGCTACGATCACTTACCGTTTAACAAAAAACGAATTAGAGATGACAACCTCTGCTAGTAGCCTTGTTGAAACCATCTGCAATCCGACCAACCATGCCTACTTCAACCTTTCAGGAAATGGAACAAGAGACATCTATGAACATCAGTTAACGGTCTTTTTAGATGGTGTGCTTGAATTAGATCAAGAAAAATTGCCTACTGGAAATTGGACAAAAAAAGAAGAACTGCCAATCGACTTTAGAAAATCCCCAACACTGCAAGAGATCCTTGCATGTTATCCAGATGGACTAGATGATGTATTTCTTTTGCATCATCCTAGGCTTTCCAAAACTTCCTTACAATTATTCGAGAAGCATTCTGGTCGCCAAATGACTATAGCAACTTCTAATAAAAGTATGGTATTATTTTCTACGACTGGATTCGAAGCTGATTTCTCTGTCAATGGAAAACAGATGCATTCAAACTACGGATTAGCAATCGAACCGCAAGAAATCCCTGATATCGTTCATTTCCCCAACTTTGGATCGATCAACCTCCATCCTGGTCAAGAACGGATCAGTCAGACGATTTATCGGTTCTCTGCACAATAACAAGAGAAAGGTGTTTTTATCATGGCTATTACCGTAAAAGATGTGGCGAAAAAAGCCGGTGTTGCCACTTCGACCGTCTCTCGTGTCATCAACGATCATCCTAGTATTTCCGAGACAACAAAGAAGAAAGTCCGAAAAATTATGGATGAACTAGGTTATGTTCCTAACATGACTGCCCGCAATCTAGGAAAACGCATTTCCAGTGCCCTCGGCGTGATCTTACCCCCTCTTGATTCAAAAGAGCGGATCGGTAACCCATTTTATCTTGAGATCATGGAAGCAATCAACGAAGAAGCGCGGAATTATGATATGACTACAGCAATCGCTACTGCTAAAAATTTTGAATTGCTGTTAGAGAACGTCCAGCGTATGCATTTACAAAAACAAGTAGATGGTTTTATTCTAGTGTATTCAGATAGTCAAGATCCTGTCATTGATTATTTATACCAAAACCACATCCCTTTCACTTTGATCGGACAGCCTTATCATCATGAGAACGAAATCGTTTATGTAGATAACGATAACCAGCTTCTAGGTAAACAAGCAACAGAATTTTTGATCCAGAATGGACATAAGAATATCCTGTTTGTGACAAACACGACTCATGAAAGTTTGTATTTCGAACGATATTTCGGTTATCAAAAAGCAATGATGATGGCTGGTCTTCCTGCGTTATCTAGTGTAGTACTAGAGCATCCGGAAGATTATCTGTCCTTTGAGAAAACGTTGAAAGAAAACGAAGCCACAGCATTGGTGGTCATTGACGATATCTTCGCCCTTCGCACGATGCAGTTGGCGCAAATGTACGGCTATGTCATTCCAGAGACACTCTCCGTCATTAGCTTCAACAACTCGATCTTCTCAACATTAACACACCCTTACCTTACAAGTATCGATATCGATATCTCCGAATTAGGACGTGTCGCTATGCAAAAGCTGCGCGAATTGATCCATGAAGAATTGAGCAGTGGCGTACGTTTGGTCATCCCTCATCGCTTGATCAAAAGAGAGACAGTCGTTCCTTTAGAAAACCCATACTAAATAGCTGACTCACTAAATACGCTGACCATTTATTCTATGGTCAGCTTTTTATGTAAAAGAAGATACTACTTCTAACACATTGTTTATCTGTAAAAAAGAGCGTGGGACAAAAGTAAAGAACACTTTTGTCCCACGCTCTAAACACGTATAAACGGCGGAAGCAGAAGCAACTCCTTCGGAAATAAGCTGAAATTCACAAAAATTTAAAAAGCAATTTTCTTGAGTTTCTTCTTATTTCTTGGAGTTAAACGCTTCTGTCCCAGCCTCTTTTTTCCTTCCTTCAATTTTTTACACGTCGACGATTCAATAAAAAACCGCCTAATATTGTAAAGACAGGTGCAAGAATCGAGAAAAAGGCGAATGGCAAGTAATGCAACGCGCTAACTTTCATCGTTCCCATAATGAATGTGCCGCTGACTCCCCACGGTACGAGAGAATTGACGGTCGCACCTGAATCCGCTAGTGTTCGTGTCAAATAGGTTTTTGATAAGCCAACGTCATCAAAAGAACGCTTGAATGTTTCTCCTGGAAGAATGATGGACAGATACTGTTCTCCAACGATCAGATTGATTCCGATACAGCTCAAGGCAGTAAACCCGACTAAACGAGAAGGTCGGTCCATCTTTTCTTTTAATTCTTGAACGATGGTATCAACGATCAGATATTTGATCAGTAACCCACCTAATGCCAATGCAAGTAAAATCAAACTAGCAGAACCTAACATACTCATGATCCCGCCTCGAGAAAGCAGTTCATCTAGCTTTGGATCAGGTGTATTTGCGACATAACCATTCATCAAGATGTCTGCTGCTTTTCCGACCGTCAAACTTTTCTCATGGATAAAAGAAAGAACGAGAGCAGCTGTTGATCCCGCTAGTAATGTAGGGATAGCCGGAATTTTTTTGATTGCCCCCCCAAATAAAATAACTAGTGGAATCAATGTCCAAGGAGAGATCCAAAAGCTCGCTTTCATGTTTTGGATCATTTCATTGATACTAGCTAGATCGGCTGAATGACTGTTATGTCCTAATATCGTATAAAAAATCAACGAAAGGACGAATGCTGGGAAATCCGTATAACGCATACCAGCGATATGTTCGAATAGATTAACTCCTCCAATACCCGCTGCCAAGTTGGTCGTATCTGATAAAGGCGAGCAGTTATTCCCTAAAAAGGCACCGGAAACGACTGCGCCTGTAGTCATTGCATCATTGAATCCAAGTAAATGACCGATCCCCAAAAAAGCAATTCCAATCGTCGAAATCGTTGTAAATGAACTGCCGACAGTCACTCCGACAATTGCACAAACAAGAAATGCTGTCGGTAAAAAGAAACGCACAGAAACAAGTTTAAATCCATAAACCATAATCGTAGGGATGGTTCCAGATAAAATCCATGAAGCAACTAAGACACCAATCAAAAGAAAAATCAGGATTGGAATGATCCCTGGAGTGATTCCTTTGATGATCCCGTCATGGATCTCATCCCATGTGAACTTTTTAAATCTGCCATAAAACAACAAACACATGAAAGCTGCAAGGATCGGGATATGTGGCGAGAGCTGGAATCCGATGATCAGTACTCCTAGGAGTGCCAACAACACGATCAATACAGCGATACTTTCTTTTAAAGAAATATTTTTATTCATCGTCGATCTCCTATTTCAAATGAAAAGGCCCTGCCATGAAAAAACTATTCACTTGGCAGGACCTCCTACTAAATCAGCGACAAAACGTCGGCTGAAAGACTTATTTTTTTATTTTTCTTCTAAACTTTTTTCTACCTCAATCCCCCAAGAATCTTTCTTGAAGTGATTGATGATCAATGGAATAACGAACATGACCACTGTGATAGCTGCTACTAATAATGCATCACTCAATGTCGCTGTACCTAATGTAGCAAATACGACAACGATGATAGAGAAGATCAGCATGCAGCTGACTACCCAAGCTAATCCGTTTCCGTTTTTACCAATTCGGTAAGGACGTTCGAATTCTGGATGTTTCTTACGCATTTTAAGCAATGAAACAGCAATCAAAATGTACACGATACAATAAATAACAGTTGTAGCATTTGTAAGTGTCAAGAATACAGCACTTACGTCATCCATTACACCATAAAGCAAAGCAAATAATGAAATAACGATTGATTGTGTTAGAACGACATTTCTAGATACGCCGTATTTGTTTTCTTTATGGAATCCGAATTTTGGTGGAAGGAATCCTTCACGAGCTACTTGGATGATTGTTTTTGATGGTCCAGTAACCCAAGCTGATAATTGTAAAAGCACACCAATAAATACCATGAAGCTGAAGATATTTCCGATCACTTCTGGTAAGCCTAGGATTTGACAGTCAATCAAGATAGGCTGCGTGATATTTGCTAATTCCATTTTTCCATCTGGTACGACATTTGCTACAAGCATCGCATTGATGACATTCAATAAAACTAATCCGATCAAAGCGATAAATACGCCTTTTGTATAATTTTTTGTTGCGTCTTTCAAACGAGGCATGTAAACAGAACTCATTTCGATCCCAACAAAAATAAATGTGATACCAGCTAAGTATTTCAATGAATCAATATGTTCCAAGTCAGGGAAAGCTTTTGACCATGAAAAGTCACCTAGATAGCCGTTTGAGACTAGTCCGACTTTGAAGGCTGCCAAAACACCTAAAACGAACATGATGACTACTGGGATATATACCCCTAGCCATACACCGATGTTCCCGCCGACTTTTGCCATATCGAATTTCAAGTTCAAGATCGTGATGATCCAGTAGATAACTAAAATACAACCTAAAACGAACCAGTGATTATTGCCAAGTTCTACATTACCAAATGTGTTTCCTAACAATGGTCCTAAAGTAGAAGCGACCATTACCATACCTGGGAACATTTGCACCCATAATAGCCATGCAACGACAAATCCCCATTTGCTGCCCAGTGCTGTTTTTACCCATAACTGAGGACCGCCTTCTTGAGGAAGCATCGTGGAAAGCTCACCGGAAACCATTGATATCGGACCGGCAAAAAACAAAACTGCAAAAATTGAATAAAAAATCAATGTCCAACCGACTGCGGCTAACGTAGGAATACTCCGAACCGTTGCACACAGTGCCATTGTCAGACCGATAAAGGTCCCAAGACCCATTTTACTTACTTCAGATTTACTCACCGTTGACACTCTCCTTGATTTTTTGGATAAAATAACGGTGTCTTTGAAGTAGTTTCAGCAATAAACGAAACAATTCAGCGAATATTTGAGGGGATTCTTTGAGTCTATTGCTTGAAGGGTTTCTTCAAAGACAACCTCAAAACAAAGGGATCGAAGAGCTTAGGTCTCCCCTTGCTCTTCAGATCCAAACATGCGTCAGAAACAGTTAGTATTCAAGCTGTTTTCTAACATGATTACCTTGCTTATTTTGCTTCGCTTGCCAATAATTGGTCTGCGTAGATTTTTTCCAATTTTTCTTGAAGAGCTGCTTTGATTTTTTCAGCATATTCTTCAAAGTGTTCTTCTTTGTTCATGTATGGTGTCATTACGCTGGCACGCAATACAGTTACTTTTCCGGCACGGTTCCATTCTTCATCTGAGAATCCTAGTTGGTTCACAAATTGTAATGGGCTGTTGCCATAGTCTGGGATAGCAAAGTCAGTATGTGAAGTTAAGAACTCATTACCGTAAATGCTTCCTTTCACGTATGAAGAATAATCATATACGTCATGGTTCAATTTATTCATTGCAACTAAGTCATCGTTGCCTTTTTCTTTGAATACATAGTCTACCATATTGAAATCTGGATAAGTTAATGGATGAACTTCGATTTCTTTGTCTCCTACTTTAAATGACAAGTCATTCAAGAAGTTGTAGAAACGATGTGCACCTTCGATTGATGCACCCATTAATTTACCATATCCTGTGACATTCAAAGGTAAGACATGGTGTGCTGCCCAAACGCTGGCTGCTGTTGCCCCTGCTTTTGAACCTTCCAAGATATAAGCCCCAAGTAATGCTGGGATATCTGCGCCTTTTTCAAATACATATGTCGCAAAGTAAGAGATAACGTCTCTCATGCGGATATCTTTGATGACGATACCACCGGCAGAATATGGAACATAGCCCATTTTATGTGGGTCGATCGTTACAGATTCTGCTTCTTCGATTGCTTTATATGCACTGTGTACTTCTTCTAAGATATAATCTTTGTTTTCTGTAAAGACATTGTATTTGTAATGAACATCTTTTAAATCTTCAAATGGAATGAAGTTGTTGTCTTCGTCTAAGAAAATCGCACGGCCGTATCCGCCATAAGCAGCATCTACGTGTAAGTAGAAGTAAATACCGTCTTTTTCTAATACGCGACGCAATGCAACGATTTTATCGATACCGTCGATTGCTCCTTCTTCTGTTGATCCTACAACACCGACTACACCTAGGATTGGTGTTTTTTCAGCTGCTAGACCACGAACGATTTTTTCAAGTTCGTTGATGTCCATGCGATAGTTGTGGTCAACTGGCACTGGAATCACTTGGTCTAAACCGATACCGATGATGTCGGCAGCTTTTAGCCATGAATAGTGTTTAGTTTGTGGAACCAACCATTTTCCTAATTTTTCTAAATGTTTTCCGCTACGTGCTGAGTGAGCTTTGATTTCGTCGATTTTTTCTGGGACGCTGTCTAACAGATTCATGATTTCTTCTGTTGACAAGTTCATTAATTCCCAATCGCTTTTTCCAGCAACTAGTTCAGGTGTCACTTCTTTCATTGCAAGCGGCAATGATTTGATGTTGCGGGCATACCAAAGTCCTTCTAAGTTTGCTAAAGAACCATCAGCAACGATGTGGCCCCAGCCATCTTTATAGCTCATTAATTTTGCAAATTCCATTCCTACTTCTTCTTCCATTTGGCTTGTTGCAGGAGAAGATTCATAGGCAACGTTATTACCATTCCATAGCATAGCAAAATTGTACGCTAGTAAAGATGGCATCAATGTTTCAGAGTTCATATGACCCCAGTAACGTCCGGCATTATGCCAAGGAACGGAATGGGTACGCATCCGCGCTGAAATTTCTGATAGAACATCCTTTGTTTTATTCACAGTGTGTTCAAAACTAGCACTGCTTTTTTCTTCTGGCGTAATAATAGGCATGTCTTGAGGCATGTAGTTTTGACGCCAGCCTAAATGTTCATCCACCAATTCATTCAACAAAGCTTTATAGATTTGGCCGTTCTCAGCTTTGTCCCCAATGAATAGGGCATTTAGGTTTAGATCTTTCGACAATGATTCACTCATAGTGAAACCCTCCTAAAAAAATATTTAAATTTTGTCGAGCCCTACATTACACCTGTTCTTCTATTCTGTAAACTAAGTTTTGGCCTGCTTTTTAATCATATTTTAATATGTATCAATTATCCGAATTGTTCACACTTTTGAAATAATTAAAAAAAACGAGGGAATTTACAAATGTAAACTCCCTCGCAAAGATTGTATTAACGACAACCAGCGTTCTATTTTAGGATGGGTTTCAAAATTGGAATGTTGTAATAGTATTTCCCTTTTTCAAGGTAAAAACTTACTAAATTCTAATCAATTACTTTGGCCAAAAAGTAATTTTTCTTACCTTTTCGAATAACCACAAACTTACCATCGAATTCATCGGATGGATTTATGACAAAATTTAAATCGGTAACGCGGTCACCGTTAATACTTATAGCTCCGTTTGAAACATCTTCACGTGCTTGACGTTTAGATGGTTCAATTTTTGTGGAAACAAGCAGTTCCACGATATTTTCAGGTGTGCTTGAAATTTCAACGTTCGGCATTTTACCGAATCCTTGCGCGATTTCTTCCGCATTTAGTTCTTTAATATTTCCAGAGAACAATGCTTGCGTTATTTTTTGCGCTTCTTTCAAGTCTTCTTCACTATGCACAAATCTTGTAACTTCTTCTGCCAAACGGCGTTGTGCTTCACGTTTCTCAGGTTCTGTCTCTACTTTTTTCGCTAAGTCTTCGATTTCTTCTTGAGACAAGAAAGTAAAGAATTTCAAGTATTTCACTACATCGCGATCATCTTGATTCAACCAGAATTGGTAGAACTCAAATGGTGAAGTTTTCTTCGGATCAAGCCAAACGGCACCGCCTGCAGTTTTTCCGAATTTCGTTCCATCAGCCTTCAGCATCAATGGGATCGTTAAACCGAACGCTTCTGCTTCTGGTCCTTCTAATTTTCGGATTAGGTCTAATCCAGCTGTGATATTTCCCCATTGGTCTGCTCCACCGATTTGCAATTGCACATCGTATGTTTTATGCAGATGCAAAAAGTCGATAGATTGCAGGATTTGGTAAGTAAACTCTGTAAATGAGATTCCTACTTCCAAACGGCTGGCAACGATATCTTTTGCTAACATCGTGTTGATGTTGAAGTTTTTACCGTAGTCTCTCAAAAATTCAAGTAAAGAGATTTTTGACAACCAGTCGTAGTTGTTCACAAATGTGATATTTGCATCTTTACCAAACAATTTTCTCATTTGATTGGAAAGTGCGTCCACGTTATGTTGCACTTGTTCCATCGTTTGCAACACACGTTCTGTTTTGCGGCCGCTTGGGTCGCCGATCGTTCCTGTTCCGCCGCCAATCAGAATATATGGATGATGGCCTGCCAATTGGAATCTTTTCATCATCATAAATGGAATCAAATGTCCGATATGCATCGAATCACCAGTTGGATCAACGCCGCAATAAAGTGAAATGCTCTTTTCTTCAACGAGCTCGCGAAGTCTTTCTTCGTTTGTTTGCTGATTAATGGCGTCGCGCCAAGTTAATTCATCAATAATATTCATTTTACTGACCTCCGTGTAGTTTTTTTATGAAAGCAGGAACCTGCTAGCATGTGTAATTAAGTATTTCTTCAGGATAGGATAGGAAATAAAAAAAGTCCCTTGGCATATAAGCCAAGGGACGAAATCTCGCGGTACCACCCAATTTGTATGTCTAGATATCCAACATACCTCTCGAACATTTAACGCTGTCGCGTGGCAATCACTGCCAAAGACTCCTGAAATGTAATTCGCTTTAAAGCATGTACTGGTTTGCAGCGACCACCAGCTTTCTGAAACATTGGCTTTAACAACTACTTCGTTTCGATCTTCGTCTTGTTATTATTAATATGTGTCTATCATAGAGCGCAACTTTTTCTTTGTCAACAGAAAAAGGATATTTTTTTTAAATTCCTCATTTTTTCTTTTTTGAATCCGCTCTAATTCCGAACATTTTATTTTCAATTATTGTTAAAAGAAATAACTTTTTCTGTATTTTTTCTGCAATTTATCGAGAAGTCACTTTACTTTGCCTCTTATTCTTTCTTCGTTACAATAAGGAATGGGACAAGTAAAAAAATGAAAAAGCAAGGGACGAGGTATATGGAAAAAAAGCAAAAAATTATTTTAGGAGCCACTTCTGCTTTAACTATCGTTATTTTAATTCTAAGTTTGTTTTTTGTCATCCGATCATCTACAAAAAAAGAACCAATCATTCCTGAAAAAAAAATAACAGAAAAAGCAAAAGAACCGACAGATGATAAGCAACAACTAGTTACTCAAGCAAAAAATCTGGCTCAAAGCTACGATTATGACCAAGCGATTGCGTTATTGGAAAAAGATAGTAAGAACGGATCTACTGAAACACAACAGCTTCTTCAAACACTAAAAAAGGAGAAAGAACAACTGATCGACTGGTCTGATCCTACTCAGATCTCTCATGTTTTTTTCCATAGCTTGATCGTGGACCCGCAAAAAGCCTTCCACTCTCAACAGGCACAAGGATTCAAAGATTATATGGTGACTGTTGAAGAATTCAACCGTTCGATCGAACAACTTTATCAAAATGATTTTGTTTTAGTTAATTTGAATGATTTGATCCAAAAAGACGAACAAGGAAATCTTTCCTTTAACGGGCTTGCGCTACCTGAAGGAAAAAAACCATTGGTTCTTTCACAAGATGATGTCAGCTATTATGAATATATGGATAATTCCGGTTTTCCTAGCCGATTGGTCGTATCAAATAACAATGAAATCAAAAATGTCTATAAAGAGAAAGATAAAGAAGAAATCGGTGACTTTGACATGGTTCCTCTGATCGATGCCTTTGTCAAGAAACATCCTGATTTTTCTTATCGAGGCGCAAAAGGTACCTTGGCCCTGACAGGTTACAACGGAGTTTTAGGTTATCGAACATCAAAATCTCAATATGGAGACAATGAAAAAACAAAAAAAGAGATTAAAGAAGCTAAAAAAGTGGCGGAACAGTTGAAGAAAGACGGCTGGAGCTTTGCTTCCCATACATGGGGTCACTTGAATATGACTCAAGCTTCACTAGAAGATGTAAAAAAAGACAATGAATTGTGGCAGCAAGAAGTTGCACCTATCCTAGGAAAAACAAATATTCTGATTTATCCATTTGGTGCAGACATCAGCGACTGGCAGCCTTATTCAGCAGAAAATCAAAAATTTGCTTACTTGAAGAGTCAAGGTTTCGATATTTTCTGTAATGTCGATGCTTCTACACCAGCTTGGGGACAATTAGGTACCGATTTCTATCGAAATGCTCGGATCAATATCGATGGCATTCGTTTTCAATCTGATTTAGACGGAAAAAATCCTATTCTTGATCCATTCATCAATGTCCATGATGTCTATGACAAAGAAGCACGCGAATCTGCTTGATTTTACGTCATTTATGAACCAAAAAAGCCGAACTGACATTTTATCGTCAGTTTCGGCTTTTTTATGCTTTATTTCTTCTTCGGTGCGATTCCCTTGATCAGGACTTCTGTCCATTCTGCTGTATATGGAAGCAGTTTTGCGTATATCTCCGGCTTAGAAATTCCTTCTACCATTGCTTGAAAATAGAGGATCAAGAACTCATCCGAATATTTCAAATCCACTTTTCCTTCTTTCCGCCCTCGATGGAAAAGATCAAGCATGATACTGAAACTTTCTTGCGTATACGCATCCATCGCGTCAGAAAATTCTTTTTTTTCTTTTTTTGTATAGTATGTCATCAAATCGATATAAAATTGTTTGTTTACTCGATTGAGATAACGGATTTTGTTTTCACTCATGGCAATCAGTGTTTCTTCAAATGGAAGATTTTCCGCAATCAACGCTTTCGCTTCTTGCCCTAAATCATTCATAAATGCAAAAAATACTTCATAAATCAGCCCTTCCTTGCTACCAAAATATTTAAAAATCGTCGCTTTACTTACCTGAGCGTTCTCAGCTACCTTATCCATTGTCACTCCAGCGGTTCCTATGTCTGTGTTCATCAAGTCAAAAGCTGCTTGTAAAATCTCTTTCTTTTTCTCTTGTGCTCTCTTTTCAAAACCGTTCATTTGTAGAGCCTCCCGTAATTTTAAACTTTTATAATATATATAGTTCAAATTTATTCTGAGGTTTATTATAACTATCTATTGAGAAAGTATCAAGCTAGCAATTCCTTGTTTATGAATTCATTGACAGAAATTTATAAAAAGAATATTATGTACTAAAATAATAAGAAAAGTTTTATAAAAAGGTATAAAACCATTTTATTAAACTATTTAATCTTGTTTAGTATATATTTTTAGAAAAAGGAGTGGGGTTTTTATGGCAGAAATCGTCAAAGTCACACATTTGAAAAAGAGCTTTGGTCGTTTCGAAGCTTTAAAAGATGTCTCTTTCACCGTACATTCAGGTGAAGTCGTTGGATTTATCGGACCAAATGGTTCTGGAAAATCCACGACGATTCGGACACTTTTAGGGATTATAAAAAAAGACGGCGGAACGGCAACGATTTTTGGGCAAGATGTATGGGAAGATAGTTTATCTATCCATGAACGTCTTTCTTATGTTCCAGGCGATATCTCTTTGTGGGGAAATTTGACTGGAGGAGCGATCATCGATCTCTTCATGAAGCTTCATGGAAAAGGGAATGCTCAAAAAAAAGATGAACTGATTCAACGTTTCTCTCTTGATCCTAAGAAAAAAGCAAAAAACTATTCAAAAGGAAATCGCCAAAAAGTGGGCTTGATTGCTGCTTTGGCTGTTGATTCGGATCTCTATTTATTTGATGAGCCTACTTCTGGTTTAGATCCTTTGATGGAAACGATTTTCCAAGAAGAAGTTGAAAAATTGAAAGAACAGGGCAAATCCATCCTACTTTCTTCTCATATTCTCAGTGAAGTCGAGCGACTAGCCGATAAAGTCGTGATCATACGCGAAGGAACAGTCGTAGAAGAAGGAACACTCGATGAATTGCGTCATTTGACTCGTTCGACCATCACTATAGAAACAGAAGCAGAGAATAGTCACTTAGCACAATTGAACGGTGTCCATGACTTTGTGCAAAAAGGTCACCTCGCTCAATTTGCTGCTGATAACGAAGCTTTCGATGTGATTTTAGCTGAAGCGTCCAAATTAGGTGTGAAAAAATTTGAATCTATTCCACCGACTCTTGAGGATTTATTCATGAGACATTATGAAGGATGAGGAGGAAGCGAAATGACTGATAAATTTTCACGCTGGTCCACCCTTTTTTCTCAAAACCTTAGCCGTGACTGGAAAAAGATACTGATATGGCTAGTCGGTGTCACTGCTTTTTCTGGTGGTTTTGTCCCTGCGTTTGAAGAATTGACTTCCGGACAAGGATTAGCTGGATTATACGAAACCTTGCAAAACCCGGCAATGATTGCAATGGTCGGACCAACTCCAGCTTCGAATGCTGCTGAGTATACTTTAGGAGCGATGTATGCAAATGAAATGTTGCTTTTTTGCAGTTTGTTTGCTGCTGTGATCTCTGTTTTACACGTGGTGAGCCAAACGAGAAAAAAAGAAGAACTTGGTCTGATTGAACTTATTCGTTCCTTTCGAGTCGGACGTCAAGCAAACTCTTTAGCTGTCATCGCTGAAAGTATTCTGATCAATTTGCTTTTAGCAATATCGATCAGCTGTACGATGATTTTTTTCCAAGCAGATTCGATCACTGCAGAAGGTGCTTGGCTTTTTGGGCTATCTGTAGGTAGTATGGGGATTTTGGGGAGTGCCGTTGCACTGTTTGCTGCACAACTGATGCCAAGTTCAGCCAGTTCGAATGGTCTGTCTTTAGCGTTTTTAGGTGGACTTTACCTTCTACGAGCAATAACAGATGTAGCTGATTCCTCCCTTTCGATGTGGAATCCTTTAGGCTGGTCTTATTTGACCTATCCATTTACAACTAACAACTGGATTCCTTTGCTTTATTTGTTTTTGTTCAGTCTAATCTTGATAATCAGTTCATTTGTTTTAGAGGAACATCGAGATTTGAACACCGGCTATATCCCCGAACGTGAAGGAAAACCGTATGCTAAACGTTCTCTTTTATCCTTGCGTGGTTTATTATTCTATCTAAATAAAGGGATGACAATCAGTTGGCTTATCACTTTTGGTTTGATGGGGGCGGCATACGGCTCTATCTACGGGAATATGCAACAGTTTTTAGAAAGTAACGACTTAATGAAACAGATGTTTATCCAATCTGGCGTCTCAATTGAAAAAAACTTTACAAGCACGATCATGGTCGTCTTGATTTGTCTAGCTGCTATTTTACCAATTGCTAGCATCAATCGTTTATTTACAGAAGAAACCCACGGACGTATGAATCAGCTGTTCGCAACAAAAATTTCTAGGAACCAACTTTATTGGACCAATATGTTACTAGCTATTCTATTTGCTATATTGGCAATCCTGATTAGTTCTGGTGCACTAGGGCTTTCTGCTTTGGCTTCGATGAAGGATGCGAAAGACATGGATCTATTGATGTTTCTTAAAGCCGGGTTCAATTTCCTGCCTGCCGTTTTAGTGTTTATCGGAATTAGTGGCTTTCTATTCGGATGGCTTCCTCGAATGGGTAAACTTGCTTATATCTACTTAGCTTACTCCTTTGCACTCAATTACTTTGGCGGAATTTTGGATTTACCAGAATGGTTTTCCAAAACAGCTGTCCCTAGCTGGGTTCCACGGATGCCAAACGATTCTTTTGATCTTTCCGTGTTCCTTATGTTATCATGTATCAGCCTTGCACTGTTCGTTCTTGGTTCTATTGGTTATAGGCGAAGAGACTTACTAGAAGGATAATAAAAAAGCATGTACAATTTCATGCTAGCCTCCAAATCTGGGTCAAAAATCCAACATTTGGAGGTCATTTTTTTATTTACAAGTCTTCTAACTGCTCTTTATCAATGATCCAGACTTCTCGATTCTTTCTTTTTACATAACCATTCTCCTCTAATAATTTAAATTTTCTAGATAAAGTTTCGGGGGTCGTACCGATAAATGCAGCAAGTTCTTTCATTTTCATTGGCAGGAAAAAGTGATCCTTCCCTGTCGCTTTAGCTAAGTCAAGCAGATAGACAGCGACTCGTTCTTCTACTTTTTCCATCATCAAAAAAGTTGTCTGCTGCTGTACTTTTGTTAATTTCTCAACGTTGATTGCTAAAAGTTTCAGACTAAGGGCGGGATAATGCAGTAAGAGTTCCGAGAAATCTTTTTGTCTCAATATGCAAATTTCCGTTTTTTCTAGTGCTTCGCCAAATAAAGACTCATTTGGAACGCCTAGCAACTGGCTCTCTCCCTCATATCCGCCCGGCTCTATTACTCGTAAAAGCTGTTCCTTTCCGCTAGCAGATAATTGATACACTTTCATACTGCCGGAGGCCACGATCACTAATTGAGGTTCTCCATTCGGCGCAAGAATCTGTTCTCCTTTTTCCACATAGTGATGTTTGACAAGTGCGTGTACTTTTTCTTGATCTTGCTGTACTAAGTGATTGAACAAAGGAACAAATGAAACACATAAATGATCATGACTCATAATCTCTCCTCCTTCTAAACAGCTATTTCTAATAAAGGAACATGGCTTGCCTTATTCCAACTGATAATTTTCTTTTATCATAGCATAAACGTCAAGCGAACCAGATACCAGCAAATAGAGTGGATTTCTTTTTGTCACTTGCTTTATTTTCCTTCTTTTGAGACCTTAAGTAATTGATTCCTATCAATTTTTTAAATATTTACTTTTTGAATAATCAAAAACAAACCTTCACTCGCAAGCCGAGAGTAAGGTTTGTTTTTCGCATTGCTTATTTCGTGTTGTCTATTGAAATTTTTCCGCACCTAGCTTTTGATATAGTGGTGCTAGTTCTTGTAAGGTTTCAGCGGTTATTTGCTCAACGTGTTCGATTTCTTGCGGATAGAAGAATAGTTTACCCATTTGAAAGGTTCGGTCTCTCATCGCTTTTTTCAACTCTTCTTGTTTCTTTGTATCGGACAAATAGTCAGACAAAGCTAAGTGGTCGTCAAGTTCATGTTCTGGTTGCGGCCATATGTAATAATCCTTGATATCGACTGTTTTGCTCCACTCTTTCAGTATCGCAAGCAACTGGCTATACGCTGCAATGCTACCATATCGTTCTTCGCTTTTATAATGTTGGTACATCAAATAGATTTGGTATTGTTTTTGATTCAACAAAACTGCTAGACAGGCATTCTCGTCTTGACGAGATTCGCTTCGGTACGCGCTCCAAAAATGACTGCGTAAATTCCAGCCATTCGTCCAGCTTTCGATTTTAGGTTTGCTCATGCCGTACATATCAGGCAAAAGTGCAGCTGTCTGGAGCTGAATCTCTTTCCATTTTTGCCAGTGTTCTTTATATTCTTTCTTGATTTGTTCGATCTTATCTGTTGGATGGCTCTCTTTGAGCTGTTTGAATGCGTAGATTGGTCGATCAAACAACTGATAATCTGATTTTCCAAGTTCCATTGTTTCGCCTCTTTACGTTATCTTTTGTATTCTACCTGAATTTTGCGATATGGACAAATAGAGGTTGTGAAAAAGCTGTTCTGCATCAAGTCATAAGAACAGCCAAACAAAAAACTGCGATGAGCATCACCGCAGTTTTATTGAACTTAAGGTTGATTGATCACATCTAAAAGCATTGAAAATAAAATGGCACTAGAAGCAGCTCCTGGGTCGATATGTCCGATTGCACGCTCTCCTAGATAGGAAGCTCGTCCTTTTTTAGCTACCAAGTCTTTGGTGTGTTCTTTTGCCTGGTCAATGATTTCTTTTGTTAAATTCCCTGCCTTCAATGCCTCTGTGACTGGCAGCCAAACATCTAACATCGTTTTATCGTCAGCTTCTGCCTTTCCTCGGCTTTGAATACCCGCTGTTCCCTGCTCGATCACTTCTCCTAATTTTTCTTGAGAATCAATAGAATCGACCTCTTTTGTCGCTTTCATCATGTTCATGAATGCAGATCCGTATAACGGACCAGAAGCCCCACCGACTTTCGATATCATCGCCATAGAAAATACTTTGAATGTATCGCTGATTGTTTCAGGATGATCGGCTTGAAAAGCTTCTTCATAAGCTGAAACTCCTCTTCCCATGTTATTTCCGTGGTCTCCATCGCCAATCGGGGTATCTAGATCACTGAGATATTGTTTGTTCTGATTGATTGCCTCTGCAAATTGCGTGAGCCATTCTTGGATTTCTTGAACGGTTAGTTTCATATTATCACCCTTTTATCTTGAGATTTTTTACCATGAAATCGTCTGTACATTGCTTTCTAAAGAATCTTTCCATTGTGTCCCTGTCAAGTCGATCAGTGTCAGAGAAAGACCTTGCATGTCTAGTGAAGTCATGAAATTACCGACTTTTCGGAAAACTACATTGACTCCTCTTTCTTCCAACAAAGCTAAAACATCATTCATGAACACGAACTGTTCCATCAAAGGCGTCCCGCCCATTCCGTTGACTAGTACACCTGCTTCTTTTGGCAAATTCGAGTAATCATCTAAAATCTTAGTAACAAGTTCCTTTGCCAGTACTTTAGAAGGCTGCATCTTTTCTCGACGATAGCCTGGCTCACCATGGATACCAACACCGTACTCGATCTCATCTTCTCCCAGTTCGAATCCTGGTTTCCCTACTTCTGGTACAGTTGCTGCTCGAAGCGCTACACCGATCGTCTTAGTTGCCTGTACGACCTTTTCTCCCAGTTCTTTCAACTCTGCTAGAGAAGCACCGTTTCTTGCTGCATCGCCCACGATTTTGTGTACAAGGACAGTACCTGCGACTCCGCGTTTTCCGGCAGTATACGTACTATTTTCAACGGCGATATCATCATCTACGATCACACTTTCTACTTCAATATCGTCCATAGCAGCTAGTTCCTTTGCCATATCGAAGTTCAATGCATCCCCTGTATAATTCTTAACGATCAGTAAAACTCCTTTTCCACTATCCGCTTCCTTGATAGCCGTTTGAATCTGATCTGGAGTTGGAGAAGTAAACACATCACCAAGCACCGCTGCACTTAACATTCCTTCCCCTACAAACCCGGCATGGGATGGTTCATGTCCGCTTCCTCCACCAGAAACCAAACCAACTTGTTCCGCTTTCTGATTCTTGGCTACAACACGGGAAAATTCTACACGATGAACAAGTTCTGGATAGCTTTTTACTAATCCTTCCAGCATTTCTTCGACAATATTGCTTGGATCATTCATGATTTTTTTCAATTTATTCCCATCCTTTCTTTCCGGCATTTTGTGCTTCTGTTAAGATTTGCTGAGTATCATCCGTTATACCGGCAGTGATGGCTGCTGCAAAAGCTCCTTCCACTAAAGGCGCATCCACCAGATGATAACGTTGCTGCTGTTCTTCTTCCAACATGTCTTTTGCCAGTTCCGAATTCAATACCGCGCTGCCGATATCCGCAAAAACAAAATAACTAGCTGCATCACTTGATTCATTGACAGCTTCTACGATTTTCATCGGGTCTGATCCGATCTCGCCATTTATTCCGCCGAGAGAAAAGATCTGCACCTCTTCGGATTTTTGCATCTGCTCAATCATTTCTTTAATACCATCTGTTACTTTTTGACTATGAGAAATAAGCAAAATACTCTTTTTCACAAGAATCTTCCTTTCTTTTACATAGTTGCTAACGATTGGTTTCGCTTTCATTAATGAACAATTCAAGTATATAATAAATTCCTAATTTTGGGAAAATATGTGTTGCGCATCTTGAACTTTGTTATACTTTTATTAAAGAGAGGAGTGATCGAATGATTACAACAACCACGAATAGTGTGGAAGGAAAAACCGTAGTAGCTTATAAAGGAATCGTTTTTGGTGAAGTTATTACTGGGATCAATGTATTGAAAGATTTTGGGGCTGGTTTGCGAAACGTCTTCGGCGGCCGTTCAAAAAGTTATGAAAATGAACTAATGGGCGCAAGAGAAGAAGCCCTTGCGGAAATGGCCGAACGTGCAAAAGCATTAGGAGCTGATGCAATCATCGGCGTAAAAATGGACTACGAAGTATTAGGCAGCGACAATGGCATGCTGATGGTCACATGTAGTGGAACAGCTGTCTCCACAAGATAAGTAGGAATAGCTGTCTTAATAAATAAAAAGAGATGGGACATGTAGTGGGACCCAAGAGTTAGATTTTTCAGTCTAACTTCGAGGTTCACTACCTTCCCATTCTCTCTTTTTTATTTCTTTTTGCGAATGATTCCGTAAGCTGCTGCAACTAGCACACCTGTGCCTACGAAGGAATAATTGACAGAAGCTGTTTTTTCATTTGTTTTTGGTAAAGTCTGACTTGTTGATTCGGATGGCTCTGTCGTTTGATGAACTGTTTCTGTCGTGGTTCCAGAGGCCACTGATTTTTCTCCTGCCGAATGCAAAATATTTTTTATTCGTTGGAAACTAGCTGCTAAGTCTGCTTTTTTTGCTTCAAAATCATTAGCAACTGTTTGCGCTTCGCTGATCTTTCCATGGATCGCTTGACTGGCCGCTGTGATATCCGCTTGAGTTTGACTTAGCTTTCCAGAAGCTGTTTGAGCAACCTGATCTAATTGTTGATTGAATTCTTTTGCTTGTTGGATCTTCCCGTCAAGATCTGTTTGGACAGCTTCCGCTTTTGCTTTCGCTTCAGCAAGCTTTTTCTCAAGTTGTGCACGATCATTTCCCGCTTTATTTTTAAGATCAGCTAAATCTTGATCGATTGCTGCTTGGTCTTCTTTCAATTTGTTTTTTGCAGCCTCTAATGCTTCTTCGAGTTCTTTTCTTTTATTTTCCAAGTCTTGCAAATGATCGATTGGGTCAGAAGAGGTAGAACTATTTATTGATGTATCTTCTGAAGACGAAATCGTTTCTCCTGAATTATCTGTCGGTACATTGGAAGTCATTTCTGTTTCCGAGGCACCGTTTTCAGCACCAGAAGAGCTTATAGTTGTTGAAGGTTCTGTTTGAGCAGGTTCAGAAGTTTCCGCAAAAGCTGTCTGTCCCAATAAGAAAATACTGGAAACAGCAATTGGCCAGATTAACGGCTTCATTCTTTTTTTCATCACTTTTCCCATCCTTACTACTTTTTAACTAATTTCTTATTATAAGCAAAAATGTTTGGAAGAACCATAAACACAACAGGCTGTTTGTCTAAAAAACGGTGCATCTTTTATTTTTTTGTACGTTCCGGGCTTTTCCATGTCCCGCTTCCATAACCTAAAATCGTTTTGACTGCTGGAATGAAAGTCGTCACGATCGTTATCGCGTTCACTATCCAGAACAAAAGCATATATAGTGGTGCGAAAAGAAGGTATTTCAATTTTCTTCGTCGATCATCTACAATCAGCGAAGCTAGCAACTGGAAAAATCCTGCGACCATTTCAAAGCAGATGAACACAAAACTGAATGTAAAAGTAATATAAATCTGTTCGTAGTTTCCTTGATATACATAATGCCCGATTAATCCAGCAAAAAGAACTACGGAAATACAAAAGAATATTGACCAGACAATACTCAATGTTTGATCAATGAAGATGATCGTTCTTCCAATATGTTTAAAAGGATGGAGCATCACTTTTTTGAAATTCGTCAGCCAGACTTCTGTTCCACCTTTTGCCCAACGTTTTCTTTGTCGATATAGCATCTTCAACGTCACAGGTACTTCCATGAAAAAGATGATCCCAGGAGCAAATACAGATACCCAATCATTTAACTGATGATCCCAAGCAATACTGATGTCTTCTGTCGCTCGATCTTGTCTGAATCCGCCCACATCGATCAAGGCTTCTTTTCGATACATCGTATTTGCTCCACTGTACGCATAAAGACCACCGAAAACAGCTGACTGTGTTCGTTTGATGATACCCACGATACTTGAGAATTCAACCGTTTGAGATTTTGCAATCAATTTGGTACGATTTTGGACATCCATATTTGCAGTGACCGCAGCAATATGTCTTGCACCAGGGCGAATGAAATAATTCACATACCTAATCAGTGCATCTGGC
The DNA here is from genome assembly GCF_035726465.1 of Enterococcus sp. E4-150. Lineage (NCBI taxonomy): Bacteria > Bacillati > Bacillota > Bacilli > Lactobacillales > Enterococcaceae > Enterococcus > Enterococcus sp. E4-150. Next base: position 346,786 of record NZ_JAPRGK010000001.1, on the reverse strand, counting down.
TCCGGTACCGTGTCTGCATCATTGCTTAAAATCAATTTCCCTTTTGCAAAGGCAAGTCCGATATTAAACGCGTGGGCTTTTCCTTTATTTTTTTCGATCCGAACCACACGAAGATTAGCGTATTTTTTCATCAGTCTAGCTAATATTTCTGGTGTTTGGTCCGTTGAACCATCGTCTGTCACTAATACCTCATAGTTGTGATAATTCAATTTCGTCATCAAATACTCGATTGTATCTTCGATCACAATTTCTTCATTATGGGCTGGCACCATGATCGTGATGAACGGTTCGACACTCAAGGGAACATCTACCCATTCTTTTTGCTTATGTTTGTATAAAAACACATAACACCAGACACCAATAAACCATACAAATCCGCCTAAAATCGGATAAGAAACGAGAAAAAAATACATAATAGACAAACAAGTATCTAAGAATAAATTACCTGTATGGGTGATTGAGATCATTTCAGTTCCACCCCATTTTCTTTATACAAATCTGCAATGAATGTCGTATCTAGATTTTGCTCCGCGGAGACAGAATAAAAACGGACCGTTTCTCTCTCTTCTTTTGTTCCAAAACGTTCCGTATACACTTCTTCAAGTAATTCTTGTCTTTTTTTCAATTTTTCATCTTCATATTCAAAAGATTTATTTACTTTTTTGTATAGATTTCGATTGTTCCACCTAGTCAATACAAATGAGGTAATCAGGAAACTGAAAAAAATCAATACAAAAAAGCCGATTAAGAAATACAGCATTTTCTTTTCTGATAAAAAAGCGTACAAGGAAAAATCCTTGGCTCTTTCTGGTCTCGTTAATGGGAAAAACACCCATATAAAAGGAAGAACAACGATCATCCATCCTAAAAGAGCCACTAACGTTTGCCAAATCTTTAACCAGTAATTACCTTTTGAAAAATACTTATCTTTCACCAAAATTGATGCAACTTCTTCTCTTGTTACTTTTTTCATATCCTCACCTCACGTTTTTTTGTTACGACGTAGGAGTTTACCATACATTTCATTTCTTTTCACATAAAGTGTTCCTAAATTTTTCCTAAGAAAAAGAACAAAACATTTCTCATCAGCAAATGAAAAATATTTTGTTCTTTTTATCAGTTGTTCTTTTTATTTTTTATCTCTTAATTATGTTGCTCTTTCCAATACGACAATGCTTTTCATTCCTCTAGATATCGCCGTGTACATTTGTCTGCGTCTTCTTTGCTCATCTCCATCGTTTTCAAATGGATATAAGATTACATGATCAAATTCCAGTCCTTTTGCTAGACTCAAAGGAATGATTTGGCAGTTTTCTAATCCATATGAATTTTTTTTAATCGATTCTTGTAGCGTTTGTGTTTCCTCTTCTGTTTGGGTGATAACTGCCGCTTTTTCTCCTTTTAGAGAAACCAAAATCTCAGCTAGTATTTTCAACAATTCTTCAGAGGATCGAAAAGAGCGGTATTCGGGTTCTTTTCCTTGCGGTCGGATCGATACGATGTCGATCTTCTCTTGATCCACAGCATAGGTTTTGAAAAGCTCTGTGATTGCTCCGCTAGAACGGTAACTATTTCTAAGATCATACCGATGGATCGGCAGATGGTAGTCGTCGAAACAATGCATAATATCAGCAAAAGTAGTGGAAGAATTAAAGATTGCCTGATTCTCGTCACCTACTAAAGTAAAGTGAGTTTTTGGAAATAATTCGATCAATAGACCTAATTGTGCCAGGGTATAATCTTGTACTTCATCAATCAATAGATAGCGAAATGCTGGTACATTTACCTTTTCAACAAGTAAATGACGAATAGCTAATATAATGACTGCTTCATCAACAGTACGTGTGGGTTGCCAAGCATAAGCTGAGCCATATCGTTTTTCATAAATTCTTTCAAACAACTGATGCTCCTCCACCCATGCCATTTCTTCGATTTGTCTGGTTATTTTTCGATATTTTTTTTGTAAAAGTTTCCTTGCATAAGCTGCAATACTTTGTTCCGAATCATCAGAAATCAATTTACCGAATAATTCCAACTGCCTATCTTCTGTCAACGAGAGTACCTGATTCTGCACAGCAGGACTTTTTGCTTGTTTCAAAAGATGATTCTTCCATTCGCTCATCAGTGCCTTTTTCGTTGCTTGAAGCCTATCGATCAATTTAGGATGAGCAGGAACTTTCTCATATATTTTTTCGATCGTTTTTTTAGAAAGGACTGTTTTTCCATTTTTAGTAAGTCCACGGATAAAATTCGGATGGTCTAAAAACAAAGGATCTGATTGTTTTAGATTATCGATAAACTTTTTGCTACGCAAACGTTCTGTCTGCTCCGATACATTTTCTCCCGTGATACGTTTGAAATAAGCCTCTTCACCTTCTATTTCCTCTGCTGAAAGCTGTGAAACCAGCTGTATGATGGTTAGATTCAGTGGATTTCTTTCACCTAATGATGGTAGGACATTCGAAATATAGTCGATAAACCGATGATTAGGTGATAGAATCAGCAAGTCATCGGATGTCATCGTATCTCGATATAAATAGAGCAGATACGCAATACGCTGCATGATAGCAGAGGTTTTACCACTTCCTGCTACGCCATTTACCAAGATATTTTGACTTTTCACATCCCGAATGATTGTGTTTTGTTCCGATTGGATCGTAGCAGTGATAGCCTTCATTTCATTGGTCTCATCTTGACCTAAGACTTCTAATAATACGTCATCTTGAATAGCTACAGACGTATCAAAAAACTTGACCAAACGATCTCTTTCCAAAATAAATTGTCGTCTTTCTTTAATAACCGTATCGATTTTATTTTGACGAACCGTATAAGAAGATGGACCAATCATGTTATTGTAAAAAAGTTCGGCAATTGGCGATCGCCAATCATAAACAAGATTCTCATCTGCATCATCTGTGAAATTTGCTGTACCAATATAAAAGGATTCTTGTGGCTCATTATCTAGAAAATCTACAACGACTTTTCCAAAGTAGGGACTTTTCAACAAACGTTCGATCTTTGCCAGCTGATTTTCTGCGTTTTTCTGTTTGATATTCATCTGATCGATTTCTCTATTTTTCATTTCAATCATCGAAAAAGTATCCAAATTATCTAAATAACTGTCAAAATTCAATCGAAGATCGCCAGCCATTTCTTTCAGCGACTGGTTTCCTTCTATTTTTGCCATATCCATCGATTCCCGCAGTTCGTTTCTTTTATCGATTAGCTTTTGATACACGTTCTTCAGATGTGCTTCTTCTAACTGCTTTTGTGTGTTGACCATACACATTCTCCTCTTTTTTTAAAGTGGTGGAACCGATCAGTCTACCTCTTTTAAGAGTCGAATGCAAGCTTTTTAACGAGTATCATTTGTTAGGATATATCAGTTCTTCAGGTCGGACAGTTTGATATAAAGAAAATGCACCATCAAGGTTTTTTGCGTGGTAGCCAGACTGCTTCAAGATTCTTTCCGCTAGATAGCTACGTAATCCGCTATGACAGCTGACGATATATTCTTGCTGGCTGTCTAATTCATCTAATCGGTCCCGAAGTTCATTCAAAGGGATATGTTTGGCTTCCTTGAATTTGCCCTTTTCCAATTCTTCTGCTGTTCGCACATCTAATAAAATTTTCCCTTTTGCTAATTCTGTCGGCAATTCATGCCATTGTACGGTTTCACTAAGCCCTTCTGCAATGTTCATTGCTGCATATCCTAGCATGTTTACTGGATCTTTGGCTGAGCCAAATGGCGGTGCATACGTCAATTCTAACTCCGGCAAATCGAAGATCGTCAAATGCCCTTTGATTGCTGTTGCTAAAATATCGATCCGTTTATCCACACCTTTTGCCCCAACACCTTGTGCACCATAAATCTCGCCAGTCTCTGGATGGAAGATCAACTTCAGTAAAATATCTGTTGCTTCTGGATAATAGCTTGCATGATCTTTTCCTGACACATGAACGACTTCAAAAGACAGCTCGTTTTCTTTGGCTGTTCTTTCACTTAATCCGGTGGATGCGGCAGTCATTCCAAACGTTCGTATAATTGCTGTTCCAATACCGCCTTGATTTCTTCGAGAAATTCCGGAAATCGTGTCCGCAACTTGTCTACCTTGACGATTGGCTGGTGAAGCAAGAGAAATAAGTGCATCTTTTCCAGTGATTTGCTGTTTTACAACGATAGCATCCCCCACCGCATAAATATCAGGAATATTCGTTTGATAACGTTCGTCTACTAGGATACCCCCGCGTATGCCTAATTCGATTCCAGCGGTCACTGCTAGCTGGTTATCAGGACGAACACCAATGGATAAAATAACTAAATCAGCAGGGATGGTACGCCCATCATCCAGTCGCAATCGTTTCCCGTGATCTTCAAATCTAGCGACAGCATGAGAAGTAATCACTTCTACTCCTTGATGAGACAATTCTTTTTCTATAAAAGCTGCCATTTCTTCATCCAGTGTCGGAAGAATATGTGGTGCTTGTTCGATCACCATGACTTCTAAACCTCTTCTTTTTAGGTTTTCTGCCATTTCCAATCCGATGAATCCTGCACCAACGATCACAGCACGCTTTGGCTGTTTTTCTAATGCATGCATCACTTTATCGATATCTGGTACATTTCTAATAGAAAAAACATTGTCGGCTTCTGTTATCCCTGGAATCGATGGAACAACTGGTTTTGCACCAGGAGATAAAACCAATGCATCGTACTGTTCAATGTGTTTTTGACCCTCATGTACGACTTCTACCGTTTTGTTTTCGGGAAAGATGGCTGTCACTTCATGATTTGGACGCACATCTAAACAAAAACGAGCGGATAATGATTCTGGCGTTTGGACAAGAAGATTTTCCCGTTCACTGATTTCTCCCGAAAGATAATAAGGCAAGCCGCAATTTGCAAAAGAAACATACGGTCCTTTTTCAAAAACAACGATTTCTGCATCTTCCATTAATCGGCGAAGCCGTGTAGCAGCAGACATTCCACCTGCTACACCTCCGACAATAACGATTTTCATCTTATTTCCCTCCTACTGTTCGATCAAACCATTGATTCATGCCACCACGTACATTCACTACATCATAACCAGATTTCTTTAATTCTTTAGCTGCTTGTTTACTCCTCATCCCTGATTGACAAATCACATAGACGGTCTTTTCTTTGTCTCCATCATATCTGTTTATACTTTGTAATGGAACATTTTTAGCTCCTTTTATATGCCCGCCCCGGTATTCTGCAGGTGTTCTAACATCAAGTAACGCTGGATTTTCCAAAAGCTTTTCCTTTAATTCTGGGACTGTTATCGATTTTATTGATTGAAATAGCAAATTCATTTTCTGCACCTCATTTACATTTTTATAAATACCTCATGGGGTATATTAAACAGAAGTTTTATTAATATGTCAACCAGAATGACTCTTCATTTTTTTCACTACTTTTTATATTTGCATAAAATACCGATAAGGGGTATTATCTAATTATAAAAATAGAGGAGAATGTGTTATGGAGATTGATAATAAAAATATCCTGAACCGTTTGAAACGTACAGAGGGACAAATTCGTGGTATCCAAAAAATGATCGAAGACGAAAAAGAATGTATGGATGTCATCACTCAATTAAGCGCTGTTCGTTCTAGTATTGATCGCGTAATGGGCATGATCGTTGCAGATAATCTGAAAAATTGCTTTGAGAAACCTGATAGTAATCCAGAAGAACAAGCGGCTAAATTAGAGCAAGCGATCAAGATGATTATTAAAAAGTAAAGGAATGATTTCAATGAAAGTCGTTTTCCATATTGATGAATTAGAAAAATGGTCAGAAACAGGGAAAAACGTAAAAAACCTGATAAAAGCTTCTCCAGAAACGACGATTGTCGTATCTGTAAATGGCATCGCGATTACCGGTTATCTAGACTCTGCCAATGCAGAATTCTTAGATTTGCAAGGAGTCGTTTTTCACGCTTGCGCCAATGCTATGCGTGCTAATCATATTTCAGAAAGTTCTTTACCTGAACAAGTAATCGTTGTACCAGCAGGTGTCCTTGATTTAGTTGAACTGCAATCCCAAGGTTATGCTTATATCAAGCCTTAGTCAGTAGAGGTTGCGGCAGAAGTGATCAGCTTCAAGAAATAAGAAGGAATTTACGAAAATTGCTTCTCAAATTTTTGTGAAATTTCGGCTTATTTTTCGAAGAAGCTACTTCTGGAAAACCGTGAATCAAAGGTTGTGAAAACGCTGTCCTGCATCAAGTAATAAGAACAGCCAAACAAAAATAGCTTCTCATATTTTTCGTTTGGTTGGGCTTATTACCGCAGATGCAAGCTTTTGAACACCGTTTAAGGAAGAGGTTGTGAAATCAGCGGTTTGACCTAAGTATTAGAGAAAAAAACGGGAAAATAGCTCCTCATATTTTGCCGTTTTTTGAGCTAATACCGAAGGTCAGCTGATTGAACACCGTTTAAGGAAGAGATTGTGAAAAAGTCGCTTAGTTTCGAGTATTAAGAAAAATTTTGTGAAAATGGCTTTCTACATTTTTGCATAAATTTGGCTTAATACCGAGAAACTGGCTTTTGAATACCGTTTATCCAGAGGTTGTAAAATCAGCGGTTTGACCTGAGTATTAGAGAAACAAACGAAAAAATAGCTGCTCATATTTTGCCGTTTTTTGAGCTAATACCGAAGGTCAGCTGATTGAACACCGTTTACCAAGAGGTTGTGAGCCTACCATTTAACTCCGAATCACAAGAAATAATTTCAAAAATAACTTCTCCTGTTTTTGGTTTGGTTGGCTTATTATCGAGAAGTAGCTACTGGGAGTCTATTTATCAAAAAAAGGAGTGCGACATAGGTCACACCCCTTTTTTATTTTCTTTGAAACATCTTTCGGTACTCGACAGCATACAAGACAAAAGATTGTAAAAGACCGTAAGTGATGACGGCAAAAATGACTCTCACCCACAGCGTTGGTAATTCTGGGAAAAGCAGCAAAAGGATCATGCCAACATAGATGACAGCAGTCGCTACTTTGCCATACCACTTCGCTCCACTTAATTTGATATTTTTAGATAGCCCGATTAATCCAGCTACAAACATAAAGCCTTCTTTTATCAAGAATAGACCAAACAACAGCCAAAGCCACGGTCGATACCATGCCATAGACAAAATCAGAAAAAGTTGTGTCAATTTATCTGCAAACGGATCAAGCACCTTCCCTAAGTCTGTTACCTGATTATATCTCCGAGCAATGACCCCGTCTAGATAATCAGACAAACCTGAGACAACAATGACCGCTCCTGCTATATAAAATGACTGTCTCAGCACAAAATAAAGATAAATCGGCAGCAAAAAAATACGGAATATCGATAAAAGATTCGGAATCGTTTGTATTTCTTTACGCCAGTCTGTGCTTAATTTCATTTTATCGCCCCACCTCCTCAGCAATCTTTTCTTTTTATTTTAGCTTACACGGGGAATAAAACCAATGATTTCACTGTTTTTATTTTTCTTTACAGCCACTGATATTATGAGCTAATTTGAGATAATCACTTGCTGTTTTCATCGTTTACTCTTCTTTCTTCCTGTCGTTTGCGCATTTCTTTTACTAGTACTTTATGAGCTTTTTTTGATCCTCGCTCTAGGTCACGCTGCCGTTTACGTGTTTTATAATCGATAAACAGACTGTCTAAATCGTAACCTGTCGGGTACAGATCTTCTGCTGAACACACCAGACGAACACGCTGACGAGGCACGTGGATTATTTTTTTGTCTAAATATACATCAATCGTATCTTCACCTATATCTTCATAAACTAACGCTTCTTTTTGGTATTCATTGACAAATATCCGATCACCTTTTGCAAAGAGCTGGCGTTCTTTTTTATTCTCCTTCCTATTTGTAACTGCTGTCTTAGGAAGAAATTCTTTTTTCTTTGTCCGATAGGCTTTTTCCGCCAAGTAACGCTCTGCTTGATGGATCAATTTCATCGACATATCCATTTTATGAGCAATCCACAAAGCTTGGCTTTCTCCTGTTTCTCCAACCCGCAACTGATATTTAGGACGAAGTGCTTCACGATCGAAAGCCATAGCAGCCGGCACAAAATCTTCATGATCTCCGGCGAATTTCTTGATTTCTCCATAATGGGTCGTGGCAATGATCAATGCCCCCTGCTCATACATAGATTCCATGATTGCGATCGCTAGTGCAGCCCCTTCATTTGGCTCTGTTCCACTGCCAATCTCATCTAAAAGTACCAACGTATTCCTTTTTATCTTTTTCAAAATAGCAGCGATGTTTTGCATATGACCAGAAAATGTACTCAACGCATTTTCTAAATTTTGGTGGTCACCGACATCGACGAAAATCTCATCAAAGACAGCAAGCTCTGTCCCTTCTTTTGCCGGAACTTGCATACCGAACATCGCCATCAAAGTCAATAAACCGACCGTCTTCAACACGACTGTTTTGCCTCCGGCATTTGCTCCGGTGATAATCAAGCCTCGATAGTCTTTACCGATTTCAACATCCAATGGTACCGCATGCTCAGGTAAAAATGGATGTCTGCCTTGCTTGATAATGATATGTTCTGATTTATTGATTCTAGGTGTGATTCCATTGATTTCTCGGCTAAATTTTGCCCGAGCAAAGATGATATCTAACACCGTGATCGTTTCGATCAATAAATCGATCACTTCTTCGTTTTCTGCGATAGCACCAGTCAATGCCGCCAGGACTTGATATTCTTCACTGATTTCTTCAGCTTTTAACAACTGATAGCGTTCATTCAATTTAGAAATCACAGTTGGTTCAATAAAAACCGTCGTTCTTTTATTTGATTCATCGATAATCGTTCCATCTATTTTATTTTTATAGCTGGCTTTGATAGGAATCGTATAGTATTCGCCTTTTTGAACAATCATTGCTTCTTGGATCATTTCTTTGTTTTTCGGATGACGCAAGAATTTCAGCAATTTTGACTGGATTTCTTTTTCGATTAGTTGCAATTGTTTGCGTACTTTACGCAAATTATGTGACGCGTCGTCACTGACTTTATTATTTTTTATTTTCTGGTCAATCAACTCTTCTACATTTATCAAATCAGGAAGATGCTTGCTATAAGCAAATAACAAAGGTGCCTGGTATTGATTCTTATCAAAAAACTTTGTGATCATCCGACTGCTTCTTAGAAAATTCGCATATTCGATCAAATCAGCGGGGGACAGAATCAACCCTTTTTTGACTTGTTCTGTCAGTGCATCGATCCTCGGCAACCCCATAAATGGAACATGCTGACTGCTTTCTAAGATCAAGCGTGCTTCTCTTGTTTCTTCTTGACGATCCAAGACAGTTTGTAGGTTTGTCGAGACCGTCATATCGCTGATTCGTTTTTTGCTATAGTTTCCAATCGCTCTTGCTTGAATTTCCTTTTTGATCCGATCAAATTGTAATTGACTAATCATTTCGTTGTTCATACTCTCTCCTTTTCTTGAAGAGATACCTGTCCCAAAATAAATAAGGGCCTAGAGATAAATAAAAGGATAGAACACAGCTTAAAAAAGTCATGTCCTATCCTTATTAGAATACAAAGATATTGTTTTCCTGACAGGTACCGTTTCATAAGCACACCAAATAAACTTTGTTTATTGGCTATTCGACTTACTGATTAGATACCAGCTACACTCACAAAACATACCCCATTCTTCTAGGTCTTATTTATTTTCCACTTAACTATAGCAAGACACATTTTGGTTGTCAAACTTTAGTATGTTTTATAGATTTACACCATTAATGAATAGACACCTACCGCGATAATTGCTCCGATCATTGGCCCTGCAATTGGTACCCATGAATATGCCCAATCTGAAGTACCTTTATTAGCTATTGGCAATACCGCATGAGCTAATCGAGGACCAAAGTCCCGAGCAGGGTTGATTGCATATCCTGTTGGCCCTCCTAATGAAAGACCGATGGCTAAGATCAATCCGCCTACAGCGAATACGTTCGTTCCAGGTGCAAATTCGTTTTGTCCAAAAGCTAGCAACCCAAGAACTAATACAAATGTACCAATTAATTCTGTGATCACATTTGCTGGATAATTCCGTATAGCAGGGCCTGTTGCAAACGTTCCTAAAATCGCGCTTTCATCTTTCGTTGCATTCCAATGTGGCAAATAAGAAAGCCAAACAAGAATAGCCCCTGCAAAAGCTCCTAAAACTTGTGCAATGATGAAAGGAACGACGAGATTCCAACTAATTGCCCCTGTCATCGCCATAGCTAGAGAGACTGCAGGATTCAAATGAGCTGGGCCCATGAATCCAGAAATATAGACAGCCATTGTTACAGCGAGTCCCCAACCAAATGCGATGACAATCCAGCCAGAAGCCTGTGCTTTACTTTTGTTTAAATTCACAGCCGCACACACACCATCTCCAAGCAAAACTAGGATCAGTGTCCCAATAAACTCCCCCATGATTTGAGTCATATCACTGTTCATTTATTTCTCCCCCTTTAGTTCCCGCAGATCTGATTCTGCAATCAATGCTTCTAAACGTTTAGTCTGTTGCGCCTTCTCCTCTTCTGTCCACCCAAAATACCCAGCAATTGCATCGATCACAGGTTGCTTGATCTCATCAAGCTGATCTCGTTCAAACAACAGATGATTTGTACGACGAATGAGATAATCGCCTGGGGCCAAAACCATTTCTTCTTCTAATCCATAACGTAACCGAGCTGACTCAGCGAGACTCAAACCAGGATAAGGTGCCATTTCTTTTGCTAATTCAAAGATACGTCGAGCATTAGTCCCGTAAAAATCAGCGATATAAGTAGCGTCTTCTTCCTCTAAGCCGGCTGCTACTCCTTCTTTTGCCAATTCTGTTACTGTTTCTTCTAATTTCGTTGGATCGAAATTTCCACCTGAAATCTGATATTTTTTAGAATCGATTTCTTTCGTCTCTATTCCGTATTCTTCTTTTAATAATTGGCGTATCAATCGCAAAGCTCCTTCTGCCATCTTACGGTAATCGGTGATTTTCCCGCCTGATAAAGTCAGCAAGCCATCTGGTTCTCTTTCTAAAGAACTACCTCTGGAAATCGTAGAAGGTGCTTTTTCATCACGGCTGTTTTCCAAATGGTTCAACACGTCTTCTACTTCAGCACGAGAAACTTTGTTTTCCTTATATTCACTTACTGTATCGACAACTTTATTGAAGCTCTTGTCTGAAATCGATCCATTATCTCCACCATTGTAATCAGAACCAGAATTACCAATCAACAGTGGACGAAGTCCTGCCCAGCTTGCTTCGATATCTTTCAATGTGATATTTGCTTCTGGATAGCGATGATTGATCACATCCAATAGATAATCTACATCTTCTTGTGTGACTTTCGGATCCGTAAAATCTCCTTGGTAATCCGTATCTGTCGTACCAAAGTAAGTCTTGTTTTCTCTTGGAATAGCAAAAACCATTCGCCCATCTTGCTTTCCTGTATCGAAGTATGTGGGTTGCGGTACAGGCAGTTTTTTCGCATCTACAACTAAATGGATCCCTTTAGTTGGACGCATTTTAGGAGAGACTGGACGCGTAAAATTCAAGTTTCGTACTTTATCTACCCAAGGACCACTCGTATTGATCACTAATTTTGCTTTGATTTCGATCACTTCATCTGTCAGCAAGTCACGAGCTTTGACGCCAACGATTTGATCGCCATCATATAAAAAGCCAACCGCTTTCATTTTACTTACTAGATAAGCCCCATCTTCGGCAGCCTTTTTGATATTATCAATCACTAAACGGGCATCATTGTTGCGGAAATCTAGATAGACACCCGCGCCTTTTAGCCCTTCTTTTTTCAAAAACGGTTCTCTTTCCAATACTTCTTCTGGTGTCAGCGTATAATTCTCATATTTGGTTCCTGTCACATTTGCCAGTTTGTCATAAAGGTCCATTGCTACTTTGACCGAGAACATATTGAAGGTTGTTGCTCCTTCGCCCTCATAGATTGGCAAAAGCATTGGATCTGGTTTTGGGATGTGTGGGGCAATACTTTGTACGACTGCACGTTCACCAACTGTGTCAGCTACTACTTCCACATCAAATGTCTTCAGATAACGAATACCGCCATGAACAAGTTTGGTCGAGCGAGAGGAAGTCCCTTCTGCAAAATCCTGCATTTCGATCAATCCTGTTTTGATTCCTGATGCTGCTGACTGGACTGCCACACCGGCACCAGTGATTCCGCCACCGATGATCAACAGATCCAATTCTTCTTGCTGCATTTTTTGAATGCTATCTTGTCTTGTCTTGTTTGAAAACATATGGATTTCCTCCTTATTCAAATGCTTGGGTAGCTTTTACTGCTTTTTTCCAACCGTTGTAAAGTTTTTCTCGGCGCTCTTCCTCCATTTGAACTTCAAATAGCTTTCCAGCTTCATAAAATTCGCGGATCTCGTCTGTATCTTTCCAATAACCGACAGCTAATCCTGCTAAAAATGCTGCCCCTAGCGCCGTTGTTTCCAAGTTTTCTGCTCGTTGGATCGGTACATTCAAGATATCTGTTTGGAATTGCATCAGATATTCATTGTTTGCTGCACCGCCATCTACTTTCAATACAGGAATCTTGATTCCAGTGTCATCTTGCATCGTATCGATGATATCTCTCACTTGATAAGCAATCGACTGTAAAGTAGCTTTAATGATATCTTCTTTTGTCGTACCACGTGTCAAGCCAAACATAGCCCCTCGTGCTGCCTGATCCCAATAAGGAGCACCTAGCCCAACGAATGCAGGAACAACATAAACCTCATCTTCGCTTGTAGAGCGTTTCGCTGCGTCTTCTGAATCGCTAGCTTTTTGCAACATTTGAAGTCCATCTCTCAGCCATTGAATCGAAGAACCAGCCACAAAAATACTTCCTTCTAAAGCATAGTAAACCTTTCCATTTATGCCGTAACCAATTGTCGTCAATAAATTATTTTTGGATAATTGCGGTTTTTCACCGGTATTCATGACAATAAATGAACCTGTACCATAAGTATTCTTGACCATACCTGGCTCAAATGCCATTTGTCCGAATAATGCGGCTTGCTGGTCTCCTGCCATCCCTGAAATTGGTGCTTCGCTTCCATAAAAATGATAACCTTGCGTATAACCATAAACTTCTGAGTTAGAAGTGACTTTTGGTAACATCACTCGAGGAATATCTAGTAAATCTAAAATCTCCTGATCCCAATCTAGCTGATGGATATTGAACAACATCGTCCGACTGGCATTCGAGTAATCAGTAACATGTGCTTGTCCATCGGTCAGTTTCCATACTAACCACGAATCAATCGTTCCAAACATCAATTCGCCTTTTTCAGCTCGTTCTTGCGCACCTTCTACATGATCAAGAATCCAGCGAATCTTCGTTGCTGAGAAATAGGAATCGATCACTAGCCCTGTTTTTTCGTGGAAAAATTCTTGATAGCCTTCATTTTTTAAGTTATCTGCAATTCCAGCTGATTGTCTGGATTGCCAAACAACTGCATGATAGATTGGACGTCCTGTATCTTTTTCCCAGATTACTGTTGTTTCACGCTGGTTCGTTATGCCAATCCCAGCAATTTGGTTTGGTTTGATCCCTGATTCGATGAACGCTCCGGCAATAACTGACTGTACAGAATTCCAGATTTCATTTGCATCATGTTCAACCCAGCTTTCTTGCGGGAAATATTGCGTGAACTCTTTTTGAGAACTGCCGATATGTCTTCCTTTCTTGTCAAAGATAATTGCTCGTGAGCTAGTTGTACCTTGGTCAATCGCCATGATATACGTTGGTTCTGTCATTGTGATTCCCTCCATTATATGCAAACGCTTTCTTTAACTACTCTTATCATACTACTGTTTTAAAAAAAGAAACTGTCAAAATTTTATTCTTTTTTTCTTTTTTTGACAGTTTTTTATTATGAAGCTATTTTTTAATCAATTCTTTTCTTTTTTCAGCGTCTCTATTCTTCTTTTCAATCGAATAATGTCGTAAGGTGACGCAAATTCTGACAAATAATATTCACACTGTTTTTTGTTTCTCTGGCAAAATGTGATCACCAAATCATATTCTTTACCTTCTTCATAACTTCCAATCTCAATACCGCCGATTCCCCTCAGTTCTCTGATCAGATATTGTTGAAAAGCAATACGATAAATCGGCAGACTTTCTAAATCGATTCCAATCACTACTGGTTTTGCAATATAAAAATCGATCATCAAAAGAACATTGGCATACTGGATCATCAGGTAACTAAGCTCACTGTCTTCAGCTCTTTTCCTAGGCAATTGCTGCACCGCTGTTTCCTGTAATTTCGCCAGTAACTGTGTTAAGGAATGCCCGAGCATTTTCTGCTGCTGTTCCAAAAGCCGATCACGCTCATAGACTTCGATCTTTCCAACAAAGAAAAACCATTCATTGTTGATCTGGGAAATTTGGTAGCCTACTGCCTTTTCTTCTTTGATTTTCAAACGACGAGGACGATAATGCCATAACATCGTTTCCCGAATGTAAGTATCTAAAACAGCGGTTGGTAACTTTTTGCTCCGTGTCAAATCATACTGATAAAATATTTCTTCGTCTACTATCGAAAAAGAAACAAAAAAGCTGTAAAACATCATTGTTTCGTATACATTCAGTTCTGCTGCTGTTCGACTAAGATGCATCACGATGATTGGATCGATTGCTTGATAAAGCCGATCCGACTGATAGAGTAATTTCTTTTCTTTCAAAGTTGCGTACGTACTTTTTTCATTCAATAGTCTTTTTTTCGTAATCCCGAGCCAGCAAGCAATCTGTGCTTCTGCTGATGCCGTAAACGTTGTTTCTAATACACGGTCCAATCCTAGAATGAACGGTCTTTTTTCTGGTGTATTTTGCAAAAAAAGCGGTCGCTGATCTTCCGGGATATATTGGAATAGTTCATAATAAAAATATCGTATCTGTAGCTCTTCTCCGTATAATTGACCGTTTTTGATTTGTAATCCAAATTCCTCTAAGAGCTGGTTCAATTCTTTGATCTTTCGAAAAACAGAAGACTCACTGATATTAAACGCTGTCGCTAATCGAACGATGGATACTTGCTGATGTTCTAATAAATAGACGAGCATCTTAAACTTCAAGCTTTCCTGCAATAAAAACAATAGAATTTTTTCCAAACTTACATCTTCGTCCAACACCAGCAGCGCCTGATACTCATTTCGCTGTACTTCTACTTTTTTTTCCATCATTCGGCCAATCAATTCAATATCTTCCAAATATTGATCAAACGAGGCTTTTGACAGTTGGACATGCTCTCTCAAACCATTGATAGAGGCTGTTCCTCCTTGCAGAACAAGGTTTCGCAAAATCAGGATCTGTAACTGCTCTTTTCTTTCTAATAATGCTTCAATCTTCATAGGCAGTATTCGCCACCTTTGACCACACCATATCTGGCACACGGTATTCTGGCTGGAAAAATAGCTCATGTTCTTCTAACTGTTCAAACGTCCATCCTTCTTCTACTGCAATTGTCAGTTGGTCAAGAAGGTGGAACATCTCTTTTTTGCTTTGGAGCTGTGCTCCAAGAATCTTTTTTTCAGAATCAAATAGAAATTTGAGTTTAACTTTGCTTTGATTTATTGCTGTAAGCTTGTAGTCTACGTATCCTGTTTCAATTTTTTGGGGATAAAAAATGCTCTCTTCTTCTGTCAAACCTACGCTTCCTAAGAAATAGCCAAACCACTGATTGCCGACTGGACGATAGGTTCCCTGATCCTTTGTCTGTGAGCCACTAATTGTCTTGCTGACATTTCGTGCTGTACGGACAGCGTTATTTACTAGAGAAACATACATTTTTTCATTTGTTGGACGAAAAGTTACTTGGATCGCATCGCCAATCGCATAAACGTCTTTTTGAGACGTTTGCAAGTAGTCATCTACCCAGATCGTTCCATCATCATTCAATGTTAATTGTTCTTCCCACATCTGATTGTCGGGGCGAGAATGATTAGCCAGCAAAACAAGATCATAGTTCTCCTTTCTTTTTTCCGTCTCTACAATAGCGGTTTCATTTTCGGTCAAAGACACAACTTGTTCTTCTAAAAAAAGTGAAAGCCCTTGATTTTTCATTTCCTTTACTAACGGTTCTGTCATTTCAGGATCTAGATAACGAAAAAGAATTGACTTTCGGCTTTCGTAAAGATGGATTTGTTTTTTTCTTGATGCCAAACCTTCAGCTATTTCGATTCCTGCTTGTCCTGCACCAATAATTGCAATTTTCTTTGCATTCATGATCTTTTGCTGAAGAGCCGTTACGTTTTGTATCTTTTTAACTGGGTGAATAAGCGTTGATTCTGCAGAAATATTTCGAAACTTTTGATTTGAACCAGTCGCTAGAATCAAACGATCAAAATCCAATTTTTTTCCTCCTGCTAAAACGACTTTTTTTTCTTTCAATCCTATTACTGTCTTTTCTGTGTAAACATGGATTCGATAGCGGTCAGTCAGTTCTTCTTTCGTGATCCAAGAAAGTTGTTTTTCACTGGTAACCTTTCCTTTTAATATCAAATTGAACCCGCTGGGAATCCATCCTAACTTCGATTGCTTTTCAATCAAATATATTTCACTTGTTGGCATCAATTGGCGAAGATAAATAGCCGCATGAATCCCTGCAAACGACCCGCCGACAATTACAATGTTCATCTGCATTCCTCTTTCTTATAAGGTGTTCTACTGCTAACTTCTCAATCAGAAAACACAGTATTCATAACTCGCTTTCAACCTTATGATACATAGCGATGCAGCAGAATCAACCCTCTCCATCATACCGTGTTCTAGGTCTGCTTCTTAATAATATACTAGTGGACCTAATTGAAGAGTATCATTTCTGAAGAGATGTTTCAAAAAATGTACTCTTATAAAAGAAAAAAACTCGCCTTTTACGTACCTCTGTCCAAATAGGAAACAGAAAAGAACGAAAAGACGAGTTTTAGTGTGTGTAATGTAATAGTTAGAATAGACACATCATTTTTATGCTAACAATTTTTAATTCTTTAATGCTTCAACAACTGCTTCGCCTAATTGATGAGCAGATTGAGGATTTTGCCCTGTAAGAAGCCGCCCATCAATGTGAACCACTTCTGAAAAAGCTCCACCAGACTGATAGTTTGCTCCTTTTTCTTTCAAAGCATCTTCTGCTAAGAATGGTACTTCATTCGTTGTACCATTTGCTTCCTCTTCTTCATTACTGAACCCAGTCACCGTACGTCCAGCTAAAATAGATTTTCCAGACTCATCTGTAACTGGCAACAATCCTACAACACCGTGACAAACAGCTGAGACCAGCACTTCATTTCGATAGATTTGTGAAGCGACTTTCCCAAGATCTATTGCTTCTGGAAAATCCCACATTGTTCCGTGGCCACCAGCATAATAAACCGCTGCATAATCATTTGCATCCACATCATCAGGACGTAAGGTATTTCCCAAGGCCCGATTTCTGAAATCTTCATCTTTATAATAGGCCCAATCGATTTCATCCATATTCAAAACACTTTGCGGTTCTAAAGGTACATATCCGCCTTTAGGACTGACAAAATCTGCATCGATCCCATTTTTTACTAATACATCATAAAAATGAGTCAGTTCACTTAACCACAAACCTGTAGGACGCTCGATCTTTTCGTACTTTTCTACATTTGTTAATACGATCAATACTTTCATTTTCCCATCCTCTTTCTATAAAAATTGCGTTATTGATAACGTGCTTTCAAGAAATTATATAATGGACTTGGCAAATAAAGCTCTTTATATGCTTCTTCGAAGGGTTTCGTTACAAATTCATCCTCACGGTTTTCCAATAATTTCTCTGCCCAGTCAGGATCGACGATCATTTGCTGTCCAATTGCTGCAAGTTCTGCATATTTCAATACCTGCTCTACATCTTCGCGATTGCGGATCCCACCGACACCAACTAAAGGGATCTTTCCTTGAATCGTGTTATGGACCACTTCAAGAATCGATTTATCGTTGTATTTATCAGAACGAGCTATTCGATCATACATATTTAATGAAACATGCAGATAATCTAGTTTTGACTCACGTAATCGTTCAAGAAGCCAGATCGTGTCTTCAAAACGGATACCTGGTGTTTCATATTCTTCTGGTGAGAAACGATACCCTACGATGAATGGTTTTTTAGCATATTGTTCAACCGCTGAGAAAACCGTTGTTAATAATTCTTCAATAAAACGATAACGACTTTCCAAGCTACCGCCCCATTGATCCTCTCGTCTATTCGAATGCGGAGAGAAAAATTGTTGAATCAAATACGTATTTGCTCCATGCAACTCGATTCCATCAAATCCTGATTCAATCGCTCTGCGTGTGGCTTCGCCAAATGCTTGGATTGTTTCTTTGATTTCATTTTCACTTAATGCTCGCGGTGTTTCTGCATCAGGTCGTTCCGCTGCAACTGCACTTGCAGATACAGGCTGTTCTCCTGATAGAGTAGCTCGACTAGTCATTCGTCCACCGTGGAAAATCTGAACAATCGCTTTTGCACCTTCTCCTTGGATTGCTTTAGCTAGTTCACTTAACCGAGGAATCATTTCATCGTGAGCGATGCTCAGTTCACCTGGCCAGCCTTTTCCGATATCTTGGACATTTGCAGCACCAGTAATAACAGCACCAAGTCCTTTAGAACGTTGTTTATAATAAGTGATCTCATCTTCGGTGATCACTCCATTGAAGAAGCTGAGTTGTGTCGTCATAGGCGACAGCATCAATCGGTTCTTCAATTGAACTCCTGAAGGTAAAGTAATTGATTGATCAAATTGTGACATTGTCATTCCTCCCATAATTCGCTCTGATTAACCTATCGAGAATCATCTATCATTAAACTACTCTGTTAGTTGCACATGCAACTAATTTGCTTAAAAAAATTTTTATTTTTTTTGTAACTTATCTGTTGCTTCATTCATTATCTCGGCTAATTCTTTACTTGCTTCATTTCCCAAGACTGCTTTGTACGACTGATGGAGTTCTTCCCAGCTACCATCGACTTCCTTAGTAAATTGGCGTCCTTGTTCTGTAAGATAAACTAATGACAAGCGACCTTCGCTAACTGTTTTGACGTATCCTTTATATTCTAATTTTTCAACAAAACGAGCAATCGTTGATGGAGCGGAATAGAGCATTTGTGCAATATCTTTTTGTGGTATTCCGTCTTTTTCTTTTAATATCAATAAAATAAAACCATAAGTTGGTGCCAGACCTGTCCTTCTAAACGCTTCATCAGCTAATTTATTCAACATGCGATCTAGCTTTTTCACGCTAAAGAAAAGACATTCATCTAACGCTTTTTCAATTGGCTTTTCCATTTCATCCCCTCCATTGGCGTACATATCATAGTATGATTTTTATTTTTTGTCAAAAAACACGGAATAATGTCCGCCTGCTCTGTCTAGATTTGAGAAAAAGAAGTAGCCATCTTCAAAGAATTTCGGCTTGTTTTCGACAAAACTCCTTCTGGAACACCGTGAATCAGAGGTTGTGAAAAAGTCGTTTAGTTTTGAGTATGAAGAAAAATTTTGTGAAAATGGCTTTCCACATTTTTGTATAAATTTGGTTTAATACCGAAAAACTGGCTTTTGAACACCGTTTATATCAGAGGTTGTGAAAAAGCCGTCCTGCATCAAGTAATAAGAACAGCCAAACAAAAATAGTTCCTCATATTTTGTCGTTTTTTGAGCTAATGCCGATGGTCAGCTGATTGTACACCGTTTATTGAGAGGTCGTGAGCCTGCCGTTGAACTCCGAGTCACAAGGAGCAATTTCAAAAAACAGCTTCTCATGTTTTATGACTATGGTGACTTGTGATCGAGGAGTTGGCAGGAGAATACTGTTTATTCGTAAAGAAGGGGCTGTGACAAGACTTTTGTCACAGCCCCTTCTTTCCTTTTATTATAGGATTTCGCCATTTGATTGGATGACTTGTCTGTACCAATCAAATGATTTTTTCTTTAACCGTTTCTTTGTGCCATTCCCTTCGTCATCTTGATCAACATAGATATATCCATAACGTTTTGACATTTGTGAAGTAGAAGCGCTGACGATATCAATGCAGCCCCACGACGTATAACCAAATAAATCTACTCCATCTTCGATAGCTTCCTTCATCTGCTCAATATGCTGCTTCAAATAGTCAATGCGGTAATCGTCTTGAACGGTTCCATCTTCTTCTACTTTGTCTATAGCTCCGAGTCCGTTTTCAGCTATGAACAGTGGTTTTTGATACCTATCATATAATTGATTCAAAGCAATTCTCAAACCCTTAGGATCAATCTGCCAGCCCCATTCACTTGATGGAAGATACGGATTTTTAATTCCTCCAGTTATTAAGTTTCCTTGGACCCCTTCCAAATTTTCTGGATGAGCACTGACTGCACTAGACATGTAGTAGCTAAAAGAAACAAAATCAACAGGGTAGGCTGCTAAGATTTCTTCATCACCTACTTCTATTTTTAAGTTGACACCTTTTTCTTCAAACATTCGTTGCGTATACACTGGATAATATCCTCTTGCTTGAACATCACTAAAGAACAAAGAAGTTCTTTGCTGCTCAATTGTTTTTTGAATATCATCCGGATCACAAGAATACGGAACAAGAAGCTGATAGCTGATCATACAACCGACTTGTGAACCTTTGATAATTTCATGACAAGCTTTTGTAGCTAAAGCACTTGCTATAAACTGATGGTGTGCACCTTGGTATTTCGCTTGTTCCAAATGGGGATGGTTTTCTTCAATTACTCCTACGCTAACAAAAGGGTGATGTTTTACACAGTTGATCTCATTGAAAGTCATCCAATATTTTACTTTATTTTTATAGCGTTTGAATACTGTTTCAGCGAAACGAACGTAAAACTGAATAAGCTTTCGATTAGGCCATCCACCATATTCTGTAACCAAATATAACGGCATTTCATAATGGGAAAGAGAAACGACTGGCTCAATCCCATATTTTAGACATTCGTCAAACACTTGATCATAAAAAAATAATCCCGCTTCATTGGGTGTTTCTTCATCACCATGAGGAAAAATTCTTGTCCATGCGATAGACATCCGATAGCATTTAAAACCCATTTCAGCAAATAAACGGATGTCTTCTTTAAAGTGATGATAGAAATCATTTCCGTGTCTTTTAGGATAATAATACTTGCTGTTGGGATCCTGAGCCGCTTTTACTTGCTGATGCGTCATCATATGCCATTGATCTGTCCATTTTTCTTTAGGTAAATCGCTGTCGAATGTATACACATCAGACACAGATAATCCTTTTTCATCTACATCCCATGCACCTTCACATTGATTGGCCGCTGTCGCTCCGCCCCATAAAAATCCTTCTGGAAATTTTTTCATATCGATCCCCCTAAACTTGCTAGTTTTCTTGTTTGATTATTTTTCTTATGACTAGTAATGATATTTTTGAATCTACTACTATTTGTAACAATAACCATTGTGGTCGGATCATATCCCTCTTTGATTAATTCTTGCAAATCTACTTCCATCAATAAATCGCCTTTACGTACTTTTTTTCCATCAGATACTGCACTTTGAAAGTATTTGCCATTTAAATTCACTGTATCAATACCGATATGGATCAGTATCTCTGCTCCTTCTTCACTGACTACCCCAATTGCATGTTTCGTTGGAAAAACTGTTGAAACTTCCCCGTTTACAGGACTGTAGATTTTTCCGTCCGTTGGAATGATCGCAAACCCTTCTCCTAAAGATCCACTGGCAAATGTTGGATCGTTTACTTCAGATAAATCAATTATTTCACCTGCTGCAGGAGTACTTAACACTATATCCTTTGAGGATTCTTCTTCGATTTCATCCTTGTAGCCGAAAAGAAAAGTTAGCATACAGGAACTGATCATCGCTAAGAAATAACTAGCAACTAGCCAAACAAATCCTTCACCAATATAAATCGGGAAAGACAAAATACTTCTTGTAGCAACTGCCAAAGCACCGGCTCCTGCGGCACCAGCTACTCCACCAAATATAGCTCCACATATACAAGCAATGTAAAATGGTCGTTTATATTTAAGAGTCACACCATAAACAGCAGGTTCAGTGATTCCAAATAATGCTGTGATAAATGCAGATAAAGATAAACTTTTTACTTTCTTATTTTTCGTTTTCAAAAATACCCCAAGTACTGCTCCTGCTTGCGCAGCTACGGCAGTCATACATGCTGGACCTAGCGTATCACGACCGTAGAAAGAAAGATTGTTGGTCATTACTGGTACAAGTCCCCAATGTAACCCAAAAATCACTAACACTTGCCAAAATCCGCCGATAACAGCACCAGATAAAACAGGGCTAAAGTTATAAACAGCTAAATATCCAGCTGCAATCAGCTGACTTGCATAATCTGCAATTGGACCTACAACTAATAAAGTAATTGGGACCATCACGATGATACAAATGAATGGTGTCAATAAATTTCGAATACTTTCGTGCAAGCTTTTGCGAATCTTAGGCTCAATATAAGAAAGAACCCATACAGCTAAAATTGCTGGAATAACCGTACTTGTATACCTTGCTAGAATCACGGGCATCCCTAGAAATCGCAAGGTTATGCTATCACTATATGCACTGACAATCGTAGGATAAACGAGAGCTGCTGCAATAACCATAGCGATGAAACGATCTGTATTGAACTTTTTTGCAGCAGTATATGCCAAAAATATAGGCAAGAAATAGAAAAATGCATCAGCTGCTGCATTCAAAATGATATAAGTTCCTGATTCAGTAGTTAATAAATTCAAACTCGTACATAAGGCGAGTACTCCTTTGATCAAACCACTTCCTGCCAAGACGCCTAAAGTCGGGGCAAAAACAGCGGCGATCATGTCTATAAAAGAGTTTAAAATGCCTTTTTTCTCAGTTCCTCTCTTTCCACTAGATGCATCATCTTCTAGTTTCATTTGTTTGGATAATACGTCATACACTTCATTTACTGCATTTCCTACTACGACTTGAAACATTCCTCCAGCTTCGACTACAGTGATCACACCTTCTAGTTGCTCTACCTTCTCCTTATCTGCCTTCTTATTATCTTTTAGGGTAAACCGTAACCTTGTTGCACAATGGTAAACATTGCTGACATTTTCTTCGCCTCCGACAAATCGGACAATATCTTTCGCTAATTGTGAATAGTCCATTTTTCCTTCCCCCTTGTTAATTAATGCCGTAGCAATCCTTCTTACAAGATAAGTATAGTTCTTAGAAAACGGTTTCTCCATTCAATTAGTACCCCTTCTAATAGCGAACGAAACTGTACAATAGTGTGTATGGTTTACTTAGCCGAGCAAATCACTCACTGCTTGAAAGAAAACAAGTATATCGTTTCTCTTATAGTCAAAGGAGACAAAAAAAACACGCTTGATCTTCCTTTGCTGATATATAAGTGGTAGCTCAAGCTGATACTCTGTGATTTTTGTTTCTACTTGGCTTTTGATAAGACAGCACAACAAAGTCTCGGCATTTAACGGAAGCATAACTAGGTCAGAACTAGGAGAAATTAGTTGCTGAATGGAATCTATCTTTTTATGGATTTTTATTTGATTTTCTTCTTTGTAGTAATGATCAAGCAGTTTTGTTTTCTTTTTTTCTTCAACTATGGTCAGCTTTTCACGCAAAATCTGATAAATCTCCGAAGATTCAAACTCATCTAGAACACTAGGTAGATAAATCAAATCATCCCACTCAAAAATAAGCTCTTGCTCAGTAGTCAAAATTGCATCATATTCCGTTATTTTGTTTGATTGATTTTTGAAAAGATACACTGGTTCTATCCGGCATTCTTTGATCCACATGTTCATACTTTGTTGAATCTGTTTTTTTAGTGTATTCAAAATACTAATTGGCTGGTTACTAACAATCAGTATCTCCCCTTGTTTTCGAAAAAGATTCAACGCTTCGGCAAGATACAAAACCAAATAAGCGCTTTCAGCTAAGTTGGGACGTAATTGAAAATGTATTGGGAAGAAACGCCGAATTAAATAAATTTCTAAAGGATAACGTGAGATGATCTTTTGTACAAAATGATTCATGGTATTATGTCCGGCATCCATCCTCGTTTTCATTTGTTTGATATGGGTTAGCAAAAATTCTGTTTCATGGAACAATAACGAAACAGGAAGATCTAAAAAACGAATAATCGTTTGCTCAAATGCTCTTAGATTCTTCTCTATTTCTTTGTTTTTTTCATCATTGATCATCAAATAATTTAACTCTAATAGTCGATTTTCAATTGCTTGTTTTTCTTGATTGGAAAAAGAATAGGGTAGTTCTGATGATAACTTTTTTGTGAGGGTCTCTACCATCGGAATAAATAATGTATACCTGTTTGTTTTTTCTAAAAGTTCTTCTCTTCGAAGAATGGTCAAAACGAGATACCGAGAAAATCGTATGAAGTCCTCTCCTGAAACAATATAATTATATGATATAAGAACCTCTTTTAATGTCTTTTGGACAGTCGGCATGATATTGGAAAAAATTGTACTGATTTGTTGAGGCAACCTTGCGTGTTGGATCACCGTTTCTGTTCCAACAAGAGATAAGAAAATTCTTTTTGAATTTTCTTCAGCAATGATTTTTAGTCCTTTTGTCGACGAAACTTCCAGTTCTAATTTAGGATTGCGCTCGATCCAACGCAAAATCGTTTTTATTTGTAATGATACGGCTGTTTTTGAAAGAAAGAAAATGTCTGCTATCTTTTGCATACTGACATACCCTTTTTGAAACAATAAGTACGTCACAATAGTTGAAGCTCGGAAATCCATGCTGGAATAGATTTTATGTTTCGTCACCTCTTGTATGATTTGCTGTTTAGTTTCAGATTCAATTGATTCTAAAAAATAACCTGAACGTTTATTTGACTGGATAATGATTTTCTTCTCGTAGATAGCAAGCATATTTTTGATTTCAGTTTGGATCGTTTTCTTGTTGGTACCTAAAGCTTCAGCTAATTCTTCGCTTGTTATCCAATGATTCTTATTTCTTAATACTACAAGAATTTGGAGTTGTCGTTTATTTAAGTCCATTTGCTTACACCTCCTCTTTGTTATAAACATACAGGAAAAACCTCTCAAATGACAATAGTCACTTGCAGAGGTTTAAAAATCATTTGAAGAAAGATCTATATTCAAGGTTTTTACCATTAGACTGGATAATTTGTTTATAATATTCAAAACTATCTTTTTTCAATCTCCTAAAGCTTCCGCTCCCATCATTTTGTCTATCCACATAAATAAAGCCATATCGCTTCCTCATCTCCCCTGTTCCTGCCGATACGATATCGATTGGTCCCCACCATAAGTAACCAATGATTTGGCAACCATCTTTTATTGCCTCAGCAATTTCCTGAAGATGTATTTTTAGATACTCACAACGTTTTGAATCGTGGATTCGATTCGATTCATCTGGTGCTTCATCTAGTCCAATGCCATTTTCAACTATGAATAATGGTAATTCATAACGGTCTGTCAATTCATTCATGACATAACGAAACCCTAGAGGATCAATTGGCCAACTCCAAGGTTCGGGAGAT
Source organism: Enterococcus sp. E4-150 (assembly GCF_035726465.1). Lineage (NCBI taxonomy): Bacteria > Bacillati > Bacillota > Bacilli > Lactobacillales > Enterococcaceae > Enterococcus > Enterococcus sp. E4-150. Next base: position 321,154 of record NZ_JAPRGK010000001.1, on the reverse strand, counting down.
TTTTCCTTCAAAAAGGGATTATCGAAACCATTTGCTCCGCCAGTATCTACGCGCATTTCTGCTTCTTTTTTATAGACAGCGCTACGATAATAACTAAATGCAATATAATCTGCCGTGTTAGCTTGCAAGCACTTTTCGTCCCCATCTAACATTACTGGTGCACAGTCTTCTTCCTTCCATGTCCTGTAAATATAAGCTGGATAATGCCCTCGGCACATGACATCGGAGAAAAACCATGAATTGCGTTTGAATTGCAGTGAACCAAATACATTCTCTGGATCACAGTCATATGCATAAGTCGCTAATGCAGAAAAGCTACACATGATACCCATCTTAGCATTTGGATCGATTTTCTTTAATAATTGAGTAGCACGGGCGTTCGCTAGAAACATATGATGACAGGCTTGATAAATCTCTTTTTTTGTTAGTGTAGCAATGGGTTCAAGTTTATCTCTAGCAGGGAATGTAACCAATCCAGCAGCTGCATAAGGCATACGAAAAGCATTATTGATCTCATTAAAGGTCATCCAATATTTCACTTTCCCTTGGTAGCGTTCAAAGACGGTCTGCGCATAAAATTCAAAAAAGTCGATTAATTTTCGATTTTGCCACCCCCCATACTCTCCTACCAATGCTAAGGGGGTTTCATAATGACTAAGAGTAATTACTGGCTCGATATCATATCGATTTAATGTATTGATTAGTCTGTCATAAAATACGAGACCAGCCTCATTTGGCTTCTGTTCGTCTCCTCTTGGAAATATTCGTGCCCATGAGATGCTTGTTCGAAAAGCTTTTAAACCTAACTCCTTCAGTAAACGAATATCCTCTTCAAATCGATGATAAAAATCAATCGCTTCATGAGAAAGATAATGGAGTGATTCGTCTAAAGCAATCTCCCAAATCTTTTTTTCTTCATTCCACTGAATACTAGGATGCTGGTTCATGATCCCGATAAGCGTATCTGTCACATTAGGTAATTTGCCGTCTTCCAGCCATGCACCTTCACATTGATTAGCAGCTACTGCTCCGCCCCATAAAAAATTTTCTGGAAATATTTCCTGATCCATAACTATCTCTCCTCGCTATCAACAATTTCTTACTTGAAGTATAGCTCGATTCATCAAAACAAGATATTCTAACTATTTCGGCAGAAGAGAAGAAAAAAATTGAATGCTACTCTTCATTTTTAATATTTATATATAACAAATACATAAGACGATCCCCGAAAGAAAACACTCGTTAACCATCTAAGCAAACGATTTATTTTACTTCCAACACAAATGCTTCATAAGGTCGTAAATCAACTTTGCCGTCTGGTAACTGTTTCAGAGGATAATTTGACACAATAACCCTTAAAGCTTCACGTGGAACAGTGAACGTCTGCTTTTCACTGGACATATTACAAATAACGAGCCATTGCTGGTCTTCATATATGCGAGAATAGGCAAAGACATGCTCTGGCGTCTCTTCTACTAATTCATAGTCTCCCCAGACGATGATGTCATGTTTTCTACGCAAATCGATCAATTTCTTGTACATATAAAAAATAGAATCTTGATCTGCTAACGCTTCTTCTGCATTGATTTCTTTATAATTTGGATTGACTCGAAGCCATGGAATTCCAGTAGTAAACCCAGCATATTCACGGGCGTTCCATTGCATAGGCGTCCTAGCATTGTCTCTTCCTTTCGCATTGATTGATTCCAAGATTTCCTCTTTTGTAAATCCAGAAGAAATCCTTTCGTTATACATATTGATTGTCTCAATATCTTTTGCTTCCGCGATATCATCGATTGGGCAATTCGTCATGCCTAACTCTTCTCCTTGATAGATATAAGGGGTGCCTTTCATCATATGGAGCAAGATAGCAAACATCTTGGCACTTTCTTTTCGATACACATCGTCATTTCCCCAACGAGAAACAATTCGCGGAAGATCGTGATTATTCCAAAATAAACTATTCCATCCTTCATCACCTAAAGATGTTTGCCATTTGGATAATACTTTTTTCAGTTCAGAGATACTCAAGGGTTTCAAATCCCATTTGTCTTTGCCTTCTTGCTGATCTAATCCTATGTGTTCGAATTGGAAGACCATGGATAATTCATTTCTTTTAGGATTGGAATAAAGTTTAGCGATTTCGGTAGTTGCTCCCCATGTTTCGCCAACAGTCATCAGATTTTTGTCACCAAAAGTTGCTTGATTCATTTCCTGAAGATACTCATGCAGTTTAGGTCCATTACTTGTGATTTCTTTATCCGGTTCTTTGCCAATCATATCGATCACGTCCATACGAAAGCCACCAATACCTTTATCGATCCAGAAATTCATCATTTGATAAATCTCTTGGCGAACCTGTTTATTTTTCCAATTCAAATCAGGTTGACGCTTGCTATACAAGTGCAGAAAATATTGCCCCGTTTTTTCATCCAACTGCCAAGCAGAACCACTGAATATTGAGCGCAATCTATTAGGCTCTTTTCCATTGACCGGATCACGCCAAATATAATAGTCCCGATAAGGATTTTCTTTATTTTTACGGGCCTCAATGAACCACGGATGTTCATCAGAAGTATGATTCACCACCAGATCCATGATGATACGGATATTTCTTTTCTTTGCTTCTTCAATCAGTTCTTCCATTTCTTCCATCGTACCGAATTCTGCCATGATTGCTTGATAATTACTGATATCATACCCATTGTCATCATTTGGAGACTCGTATACTGGAGAAAGCCAAATTGCATCAATACCTAAATACGCCAGATAATCCAACCTGGAAATAATCCCCCGCAAATCTCCAATACCATCTTGATTTGAATCTTGAAAACTTCTTGGATAGATTTGATAAACAACTGAATGGTGCCACCATTTTTGTTCCATGATTTTCCTCCTATAAATGGATGTTTCTATTTTTTGCTTAATCATTTATTTTAGTCTCTCTCACTAAAAATTGTAACGCTTTCAAATAGCTATTGCACCTTGTTATCGGTAACAGAATAAAACAAAAAAACAGCTGAGGAAATTCCCTCAACTGTTTTTTGAAAGGATTGATTTATGCAGGGAAGAATGCTGATTTCACAACTTCTTTATAAACGGTGTTCACTCAGCTGTCCCTCGGTATTAGCTCAAAAAACGGCAAAATATGAGGAACTATTTTTTCGTTTTTTTCTCTAATACTCAGGCCAGAACACTGATTTCACAACCTCTTTATAAACGGTGTTCACTCAGCTGTCCCTCGGTATTAGCTCAAAAAACGGCAAAATATAAGAAACTATTTTTTCGTTTTTTTCTCTAATACTCAGGCCAGAACGCTGATTTCACAACCTCTTTATTTCACATTCAATATCCACATGAATCCCACGAATACAAAGAACAGACCATACATGATTGGAGATACTTCTTTTCCTCTTTTAGCTGCTAACATGGTAATTGGATAGAAGATAAAACCTAATGCAATCCCATCTGAAATACTATAAGTCAAAGGCATACCGATCAAGATCAAGAATGAAGGGATCGCAATCTCTAATTTTCCCCATTCGATTTGACGCAAAGATTGTGCCATCAATACTCCTACCATAATCAATGCTGGTGCAGTTACTTGTGAAGTAACAACTGATAGTAATGGAGAAAAGAACAAGCCTAACAAGAAGAAAATCCCTGTAGTAATAGCTGTGATACCTGAACGTCCTCCAACGGCGATACCAGCTGATGATTCTACAAATGCACCAACGGGAGAAGTACCTAATAAGGAACCCGCAAGCATAGCTGTTGAATCAGAAGCTAAAGCTTTCCCTACACGAGGCATCTTGTTGTCTTTCATGAAACCTGCTTGGTTTGCTAATCCAACTAAAGTTCCTGCTGTATCAAAGAAAGTCACAAGCAAGAATGTCAGCACTACGACCCACATTTGAAGAGAATTGATGTCTCCTACATGTTTTAATGCAACTAAAAATGTTGGTTTCAAACTTGGTGCTGCGGCAACAATTTCAGAAGGCATTGGAATCAAACCTGTGACCAGACCTAAAATCGTTGTAGCTGCCATCCCGATGAAGATGCCACCTGGTACACGCCGAACAAGCAAGATAGCAGTTACGACTAATCCAAAAATCGTCAACCAAGTAGAACCAACGTTGAGTGATCCTAATCCTACTAATGTAGATTCATTCGAAACGATGATCCCACCTTCGCTCAGACCAAGGAAAGCAATAAATAGACCGATACCGCCAGAAATCGCATATTTCAAATCTGCTGGGATCGCATCAATGATCATTTCCCGCAGCTTGAAGATTGTGATCAAAATAAAAATCAAAGAAGCAACGAATACGCCGGCTAATGCTGTTTCCCATGGAATCCCCATTCCTAAACAAACAGAATAAGCAAAAAAAGCATTGATCCCAAGAGCAGGTGCCGTTCCAATTGGATAACGGGCTAATACCCCCATTAAAATACAGCCGATCGCACTGGCTAATGCAGTCGCAGTAAACACTGCTCCTTCATCCATTCCAGAAGCACCTAATACAGTTGGATTTACAAATAAGATATAAGCCATTGAGATAAATGTTGTAAATCCTGCCAGTACCTCACGTTTTACCGTGGTGTTCAATTTTTCTATTTCGAAGTAGGAAAGTATTTTTTCCTTCATCTTCCATCCCCCTAAATCCGAACATTATAAATAAAGCCCGTTAAAATTTCGATTTATTAATAAAACAACGTGTTTTATCATATACTAAAACAAAACATAAGTAAACAAAAAATTCGGATTTTAAGCAAAATCCGAACGTTCCATCTGATTAAATCCCTTTATCTCAAAGTTCATGAACATTCACTTTGGATTACAAGAATTTCTTTATTGTGTTAATAAAGTTTCTTCATTCTAGTCTCAAAAATCAATAGTGTGATTTGATTTTACCATTTCGTTTCTGTTCTTCTTTGATGAATTCTTTTGTATCGACAGGATTCAGATTATTTAGTCCGCCAAAACCTGTATCGACCATTTTTCCCCAGCCTTTTGTCTTCTTTTTTCCTGATTTGAGATTCTTTGCTCGAAGCTTCTCACTATGTTTTGCTCGCCGATACTTCAAATAACCTTCTAATCTTCCCATTAGATCCACTGTTTTTCCTCCTTTTTATTCAATCAGACGACTCAGCTTTTCCTATAACAAAATAATTGCCTTCAGGGTCCGAAAAATTGAAAGTCAAGACGCCATTGTTGTCTGTGATTTCTCCTGGTTCTTCCATGTTCTCGTAGATAGTCTCAAATTCGTCCGTAAAAAACACTAAAGAAGGCGGTGGTCCTAATACTTCTGGTGAAAATTTCTGCACAAATACTTTTGGGAATACGCCTAATTCTAATTCTTTTGAGATGCTGAGTACAATACTCTTAAATTCTTCTGGCAATTCGATTGTTTCAGAAATTTCTGCACCAATTTTTTCTACAAAGAATCGGCAAATCATCTCTACGTCATTGACATAAAGCATCACACGTGTTTTTTGTATCATCGTTTGACCCTTCTTTCTATTTGATTTTCTTTCCTGTCTATAAACTGATTCCATTATATCACGAAAGCGCAAACACCTTGTGTTTGATACTATTCAAGAAAAATAAAGCAATAGTTACTAGGATTGCTTTCCTCCACAAACTTTTTTTACAAAAAAAAACGGCAATGAATGCCGCTCTTCTTTTTTCGATTCTTTTATAATTCTGCTTCTGATTCATCTTTGGTTAGTGTGTGTCTAACACTAGTTACGCCAAATGTTTGATCGATTTTTTCCTTCAACGCTTCGATTGCCTGTGCGCCACGTGCCGCTTGTTCAGCATTGATGGATTCAATGACCAGCACCGCTGCTTGTGTTTCTTCCGTCAGCATCGTTCTTTGGGCTTCACGCCAGTTGAGACAGCGACAGATCGCTCCTTGTTCATCATAGTAGATGATTTCTTCCGGAAGTGCCGGAGCATCGGAATCTGCACCTAAAGGCAGGAATGATTCGCCACCTTGGGCTTTTCCTAAATGCAGATTTCCTGCGATCTTTTCGATATCTTCTCCGCCGCAAGGTACGCCAAAAGACAAGGAAATACTATTATAGATATCTACAAGCGGATTGATTGGGAAAAATTCCCGTTCTTGATTTGCACGTTTCAGTAAAGCTTCAATAGAAGAACGTGCACCTTTTTTAGTCTTGAATGTGGTAAATGCCTGACGCCACTGAGCAATGACTTCGTTTTGGCTGAATGTTTCTTCTGTAAGGTAATTTCTTGCTTCTTTTGCTGCCTCATTCAATAATTGATGATACGTTTCTTCACTTTCTTTTGTTACGTGGTTATCGATACCATTTACGGATAAGATTTCGATGGTTGCTTCAGGAAATACTTCCCAGAAATTGGTATCCACTATTACTTTTTTCATATGTTCACACCTCTTGATTAGAATAATTGCTTGATGAATAGATAGTCTGTTTGGGGATCATCTCCCATATAAAAAACATGTTCGCTGTATTTGATAAATCCTTTTTTACGATAAAAAGCGAGCGCAACATCGTTGTGTTCCCAAACACCGAGCCAAATGGCTGTTTTTTGCTTTTCTTTTGCTTTTTCAATAGCTGTATCTAGTAAAAATGTACCGATACCTTGATGTTTAAATTTTTTTCGTACATAGATTCGCTCGATTTCTAAAAAATGATCAGCCATTTCCTCAGATTGACTCGTTCCTGTATTTAGTTTCAGGTAACCCGCAGGCTCTTGATCGATACTCACTAGGAAAAAATCGGTTTCTTTATCTTTTAGCTCTTCTGTAAGTTTTTCTAGTGCATAAGCTTGTGTCAAGTAATCAGCTAAATGCTCCGGTGAATTATCTTTTCCAAATGTATCTGTAAATGTTTCGATACTAATTTGTTGTAGTAAGTCTACATCTGAAGGCGTCATTTTTCGAATTTCGTATTTATTCACGGCTTCTTCCTTTCAATAGATCCTTTTATTGCCTTTTTTGACAAAATTCCAATCTTCGCTAACATTCTTGCATACTTTATTTAAAAGATATTCCAATTGTTTTGCTTCTTCGTCAGAAAGACCATTTAATGCGACTGCATTGGAGTAGTTGTTTTCTCGAATGATGAAAGGATAGATTTCTGCTCCTTTTTTAGTCGGATAGAGTTTCTTGATTTTTTTATTTTCTTTATCTTCCAAACGTTCGATCATCCCATTGGATTCTAATTTCTTGATTGCTCGGGCAGTCGTTGTACGATCTACTTTGATCATTTCTGCTAGTTTTTCTTGGATGATTCCAGGATTTTCGCAAATACGTACTAAATAAAGATACTGTCCTCTTGTTAAATCGACTTCTTTGAATTCGATATTGCTAATAGAATCTAGCGCTCGGGCAATCATTCCGATGTCTCGAAGGATTTCAGCCATTTCATCCCACCTTTATTTTGTTTGTAAGACTAGTTTACCTCTTTTTGTTGCAAATGCAACTATTTTCAATAAAAAAATCAAGTTCTTTTTTAATAACTAGTAAAGTATATTCTTTTCTTCTTTTACGAAAAAGCTCAATCACAATAGATCTGGTTTTTGTTTTCTAAAATAAGTAACTGTTTCTTCGTTGTTCGCTTTTCTGATAGCTTTGGCAACTCTTCTATACTAAAAAATCCCATGTTGGAAGTTTCATTATTCTCAATAAACTTGGCCTCTTCACCGTGTATCGCACAAGCAAAAACAAGTTTATAATACTGAAAAAGCTGTGGAATATCTTTTTGTTTATTCGTATCAAAAACTGCTCGCAACTGAGTAGTTTCTACTGTTAATCCTGTTTCTTCATAGACTTCTTTACGCACATTTTCTTCAGGAGACAATCCTATTTCAGCAAATCCACCAGGAAGTGACCATTCTTTCGTCCGTTTATCTTCGATTAGTAGGACCTTGCCATCTTTTTTGATATAGGCACGAACATCTACTTTTGGTGTTGGATGTCCTTCTCCAATCGTTGTGAGCGCTTTTATTTCTTCGAAAGTTTCTTTTCCTATTTCACTGATCAATTCCAATGAAATCGTCCGGATCTCCTCAAAACGCTCTTTATCAAATACATCTTTTCCATAATATAGACCAGCTTGAGAAAGTGCGAGTAGTCTTTTGTATTGAGCCAACTTCTTGTTCATTCTCTTCCCTTCTTTTTTAGCAAATGTATGACTATGTAATCAAGTATAGAAGACTAGTTTAATTACGGCAAATAAATATAATGAAATCTGCAATAAATAAAAGAATGTTAAAAAACTCGAGAACAAAAGACATTCGACTTCTCTGGGGCTGTGAATAAACGGCGTTCAAAAGCTTGCATCTGCGGTAATAAGCCCCACCAAACGAAAAATATGACGAGCTATTCTTGTCTGGCTGTTCTTATTAATTGAGGCAGGACAGCTTTTTCACAACCTCCCCACTAAACGGTGTTCAATCAGCTGATGCTCGGTATTCACTAAAAAAACGGCAAAATATGAGGAGCTATTTTGCCGTTTTTTTCTATAATACTCATATTAAAACACTGACTTCACAACCTCTTCCTTAAACGGTGTTCTCCTACCAACTCCTCGGTCACAAGTTACAATATTCATCAAACATGAGAAGCTGTTTTTTTGAAATTGCTCCTTGTGACTCGGAGCTGAACGGTAGGCTCACGACCTCTCGGTAAACGGTGTTCTCCTGCCAACTCCTCGGTCACAAGTCACAATATTCATCAAACATGAGAAGCTGTTTCTTTGAAATTGCTCCTTGTGACTCGGAGCTGAACGGTAGGCTCACGACCTCTCGGTAAACGGTGTTCTCCTGCCAACTCCTCGGTCACAAGTTACAATATTCATCATACATGAGAAGCTGTTTTTTTGAAATTGCTCCTTGTGACTCGGAGCTGAACGACAGGCTCACGACCTCTCGGTAAACGGCGTTCAAAAACCAATCTTTCGATATTAAGCCATTTCTTTGTTACTTATTGTCATTGATTTCTTTTTCTAATTTATCCAATAGTGGAGTGTAATCCACTTGAGTATAGTCTGTTACATCAAATTCATATAGTGTTCCTAACTGGAATTTGTCATATTTTCGGTCGGCGATGATCTTTTTGAATGCTTCTTTCGTAATATGATTGGTCCCTTTCGTTCGATCTTTCAATACGTCACCATAGTGATAATGATCCATGATATAGCTCAAATGACGATCTGATTCACGATCACGTTTGTACCGACGTTGCCATAACACTTCAAAGTCTGCTGTTAGGCGAATCGTGATCACCTGATATCCGTATCTATCTGCTAATTCTTGGAGTCGTGCTTTTTGCTTATCACTAAAAGGATACTCGGACACAATCACTTTCTTTCCTGCTTCCATATACAAATCAAGTGCTTTGTAATAGAAAGGATAAACTTTCGTCCTTTCTTGTTCCGCCCGTTCTTTCAAATTGTTAAACCCGATGGATTCTGCATAGTATTCCTTGATTTCATCGAGCGTGATGGCATACATATCTGGAAATCGTTCCCGTAGTTTATTCATAAGATATGTTTTTCCTGTACCAGGACTACCAGCCAGAAGAATGAAATACTTTTTCATCTCATTTATTTCCTAAGTTAATTGGACTTTCCAAGTTCATAAACAGTCCAATCTTATGCTTGACAATTTCTTTTACTGCTTCATTTGCTGGAATCACATTATGGCGAAGAGACTTGTTGATTTCTGTTTCACTAAAGGTTTCTTTAGCTACTTTCGTCCAGTTGACTAAAAGCTCCGTTCCAACATTGAATTTGCGGATCCCGTTATTGATCAATTCAGGATAATCTTCTTCTTTCACACCTGTTCCTCCATGGATAACTAGGGGGACATCAACTACTGCATCGATTTCTTTCAGCAAGGGAATGTTTACTTCTGTTTTTGATTTGAATTGTCCATGATTCGTACCGATAGCAATAGCTAATGCATCCACGCCTGTAGCTTCTACAAATTTCACTGCGTCTTCCGGTCTTGTATATACCTTGTCATTTTCAGCGACATGGATTCCTTCTTCTGTACCGCCGATTGTTCCAAGTTCTCCTTCTACGGAAACACCGTGCGCATGGGCATATTCTACTACTGCTTTTGTCTTCAGGATATTTTCTTTGAAAGGCAGATGGGACCCATCATACATGACAGAAGTATATCCGCTGTCGATTGCTTCTTTGATATCATCAAAGTCTCGGGCGTGGTCTAAGTGCAAGACTGCATCAACCATTTCTTCTTCTGCAATAGCTGTCATTACATTGACTAACACATGCATGCCGATATATTTAGCGGTATCGACACTTGTTTGAATAATGATTGGCGAACCCATTTCTTTTGCTGCGCCTAGCATAGCAGGAAGCATTTCTAGGTTATGCGTATTAAAAGCTCCAACTGTAAAATTCAACTCTTCTGCTGTTTTTGTTACTTCTTTCAATGTTGTATACATCTTTTATTGCCACCTTATCTTTTTATTTGTTTCCTTTGATCGTTACTTGTTTTGCAATTTGTCGCATCTCATCCATTTTGCCCATGTAGTAATCGATCCCTTGATCATCACCAGCACGAGCAGCATCTGCACGCTTCTGGTTATAGAGGCTCATCAGTTTTTTATACCCATCTCCGATCGTCTGTTTATTTTCCAAGCTCTTTTCTAAATATTGGATGGCTTGATCGTTCTCATACAATTCAGAAAATTTAAGTCCAACTTGTTCATAAAGTTCCGCTAATTTATGCCTATCTTGGGTAGTGGAAATCTCTTGTTTCAATTGTGTGATCTCTGATTGAATCTTTTCGGTCGCTTCTGGCGATAGGGCTTTTTCTTCTTTTGCCAGAACTTTTTTCGGTTCTTTTTCTTTTTTCTTAAAAAATCCAAACATCATTTTCCCTACTTTCAATTAAAATGCTTTCAAAACTGGGCTTAAGATCCAGGCATATAAGAGTGCTGCGGCTACTGTATCTACATCGGTTGCTGTAGCATTGATGAATCCCATCGAATTAAAGATCGTTACTAGCAAAGCGGGCAATAATGTAATAAAGAAACCATGAGCAATACCGCCAATGATCGCTCCTCGGCGTCCGCCAACTGCGTTGCCAAATATTCCTGCTGTCCCTCCGGCAAAGAAATTGGTTAGCATACCAGGTAAAATCATCGCTAAGCCGAACATGGGCAAAGTAAACATGGCAATAATCGTACCAATCGTTGTCGTAATGAAACCTAAAATGACAGCATTTGGGCTATAAGGAAAGAAAACTGGACAATCTAAGGCAGGGATCGCATCAGGAACTAATTTCATAGCTATCCCTCGAAATGCCGGCACGATTTCACCTAACAGTAGACGTACACCAGCTAGCAATACATACACACCCACTACGAATTGGATGGCTTGTAAAAAGGCAAACATGATATAGTTTTGATCTCCTGATAATTCAGAAGCGAATGGTTCGCCTGCAAATAAAACAGTGATGATATATAGCGGGACCATCACGACCATGACAGACAAATAAGTATCTTGCAGAAATTCGAAATGTGTCGGCAACTTGATATCTTCGATCGACTTTTTATTTTCGCCTTTCTCACCAAAAAGCTTAGCAACACCGGCTTCAAATAAGTACCCGATCGTACAAAAATGACCTAAAGCAATATCATTTGATCCAGTGATTTTACGAATGATCGGTTGCGCTACTGCCGGCATAGCAATGGCGAAACAAGCTCCGATAAAACCACCGACCAAGATCAATACGATCCCTCGCAGACCGGCAAAATAGCCAAAGACTGTCGTCATCGTTGCCATCCATAAAATTGCTTGACCAGTTAAAAAAATGTACTTCCATTTTGTGAAACGAGCCAAAATAATATTGAATACAAAAATGGCTAACAACGTCAGTGCAATATCTCTACCTAAACCCAAATCATTCATTGCTTGACCATTGATAGATTCAATAGAAGGGATGATCCCTTGCATATGAAATCCTTCAGTAAAGATTTTCCCGAAATAAGTTAAACTTCCAACGATGATGCTCGAACCGGCACTCAACACTTGAAATCCTAGGAGTGTTTTTAACGTGCCAGAGATGACTTGTCCTGCTGATTTCTTCTGCAGTAGTAGACCCAACATAGCAATCAATGCAATGGTGATCGATGCCTGAGTCAAAATATTTTCGATGATAAAATTGATAACGCTCATGTTTTTACCCTCTTTTCTTTTTGTATTTAGATAACTCCCTTATCTTGCAGAACTGGGGTGATTTTTTCTTCAATTTCATTTTTTGAAACAATATTTTTCAAATAGATCATCGCCGTTTTAGGATCAACTGCGAACTTTTCGAACTGCGAACGAAAATTTTCTGCTGTGATGATCACATCTGGTTTCATGGAAACTGCGGAAGAAATATCACAATGGTCCAGTTTGGCTTCTACTCCTAATTTGTTCAAAACATCCTCAGCAGACATCTGTGCTGCAAAACTACTTCCTAAACCTGCGCCGCATACGAATAAAATATTCAATTTGTTCATCTTTGTTCTCCCCCGTATCATTTATTATTTCTCAACTACTGAAAAAAGCAGTTGTTTGAAATCTTCGATATTTGTGCATTCAATCAATCGATCCAACTTCTCTTCGTTGTTGATCAATTCAATTAGTTCTTTCATGATGTTCAGATGCGAGTAGGAGTCTACTGCTGCCAAACAAAAAATAATCTTTACTGGATCCATTTCAGGATTACCGAAATCGATTGGTTGCTCAATCGTAGCTACGCTGACTCCTAATTTATTGACCCCATCTTCTGGTCGGGCATGGGCTAGTGCCATGTGTTTGCCAATCACGATATACGGTCCGTAATCATTCACTGCACGAATCATCGCTTCGACATAGCGCTCTTCGACAATGTTTTCTTTAACCAATGGTCTAGCAGCTAGTTCAATCGATTCCTCCCAAGTAGTGGCTTTTTCTTTGATCATGATATTGCTGTCCGTCAAAATATCTTTTAACATAGGCTGGATCTCCCTTTTGTTGATTTCTAAATTGTTTGTTTCGAATAATTTTTCTAACTTGCCATAGATGATTCGATCTACTCGGCCACCACTTTCTTTCACGACATCTATTATTTGAGTGAATAACTCCGTCGATTCATGACTGTTAGGCTCTAACCGCTGTAGTTCTTCATTTCTTTTCAAAAAGTCTTCTATAACCAAGATATTCGTCTCAGTTAAAATCGGATCGACAACTAAAAGCGGCTTATTTCGATAATTCAATTGAAAGGTGCTGAAAACCAGATTGACATCCAATTTATCTACTAATTCGATTTCTTTTGAACTTAAAACTGCAGTAATCTCGATCTGAGGAAACTTTTCTTTCAGATTCTCTGCTAACAGATTTCCAGTAGCCATCCCATGGTTACAGACAACGACTGATTTATAAACATAATTCAAGTCTCGCTTGATTACACTGGCGATCGTCGAAAAGTGGATGACAAGAAAAGCTATCTCGTCCTCCAGTATCTTGCCACCAATTACTTCTTCGATTGTAGGAACAAAATGAGTGACTGCGCGGTAGATTGGGAAATAATTTGTTCGGATGTTTTCTTTCAATGGATTCATGACTTGGATATGATTCTTGATTCTTACAATCAGTGCAGCCATGTGCTTATAGAGATTTTCGAATAAAGCTTCTTCCTTTAGATGGAAAGGTACGTGTGTCTCGTTCTCTACAAATTGGATCAATTGGATCGTTAGTAATTGAGCTTGTACCCACTCGATTGAATTGGAGATATCTCTAGCATTGAACGTCTCAATAGTGAAACGAAGATAATTTCTTTCTACTTGCGGGACATTGTCCAATTGAAATTCCTCGATCATGTGGTCAATAAATGCAGAAAAGCTACTGTCTTTTATTTCTGTATTTTTCCAATTAATGGCAGAGATAAATTCATGTTTCCTGATTCGCTGGATCCAGATCAATGTAAAAAGCAGGATTTGTTTTTTATAAATATCATCTTCTTGTTTCAACAACTTATTGGAATAGATCTCCTGTATTTTTTTGATTTCCACCAAAGGAAAATAATGGAGAAAGATTTTTTGAGCCGGTGTTAATTGTGCATCTTGATTCATAAAGAAGTCGGTCATTCCCAGATTCTGATTGATAAAATCATAGATCATCGTACGGATAGATCGTTCTGAACCTTTATAAACCAGTCCTTGCTTTCCATAACTGACGATCTCTATCCCATAACTGACCAGTGTTGCTCGTAACCGTCTCATATCTTCATCTAATGTACTTTTAGAGATTTGAAATTCTTCTTCTTTTTTGTTTAGATGGATCGGTATTCGGCTGTAAGCAACGGTTAAAACTAGATCAAAAATACGTTCGCGCCGATTCAAAAAGCCGTCTTTCACATCTTTTATTTCAGTTTCTAATCGAGCTTGCTTTTCCTTTTCCAGCTTCAACAAAAAACCTTTGTTGCGAATTGTACGGATCTCCGGAAGCTTTTTACTGCTCAACCAGATATTCGCTTCAAGAACTTCCTGACGAATCGTCCGCTGACTGACATTGAATTCACTTGCTAGATGTTTTGCTTTTACTGGATATTGGGCTGTCATGATTCTGTGAAGTATTTCAATTGTTCTTGTTTTCATAGAAATGATCTCCTTCTGATTTCAAGTATATGGTTCCGCTTACATAATAAAAAGTAGATATTTCTGCCACTTGAAGTGGAAAGAAAGTAAGCAAAGCAAACAAAAAATAAGCCATATGCTTTTTCATCTCCTCAACGAAAAAGACATACGCCTATTATTACAAAAATTTTGCCCATCCATACAAAAAAGAGGTTGTGAAAAAGCTGTCCTGCATCAAGTAATAAGAACAACTAAACTAAAATAGTGCTTCCTATTTTTTGTTTGGTTGTTCTTATTATCGCAGATGCAAGCTTTTGAACACCATTTAGTGGAGAGGTTGTGACAGAGATGTTCAGCCTTGAGCGATAAGAAGCGATTTTGAAAAATCGCTTCCCATATTTTACAAAATCGTGCCTTATTGCCGATAGGCTATCTCTGGCACACCGTTTATTCAGAAAAAGGAGCTGCGACAAGGCTTTTGTCACAACTCCGTTCATAAATATTTCCTGTCAATCCAGCATAATCGGTTGAATAAAATCGGCTTGCCATCTTTTTTCTTTCTCAGAAAAATCAAAATACCATATCTGAGAAAAATACTGTCGTTGTGTCTTACTTCCTGAGATCAATCGCCCATCTTTTCGATCGACTGAATAATCACAGCATCTGAAATCAATTCGGATGGCAAAACTATTTTCGTGGATCTGTCGATAATTTCCTACTTCCTGAATAGTTATTTTTTTAGTATGATTTCTTACACCGTCTGCTTTGCTTTTTTGCAGAACTTTCTGATGTTCGGCAAACAGCTTGTCTGTATAACAGCTTCTGGCTTTTTCAGGAGTTTCTTCTTCCCAAGCGGATTGGATCTTCATGAATATCTTTTGGATTTCCAGAAACTGTGCTTTCTTTTCTTTAGCCGTTCCTGACATGCGGGACAATATCTCCGCTTTCAGCCTTTTCTTTTGTCTTTTATTCTTGACGATAGAAAAAGCAGAAACCCCTCCTACTGACAAAACAGCTAATGCAAGAAATCCCGTTTGCTCATAACTAGAAGGACCTGTACTTGGACCATAATACCCATAAGAATCTCTGCCGTAAGAACGACTGCCAAAATAACTGCCCCCATATGAACGACCGCCAAATGAACCTCTGCCCGAACTTCGACCGCTATATGTACCTCCACCATGACCACCCGCGACAGCGAATCCTTGGGTCGGCAGAGCAAACAAACATAGGCCCACTAACAAAATGATTGCTAAATAATTGATTTTTTTCATTGTCTTCCTCGTTATCTTTTATTACAAAAAACTATTTTTATCATAGCCTTGCTAAAAGGAAGAGTCAATAACCAGATGCATAAACTGTTTTTTTAGCAATTTTGACTTATTTAGTCATTGAGTAATATCGGACAGATGTATGTGTCGGCAGTCCATAATTCCTCTATCTTCAGCATGAACAAGCTGGCAGACAAGAGATCTGCGCTTCCTCCAGGAGAGATTTGGTTTTCCTGACAAAAGTGCAGCAGTGCTGTAAATGGACGATTTGGTAAAGCACTTTGACTAGCAGCATGAGCAAGTTTTTGCATTTCCACTAACGTTTTCTGATCACTGCGATGCAATACGCATGTGTCATCTAGCGAACTCATCAAAACTAACAACATATGCATTTGTTTCTGTACATATGAATCATTATCTAGCTCCTTAGCTGCTTGGATTGCAAGCCTGATATGCGGATACCCTAATATCGCTTCTTCATATGCACCATTTACGCCATATTTTTGCTTCACCGTATGACCATGAGTGGTTTTTTTATGACGATATTTTGTATCAGGAAAAGCAGCAAGCTTGCTGACATCACCGAGTATTTCCGTTAAAGAAAAAGGCTGTTCCATACTGATTTTTTGTGCAATGACACTGATCAATAGCCCCATTGCCCAAATTGCTCCTTTATGGGTATTGATGCCATTTGTAGCAATCAGCATTGCCTTTTCCGCTTTTCGCCCAATCTCAGCAATTCTTTCTCTTAACTCCTGATCAATAGCATGATGCCATGCTATTTGAGCCATTTCTTCAAAAAAAGGAGTTAGCGTCTTAGCAGACTTAAGAAATAAAGCATAGTCCATATCGGAATGTGCACCCGCATCCAGTGCATCCACTAATCCAGGTTTTGGACTTAATGTTACTTCTGCGATCAATGCTTCCTCTACCAACGCAGCGAGTTGCTGAGTTACTGCTTTTTTTCGTTCGTCATTTATCATGACACTCACTCCTTCTTTCTACTATTACTTGCTGAAACCTTTTTTGATAGCTACCCAAATGATATGAAGTAACCAGCTTAAAGCAAATGCACAACTTGCCGTCATTAGATAAGCTACAAGAATCATGACTCCTGAAGGTAACTGCAGCCAACTATCTTTAAACAATAATAACAGTACTTGGAAAACAAATACATTGGCTAAATACGTACGATAAGCATAAACAGACAACCATTTGAACAATGGCAATTTTGGCGAATCGTTTACAATCATTTTGGAAGCGCCTATGAAGACAGCAAAGATGATGACTAAACTGTATAAACTTTGGATCGTATTCAAGTAAGGCGCATTCGCAAAGCTCAAGTCTCCTGGATGTGCGAGCAATGAACGGACAGAAAAGAACGCGATAACTAAGGCAACAGGTAAGAAAAGATAACGTACTCTGTCCAAATATTGATAAACTTTTTCGTGATAAACAAATGCGGCTACCCCATAAATCCCGTAAATCATGAAACTAGCAACAAACCGATCTAATAAGTACCAGCTGTCATGATAAGGCCCAGTCAATACTTGTGTTTGATAGAACAGATACCATGCGACATATAAAATCGTTGAACCAATCAATACTGGCCATACATATTTTTTATTAGCAAATACTTTGTAACCGAGCCAAACAAAAAACGGCATGAACAATTGGATCTGCAGCATCATAACGGTATACCATAAATGAGGCGCTCCATCACCTGTGACATATTTCAGTAAAAAGCTTGCAGTATCCGTATACGGAGTTTGTTGTTGGACTGCTGGAAATAGCCAAAGATAAGCCGTCGTCCATAGAAGATACGGAACGACTAGTTCAAAAAACTTTTCTTTCAAAAATTCCCAATAAGACAAATGCTGACTTGTTTTTACCATATTATAAACAATTGCAAAAATAAACATTGGTGCTGTGTATTTAACGATGACGTAAAAGGTACCAAGAAAAGCTGTATTTGTTGCGCTGTGGCTGTTTGCCAAAGCAAAGCTCAATATCGTTTGCATCATAACAGCCGTTACAGCTGATACTTTCTGGAAGTCACTTACGTTGATTTTGATTTTTTTGTTTTCAAACATCTCTTTCTCTCTCTTTTTCTTTATTACCAAAGTTCTTTGGTTAATTTAGGTCCTTCGACTGTTTTCAATAGAATTTTTTTCTCTGGCTCTCTCAAATACTCTTTTAGTGAAAAACCGCCTTGCCGAGTCACTACTTGGGTATCGAATTGATCAAAAAAAGCAGGATGCGATTGAATTACCTGAATTGGCAATTCAATCGGTGAATCTGCGTACAGTAGCAAATCAAAATCACTGGTTTCTTTTACTGCCGGAATCCCAGTCGATAATTCAAATCCTAAGCTGCCGCCGATTCCCCATTTACATCCTGATAATATGTTTCTAGCAGCATGAAATTGCTGATAAACAGGATAATCCATGATTTTCTCTTGTCTATGCGATTCTTGTTCGATGATGTCCCACGGATGAATGACTTGTTTGACGGCATGTTTTGAGATTTCTGTTGCCCATCTCTGATTGCGGGCAGGTCCACGTAAACCAATCGGTAGTATTTCTGCGTGATCCGTCGACGCACGACGAACTGTTCCGAACATCTTTTCAGTTAGAACGACCCATTCAGGCAAGGTGAACCCTTCTATTTCATGTTTATCAAAAAGGACAATATCATGTGCTTGAATCATTTTTTATGCATCCCATTCTTCGTCCATTTTGGCACGGACTTTATTTGTTTCGACACGTCCGAATGTTTTGGCTGTTTCGTTTGTGTATCGATTTGTCAGCATCGTGTCATTTGTATTGCGGACATCTTGAATGGCTTCATTGATTGCTTCGATGACTTTGCTGACATTTTGTTCTGAAGCAGCTTGGTCGGTGATATCTTCTAGGAAATGATAGATCGCTCCTAGTTTTGTATAATTATTGATATCGTAAGCGATAGCTGGAACTTTTTCAGCAGCTGCTTCGATTTCAGCAACCGAACGTTTTGTCACACGTGCAGCACTTTCTTTAGACATCGCTTGGACGGTAATTTCTTTATTGTTTAAAGCAATCAAGCGGCTTGATTGTAATCCATGTGCTAAAAATGCACCTGAAATAGCATTTCCTGCAATCAATCCAATAACTGGATGTCCAGCTTGACGGAGTTTTGCATAAGCAGCAGCACTATTAGCCAAAGCCACATGGATACCGATCAATTCTTCGTTATAGCCGTATGCTTGGCTTGGTACATCGATCACAACGATGATTGGCCGTTTCACTTTTTTGTCTTTATCTTCTTCGTAAACGTGATCCAAAATTTGTCCCATGCGGAAACCTTCAACTAAACCAACTTCACCGTTTCGTACACGGTACATCGGGTTTTTAGGATCAGGTACGATTGATGTCACGATGGCTTCTTCTATGAATTTACTTGATTTACCATAATACACAGTACTAATAGAAGAAGTTGGATTTTTCATGCCAGTTAGTGCCGCAAACCAATCGTAACCAACACTTGCTGCAGCTGGTTCATTTCCTTCTGCTACTTCTGGTAAGTCAATTGATTTTGCTTGATGGTTAGCAATTGCTTCATTGTAATCGTTAATGGCCATTGGTTTTGAAAGATCTAAAGAATCAAGTAATGATAAATAAAATGCTGAGCTTTCACTGCGATGCGTGTCTTTTCGTTCGTCCATTGCTGCGATGACAGCAGCTTTGATTGCTTCTACACTATCAGTCACTAATTCATCAATGATTTTTGATTCTACCCGTTGACGAGATCCTAATGTATTCCAAATCAAGTCTTTGTCACTAGAATCAAATTCTCGAACGCCTGCTTCTTGCTCAATAACTTCTGGTCCATTCAAACCGACTCTCGCTTTTTTTGTTGCGATTAAATAACTCATTAATGCTGAAGTAATCGACATACCGCCAAATGATCCTACACGTCCTGGAATCAAACCGATGACTGGTACATATTGTTTTAGAGCAATGATTACATTTCCGATTTCTGAAATAGATAACAGTCCGTAGTTTGCTTCTTGCAAACGAACACCACCTGTATCTAGTACAATGACTGGAAAGATCTCATTTCCTTTTTTATTTTCTTCTAACACATGTTCAAGTGCAGCAACGATTTTTGCACCGGAAACTTCACCGATACCGCCACCTTGGAATTTTCCTTCCATAGCGATTACTACTGCTTGTTTGCCATTGATCGTTCCACGGCTGACAACGATCCCGTCATCACTTTCAGGGACGATTCCTTGTGCTGGTAAACTTGGCGCGATGATTTGATCGAATGGGCCAATCAATTCACGTCCATTGTCAAGTAGAGCATTCACTCGTTCTCTGGCATTTAATTCTACAAAACTATTTTTCATCTGAAAGTTCCTCCATTGCTTGCGTCAATCGCAGGTACACAACTCCTGGTGTAGCACCGAAGTCATTGATCACGATATCTGCTGAAATTGGATAACGATCAAAAAATCTCGTTAATACATTGTTCCATACTTCGCCGAAGCCATCGCTTCCTGTACAGATTTTTACAGTAGATTCTGTTTTTTCTGTTGGAAACATCAAGATTTCCAAATCTCCTGAACCGACCACTCCTACATGGATTTTCTTATTGATCGGCTGTTTCGTTGGATATTTATAAGCTAATTGTTCCATGGATCTCTCCCCTTTTTGTAAAACAGAGCATACACGTTCTGCTTATTCGTCTTTCTTCTTCCATCTGGGTAAATGGCGACA
Source organism: Enterococcus sp. E4-150 (assembly GCF_035726465.1). NCBI lineage: Bacteria > Bacillati > Bacillota > Bacilli > Lactobacillales > Enterococcaceae > Enterococcus > Enterococcus sp. E4-150. Next base: position 300,496 of record NZ_JAPRGK010000001.1, on the reverse strand, counting down.
AAAGGTTTTTCTCGCCAATTTTATGACCAAGTTCTGAATTTCATTGGTGGTTCATATAGTCCATCTGACCATTCGATCAAATCATCGATTGTTTGTGCAGCTAATAATGAACGTTTCGCTTCACTGCGTTTGATGCCTAGATCTTCTGGTAATTTCACGATGCCGGCTGCACGCAAACGGTCTAGTGATTCTTTAGTACTTGTCATCCCAAGAGGTGTGACACCGCCGATGGCTGCAATTGCTGCTTGTCGTTCTTCTTTTGTTTTTGCTTTGTACAAATAAGCAATTCCTTCTTCTGTCACGATATGTGTAGTATCTTCGCTATAGATCATCACTGGTGCATTGGCTAAGCCTGCTTGTTTTTGAACAGCTAGTGCATCTAATTCTTCGACAAAGACTGGTTTTTTATTTGAACCATATGTTTCAACCATTTGAACAACTAATTTTTGGCCTTTCCCTAATGGATCATCATTGTCGCGAAGTGATTGCCATGCTGGTGTAGAATGACGACGACCGCCAGGATTATGTCCCATGTTAGGCGCACCGCCAAAACCAGATAAACGTCCTTTTGTTACGGTAGAAGAGTTTCCTTCGTAATCTAATTGCAAGGTTGAACCGATAAACATATCGATGGCATATTGTCCAGCTGCTTGTGATAATGTTCGGTTACTGCGCATCGTGCCGTCTTTACCGACAAAAAAGACATCGGGGCGAGCAGCAATATATTTTTCCATACCAACTTCGCCACCAAAACTATGGATGCTTTCAACCCAACCTGATTCGATGGCTGGAATCATCGTTGGATGTGGGTTCAATACCCAGTTCTTCGCGATTTTCCCTTTCAACCCTAGTGATTCGCCATAAGTTGGCAGTAACAATTCGATAGCTGCTGTATTGAATCCAATACCGTGATTCAAAGATTGTACGCCGTGTTCTGCGTAGATTCCTTTGATTGCCATCATTGCCATTAGGATTTGCAATTCTGTGATGTTTTGAGGATCTCGTGTGAATAAAGCTTCTAATTGATAAGGTTTATCTGCTTTCACGACAACGTCTACCCAGTCACCAGGGATATCTACACGTGGTAAAGAATCGACAACTTCGTTGACTTGAACGATCACGATACCATCTTTGAAAGCTGCAGCTTCGACGATTGTTGGTGTTTCTTCCGTATTGAAACCTGTGTACAAGTTGCCGTCTTTATCTGCTTTATCTGCAGCTACTAAAACAACATTTGGAATCAAATCGATGAATAAGCGTCCATAAAGTTCCAAATAAGTATGGATATCACCTAATTTCATTGTGCCGTCTTCAATCATTTGGGCGACACGCAAGCTTTGTGCACCAGCATAAGAAAAATCGATCTTACTTGCGATTCCTTTTTCAAAAATATTCAAATGTTCTGGTCGTGAGATACTAGACATAATCAAATGCAGATTATTCACTTTTTCTGCATCTACTTTTTCAAGACTTTCTGAAAGAAAACTTGCTTGTTTTTGATTGTCGCCTTCTAATACAACTTTGTCGCCGGGAGCAATCAGTTTTTCCATTACTTCTACGATTTTTTCAGTTTCTACATACTTGCCATTGAGCAAGTTGCTGATTTTTTCCAATCGCTGCGCTTTTTTTTCGCGTTTAGAAGCCCAGTTGCGGTTTGGTTTTTCCATAATTAGTCATCTCCATTTTTGATATAGAAACGTGGCGTCATCAATACCATGTTGGTCTAGATTGATCGTACGGATCCCTTTATCTACACCAAATTTTGTATGAATCAGCTTTGTCAAAGTATTGCCGGGGGGAAATTCAATCGTCAGATCCATTCCTAATTCTTTTGCCAAGTCCATCATTTGGTTCCACTGCACAGGGAAAGCTAGATTTTCCAACAAATCTTTACGAATCTCTTCTGCGTCCTGAGTGGCTCTTCCATCCGTATTTTTTATATACAAACATCTAGCATCAGATAGATGGACAGACTGCATATACGGCTTGAATTTCTTGACCGTATCATTCATCAAGAGACAGTGAGATGGCACAGGAACTTTCAGCAGCTTCGCTGTTTGCGCTTGGTGCCGTTTGGCTTCTGCCAACGTAACGGATAAACCTTCGATACTCCCAGATAACGTATGTTGCATCGGACAATTTTCATTTGACAGATAAACTGGATGGTCAGGATCAAATGTTTTTGCTACAATTTCCTCAGCTTCGCTTCTCGTCACACCTACTACTACGCCCATTGCATAACCGCTTGGATAAGCTTCTTTCATTAAGACAGCCCGGTGATAGACTAGTTCCGCTGCATTCTCAAATCTCAAAGATCGACAAGCAACAGCTGCACAAAAAGCACCAATCGAATGTCCTGCTGCAATATCAGGCTGAATACCGTTTTTTTCCATTTCATCTAAATAAAATACTGCTTTTGTCAGTAATGCTAGCTGGATAAAAACCGTATCTTGATAGTTTTCTTCTTTATCAACTAACCGATACCCCGTCACATTTTCTAAACGTTCCATGTACATTTCAGGGATATCCGCTAACATCCCTAACTTCTGACTGCCTTGTCCAGGAAATAAGAAACCTGTACTCATGAGCCTCGCCTCCTCAGCACTTACTTTTTCCACTGCTATCTTAGTCAATTTCTGCTATAATAAAAAATGCCAAAAAAAGAAAAAACCATAACAAAAAGGTATGGATAGGATGGATAATTATGAAATTGCTTCATCTGCAGTATTTTAAAAAAGTATTCGAAACAAAAAATGTTACCCAAGCAGCCAAAGAATTATTTATTTCTCAACCTGCCTTGAGCCGTGCGATCAAACATTTGGAAAACGAATTAGGTGTCCCTTTGTTTTACCATAGCGGCAGAAACATTGAGACGACCGTTTATGCAGAAGAATTTTATCCATATGCAGTCAAGACATTAGACACATTAGAAGAAGGAATCAAATTATTGTCTTCGGTCAATGAGAAGATCGTTACTTCCGTCATATTGTATTTAGAGGTAGCCTCTGTTTCTATTCCGAACTTGGTCCGAATTTTTATGGAAAAGCATCCTGATATCCAATTAACGATCATGCAACATCATTTACCAGATGATATTACCGATCCTGTACTGTACATCACTTCGGAGATGAAGCCTGGCATGACCAATATTCCTATCATGAAAGAACCTGTTTATGTCGCCATTCCTAAGAAACATCCTCTTGCGAAAAAAGAACATCTGCAATTAGAAGATATCCAACGCACCCCCATCTTGATGCTGTCAAAGAGCAACGCCTTCCGTCATACACTGGATGCAGCACTTGAAGCGAAAAGTATCGAATTGACGATCAGTTCGACGACAGATGATCCTGCGACATTACGTTCTATTGTCAAGCAAGGATTAGCTGTTAGCTTTTTCCCAAAAGTTTCTTGGTCTTACGATAAAAATGATCCTTTCGTCTTGCGGGAAATCAAAGATTTGCCCTTGACACGAACAATTTATTTATCTTCTAGCTTCACAGAAGATCATCCTTTGATCAAAATGATTGCAAAAACGATGCGGGAATTTTATTTAGGAAAATAAAAAAAAAGAGCTGGGACAAAATTCTTGTCGCAGCTCTTTTTTCGAACAAACGGTGTTCCAGAAGTAATTTCTTAGAAAATAAGCCGAAATTTCCCAAAAATTTGAGAAGCAATTTTCGTAAATTCCTTCTTATTTCTTGAAGCTAAACATTTCTGTCACAACCTCTTCTCTATTGTCCTAGACATTCATTGCGTTGATTTAAAACTTCCATCAATCAAATCTGCTAGTTCATCTAGCTTTTCTATTTTACGTAGATCAATAGAGATCCAATGTTCTTTATTCATGTGATAGGCTGGAAAATACCCCTCTTTTCCTCGCAAAATTCCGCCAAGTTCAGGATCGACCTTCAAATCAAGAATATTGATGATCCTATGGTCACTTGCATCATCATAGATTTTTTCTTCTGGAACAGACATCAGGACCCCAAACCATTTTTTGCTTTTTTGATGTCTGAATACGCAATAATCAGGAAATTTTTTAAAAATATATTCTGGAGACAAATTGTATGTTTCATTGATGTGATCGATTAGTTCTTTTTTCGTTAGCATCTGCTTCCATCTCTTTCTTATTGATTCGCTTTATTCAAAGATACCACGTAAGAATAGAAAAATGAATACTGGTTGAAAAATCAGTTGAAACTTGACCACCGTTTATTTTCTCCGTATTCTTAGAATAGAAGGGAGTCTGATTGATGTATTCACTAATGAAAAAAATCATTACCGAAAAAGATATTCGACGTCATGTTTCTTTAGTAGAACAATTGCTGAATCATACAAAGATAACCGTAAATGAATTAGCTGAAATCATAGGGACAACCGAACGAACAATTTATTCTGACCTTCAATCTATTCGCTCTCAACTGCCTGAAGGCTGGGACATCATTAGCGATCAAGCAGGGATCAGTTTGCAAAACCAGCAAAATTTATTAGCAAATGACCTTTGGGAGATTTTTTTCAAACAATCAGTCAGTGTCGAACTATTGAAAAGTCTGCTTTTTACAAAAAAAGTTGCTGTCCCTGATTTTCTAGCCGACCATGGGCTTTCTTATGGGACATTGAAAAGACATGTGACTAAAATCAATCAGCGTTTAGCAAGTTACGACTTGCAGATCGATTTGACGAAATATACCGCTTCTATTCTTGGGAAAGAGCGTGCGATTCGCACTTTCTATCATCGACTGCTGATTCCTTTTACTCATAACAACTATTTTTTCGAAGATTATTCGATTCATGAATCCCATTATTTTCAATTTTTAAAAACAATAAATCGAACGGAGCTAGCGGTTGAAACAGAAGAGATTTTTGGAACATGTTGGTTCTTTATCAATACGATCCGTATAAAAGCGAATTGCCGATTAGATTCTTCTATCCATATCAACAGTACACTCTCCTCCCTGTATGACTCTGCATTGAAAAAATTGTATTTAACGGAAGGTATTTATCTCAAAGACACTGAGCTTTCTTTTGCTTCTTTCTGCTTTCTGGAAAGTTGGAATTACAACAATAACTATGGACAAGAAACCGCTCGCTGCCTGCATCATTCTCCATTTTTCGAACGCATCGAAACGTTTGTAGAGGAATTAGCTTTAGAGCTGTCTCTTGATCAGCTAAAAAAAACGTCTCTGACTGATAACTTGGCTCTCCTCGTATTAAAATATCATGAATCGCCGATACTGATTGAACCTTTGGAACGCCAATACCATCGTTTTTTAGAGACGTATGATCAGCAATATGCACACTTGTATCAACAGAAAGAGAATTTACTGAACGATCTAAAAAAAGAAATGGAAATCAATGAACCAAATTACTTTCTCCAGCTCTTGTCTTTACTGATCCAACAAACGATTTTTTCTATCAAACCGAATTTGTTCAATGTCTATTTTATTTTCCAAGGAGAACCTTCATGGAAGGCGTTCTTGCAGCAGGAATTAAAAGATTATCTAGGAAAACGTGTCTGCTTCTTACCTATCGAACTAACCGATCTTTCCACTATTTCTTTCGAAAAAACAGATATCTTGATTTCCAATTTCCCGCTGGATTCTCTAGATATCCCTATCGTATACATTTCTTCTATTCCTACGAAAAATGAGCTCAATCGTTTGACTGAACTCACTTTCAAAACTTTTTTATAGTAACGGCTAGCGACTGTATTCTCTAGCTGTTTTTTCTTTTTTGCGAAACAGTTTATTCATGATCCCTTTTTCTATTTCTACAACCAAGAATAGAAGAATCACATTTGCCCCAATCAATAACTGTTGTGTCATCGTTAAACTTACTGTACCGATCAGCTGCTGGCCGATTGGCAGAAAAATAACCATCCCCTGCAATAAAGCAAGGATACCCAATGAAAGAAAAAGCGATTTGTTTTGCAAAAGACCTTGGTTCAATGACGGCTTGGACAACTCTCTGCAATTGATCATGTAAACAGCTTGAGCTAAGACGATATTTTGCAGAAGAATGGTTTGCTGTAAGCTTTGCCCTTCAAATTGCATAGCCAATAAATAGGCAGGAACCATGATCAGTAGTGCGACATAGATGATCCGAAACAAATGATAACCTGATAGGATTCCTTGCTTTGGATCTCTTGGTGGACGCTTCATGATTTCTGGATCTGGCGACTCGAACCCTAATGCATAAGATAAAGTAATTGTCGTTACCATATTGACCCATAAAATCTGTACTGGGGACAAAGGTAGCGGCCGATTCAGTATCAGCGCCCAAATCAAGATCAATCCTTGAGCTAATGCAGTTGGTAAGAAGAAATTGATGGTCTTTTGCAAGTTATCCAAAATGCGCCGACCTTCTTTTACGGCTTTTGCGATCGTATGGAAATTATCATCTCCTAAAACCATATCAGCTGCCTGTTTGCTTACTTCACTACCTTTGATTCCCATAGCGATTCCTATATCGGCTCTTTTCAAAGCAGGTGCATCATTTACGCCGTCTCCGGTCATTCCGACGATTTCTCCATTTTTCTGCAAAGCTTTCACGATTCGCAGTTTGTGTTCTGGTGTCGTTCGAGCAAAGACATCGACTTTTGGTACTTGTCGAATCAACTCTTCTTCAGACATAAGATCCAAATCGATCCCTTCTAAAACTTTAGCAGTATGTTTTAAGCCAATTTGTTCCGCAATCGCTTTTGCTGTGTCTTTATGATCCCCCGTAATCATTTTCACTGAGATCCCTGCTTGTTGGCATTCCTTTACAGCTTTGACTGCACTTTCTTTTGGCGGATCGATCAACCCGGCAATCCCTGCAAAAGTTAATTGGGTTAAAGTCTCATGCGTGAGTTCCTGTTTCGAATCTACTTTTTTATAAGCAAATCCTAAAACACGCTGACCTTTTTTCGCAAACGCTGTGGCTGTTTGACCCCATGCTTCTTGTTCTGAAGAAGAAAGAGTTGATTTAGTCAATAATACTTCTGGCGCACCTTTGACGTAAATCACCCCTCCTTTTTCCTCCGTATGCATCGTTGCCATATATTTGTATTCAGAGCTGAACGGAATCTTTGCTTCTATTTTTTTCAAAGGCAGATTGGCTGCTTCTGTGTATCGAATCAGCGCAACTTCTGTCGGATTGCCACTTAAATTTTCTGTTTTCTGTTCTTCTTTTGTTTTTAATTCCTGACAATTTTTCATAATAGACAGTACGCGAGTTTCTTCTTTTGCTGCTATATCCACAACTGTCATTTCATTTTTTGTCAATGTCCCTGTCTTATCTGAACAGATCACTGTCATAGAACCTAATGTTTCTACAGAAGGCAGTCCTTTGATGATTGCCTTTTCTTTTGCCATTTCATTTACTCCGACAGATAGGATCATGGTCAAAACAGCTGGCAATCCTTCGGGTACCATTGACACCACCAAAGCGATCATAGCCGAAAGAAGGATATGCCAATCCATACCATATCGAAATGTCGTAAAAATAACTAAGAATAGGCTCAAACAAAGAATGCCTTGAAAAATTTGTTTGTTTAATCGGTTGATTTTTTTAATCAGAGGCGTCGTTTGTTGTTCGACCGATTGCAATGCTTGATTGATTTTACCGATTTCTGTCGTGTTTCCTGTTTCTACAACGACACCGACTGCAGAACCAGATTGTACAAGCGTTCCTGAAAAAGCCATATTTTTCTGGTCGCCGATCGATTCTTCTTCTGTCAAAACGGCATGACTTTTTTCAGATGCTTCTGATTCTCCCGTCAAAATCGATTCTTCCACTAATAAATCATGTGCTTCGATTAATCGGATATCTGCTGGAACGACATCTCCGGCACGTAAGACAATGACATCTCCTTTTACCAGTTCTTTCGCAGGGATTTTTTCTTGCATCCCGTCTGATAGTACTATCGCTTCTTGTCCCATCAGCTGCTTCAAACCATTCAATGATTCTTCCGCTTTTCTTTCTTGCCAGTAACTAACGAGTCCATTGACGATCACTACGAATAAAATAATACTTCCTTCAATATATTCACTAGAAGCAAATTTCAAAAAAGAGGCAATGATCAACACGATCATCAGCAGATCAGTAAAGTGCTTTGCTATTTTTTTCCATCGTTTTGTCTGCTGCCTTGCTTTTATTTCATTATATCCTTGATCAGTCAGGCGTTTCTGTCGTTCTTCTTGCGACAAGCCTTCTGTTGATGTTTGATAGTTTTTCAATACATCTTCTACCGTCAATCTGTACCAGTTCATCCTATCCCCTCCTGTTTAATTGATACTGTTATTATACGCAGGGAAGTTTTTTCAGACGTATCGATTATTTCAGGGGGGTCTGAAATAATTCGTTTTGCAGAATGTATCTGGGCCTAACTGATATTTCTATTGCTTATTCTTTTATATACAAAATTTAAGAATACAAACCAGATAACCAATAAAAAAGGAATAAAGCGTGTCGTGCTTTCGAATAACAAACTGAAAGCAATGGCAGCAAAAAATACCAACAAAGCAAGGTCTTTATATCTTGCTGTAGTGTTCCGTTTCTTTTCTTTAACAAATTGAACATGTGCACATAAGATCGAAGACCACACAAATAGAAAACAACTCGTTGTCATGCCTGCCAAAAGCTGAAAAAACAATCGACTATCAGCGACAAAAAAATGTAGACAAAGACCTGCAAGAAATAACGTTCCTGTAATCAAAATACCGTGTAAAGGTACGCCTTTCTTAGAAAGCGCACAAAACCAAGAGGGCAGACTTTTTTCTTTTGCTGTTTGATATAAGATCCTGCTAGTACTGTAAACCGCACTATTTGCCGAAGACAAAGAAGCAACCAGAATCATCAGATTGACAATTGCTGCCCCGCTTTGGCAATGGATCATTTGCAACATAGTGACTAAAGGACTTTCTTTTAAATCTAAACAATGCCATGGAACAACGAATAAAATCGACAAAATCGTTCCTACATAGAAAAAGAGGATACGCCAAGGCAGACAGTTGATTGCATTTTTCAAATTCTTTTGTGGGTCACTCGTCTCACCAACTGTTAATCCGATCATTTCAATTCCAGCAGAACTGAATAAAACCATAGGAAATGAGACTACCATTCCAGCAAAGCCAAACGGTAGTAATTCATCGATCTGTCCAAAATTTTCTTTGATTCCGATAGACTGGGTATGAAAATCTGAGACACTCAATCCTATACCCAATAAGATAAAAAGGAAAATCCCCAAGATCTTGATGATTGAGAAAAAAGATTCCAATTCACCAAACCACTTGACTGCAACAAGGTTGACTGCCATTAAGATCATTAGTGCGCTACCTCCGCTTATCAAAGCTGGTACATGTACAAACCAGAAATGGATATACAATCCTATTGCTGTTAATTCCGCAAGTCCAGCTCCAAGCCAGCAAAGCCAATAAGTCCAATTGACAAAAAATGCCCACTTTTTGCCTAAATAATAGTCAATGAAATCACTGATAGAGTTAAATGTACTATTTGCTAAAAATAAATCACCCATGGCCCGCATCAAACCATAAATAGCCAAACCGCATATCAAATAGACGAGAATAACAGCTGGCCCTGCTGATGCAATTGCCTTTGCTGAACCTAAAAATAATCCTGTTCCAATTGCGCCACCTAATGCGATTAACTGGATATTTCGATTAGTTAGAGTCCGTTTCATTGCCGGTTTTTCCATCAAGTTCACCTTTTTCTTTTTCAAGCAGCATGGCGACTTCCTGTTCCCAAGAAGGTTTCTTTATTTTTTCAATACAGAGTGGTACTACAAACAAAATGACACTGATGGCTGTGACTGCAATTAGATTGATCCATGTTCCAGCTTTCATCGTCAGCCCGACAGAAAATCCGATTGCCGCAAATAAAACAATAACGACAGTCCAAACTCCAAGATTGCTCTTTTTCTCTTTTTTTCCAATTCTAAATGGTCGATTCAACTTTGCATGTGTATAACGCAATCTCAAAACTGCGATCCCCATGATGACATAGACGATACAGTAGATAACAGTAGTTGAATTTACGAGCATCAAAAATGCTTGATTGACGCCAGGAATCAGCAAATAAAAAAGTGCAAAGATTGAGATAATGACAGACTGAGTCAAAATAACGGATTTGGATACGTCAAATTGATTCGTCTTCCAAAAATTGAATTTTGGTGGATACGCACCTTTTCTAGCACTTTCTGTCACTGTCTTTGCTGGTCCTGAGGCCCAAGCAGATAATTGGACTGCTACACCAATGAAGACAAGTAAACTAAACAAATTCACAATAAGATGTGGCAAACCAAGAATTTGGCAATAAATCGAAATAGATTGCGCGATATTATTCAATTCCATTTGTCCTTTTGGTACGACATTTGCTACAACTAAAGCATTCAAAATATTGACGAAAAATATAAAAATTAACGCGGCAAATACTCCGCGAATATACGTTTTAACTGGATTTTTCAATCGAGTGATATACACAGAGGACATTTCGATACCAGTAAAAATAAACATGATCGGCGCAAAATAAACAAATGAGGATGCAGTCGTAGTATCTGGTATTAATTTGTCCCATGAAAAACTGCCTAATGTTCCGGTTGGTACGATCCCAACTTTGATCCACGCAGCAAACCCTAATAAGAGCATCATCGTCAAAGGCACGTACAATCCTAACCAAACACCGACTTTTCCGCCGATTTTTGCCATATCAAATTTCAAATTCAAAAAAGTGATGATCCAATAAACGACTAAAATAACAACTAATGTAAATTTGCTGTTCAAACCAAGCGGCACATTATCGATAATATTACCAAACAACGGAGCGAGTGCTGAAGCGACCATCACCATCCCAGGAAACATTTGGACCCATAACAGCCATGAGACAACGAACCCCCATTTTTTTCCTAGAGCATTCGATACCCAAAGTTCTGGACCACCTTTTTGGGGAAACATTCCGGCAAATTCACCAGAGATCAATGAGATTGGAAAAGCGTACAATAATACTGCAACCAGCATGTAAAAAATCATCGTCCAGCTCGTTGCTGCTACATCTGGAATATTTCGTACACTTGCTACAAGGGCGCAGGTCATTCCGATAAAGGTCATGGTCGTGATTTGCTTTGATGAACCAGTATCTTTCATCTTTATTCCTTCTTTCAATAGCGACATATGTTTTTGTTTTCTTTTATTTTTGTTCAAGAACAGAAATGACTAGGTTTCATCGATTCAGTACAAAACCCAGTATCACCGAAACATCCATTGAACGATCTTAGTGAACTGGGTTTGATACATGAAACGAACGATCCAACTTATAGAACGTTTTATAAAAAAGAATATCTTGGCGAGGAATATATGAAAAACAGGGGGAAATACAATTGTTTTGATGAAGCAAATAATTGTCTGTTCTCCATATGTCTCTTGTTATTCTTTCACACAAAAATCAGTTCTATTGGATGATTTCGTTTAGTTTCTTTTCCATTGCTTTGGCGATTTCTTTTGTATAAAAATTGAAAATTCGATCATCATTCAAATAAGGAGTCATGATAGCCGCACGTAGCAGAGTGATTTTCTGTTCTTTTTTCCATTCTTCTTTCGTTAGACCCATTCTTTCAATAAAACGAATCGGAGAATCACCGTAATCTCCTTGTGTAAATGTAGTATGAGAAGTAATAAACCGTTCACCATAAACATCGCCATCCATATAAGAAGACCGATCGAACATTTTTTCATTTAATTCATTGATAGCGTTCAAATCTGTACAGCCTTGTTCTTTGAATACCCAATTGACCATATTAAAATCAGGATGATTCAATGGATAGACTTCGATTGTTTTTCCTTTAACAGTAAAAGTCAGATGATCGAGAAATTCTCTGAATCTTTGAGCTGCCTCGATTGAAGCCCCAATCAATTGACCATATCCGGTCACATTCAATGGCAATACACGATGTGCTGTCCAGACGGCGGCGGCGGTTGCTCCAGCTTTTGATCCTTCCAAAATATAAGCTCCTAACATATCTGGAGCCTTTACTGATTTTTCAAACACATATGGCGCGAAATAAGAAATGATATTTCTCATATTTTTGTGTTTGATTACGATTCCTCCAGCAGCATAAGGGACATAGCCCATCTTATGAGGATCTATCGTGACAGAATCCGCTTCTGAAATAGCTCTGAACCCTTCATATACCTCTTTGTCAATCGTTACGCAGTGGTGGAAAACATGATGTTCTTCAAAGAATTCAGCTAAGGAAGCATACGGCACAAATTCTCCTGCTTCGTTTAGAAACAGTGAACGCGCATAGCCGCCATATGCGGCATCAACATGTAAATAGAAATAGATCCCTTCATCTTTTAACCTTTCTCTTAATTGGACGATTTTATCTACACTGTCTACTTGACCTTCTTCTGTCGTTCCTACGACAGCAACCACACCTAGAATTGGGATTTTTTGTTCAGCTAATTCACGAATTGTTTTTTCCAAAGCATTAATATCCATTCGATAATCCTCTTGAACTGGGATAGCAACCATCTGATCTAAGCCGACTCCGCAAATATCTAACGCCTTCATCCAAGAATAGTGTTTTGTTTGAGGGACCAGCCATTTCCCTAATCTTTGGATATTTTTTCCGCTACGGGAAGAAGCTGCTTTGACCTCATCCATTTCTTCGTCCGTAAAGCTTTCGGTCATTTCCAAAATTTCTTCAACAGATAAATTCAAAAGTTCCCACTCAGACATTTTTTTCACTTTTTCAGGCAGCACTTCCTTGACAGCTAAAGGAATCGATTTGATGCAGCGGGCGTACCATAATCCTTCAAGATTAGCAATAGAACCATCTGCTGCAATGTGTCCCCATCCGTCTGTCATATTGAATAATGAAGCAAAATCCTGTCCTACTTCTGCTTCCATTTGCGAAGTTGCCATAGAAGATTCCAATGCAACATTATTTGGGTTCCACAGCATCGCATAGTTGTAAGCTAATAAAGCAGGCATCAATGTTTCAGCATTCATTTGTCCCCAGTAACGGCCTGCTGAATGCCATGGGATCGATCCTGCGCGTAATCGCTGACTGACTTCATCCAAGACCTCTATCATATGGTCGCGGGTGGCTAGATAATCTGGAGTGAGCTTATCTCCTTCGCTAATTGCAGGCATATCTGAAGGAATATAATTTTCTCTCCATCCAAGATGTTCATCTACCATCTTGTTCAACAACATTTTATAAACTGGTCCATTTTCAGCTTTGTCGCCTATAAAGACGGCCTTGATATCCATATCTTTCATTTTTCTTCCCTCCATATTTTGTTGGTCAATGTCTCGCAGATACATGTGTTTATCTGTAACACCTCTTCACTATAGCACCAAAAATGAGAAAATTTTTTTTATAACATCAAATCCACGTAGATTTTTACAAACAAAAATAAATAAAGTCGGATTTTTCTGATAATTCAACGCAAAAAAACGAACAATTTTTCAATAAATCAGTCTTCTAAAATAGATAACCTAAAAAAAACGAACAAACAAATAAAATGACTGTCCTTCATTCACTAAACATATTTTTATTTTTTTATATTGTTAAAAATTCACAATTTATTTTTTAATAGAATTATCTGTTTTCCAAATTTTATAACATAAAAAACCTTTTTTAACGGCATTTATATGCTTTTTCAGAAATTAACTGATGATTTCAAAAAGAAAACATGTCATAATATTTCCCATATTGTGCAAAAAAATACAAGGCGGAGGCTCTACTATGATTGAAGAATATATTGAGAAAAATATTTTAAGACAGCTGTTTTTATGTGGGCAATTCTATGTAAATAAAGAAGTCAATCTAGAAAAGCTCTCCAATCTCCTGCATGTTTGCAAAACCACTTTGCTCAATGATATCAATAACATAAAAAAAGAATTTGAAGAACAGATCGCTTATACACATCGGGAAAAGGACCGTTACACTTTATATTTTTCAGAACATATACCTCGATGCAAGATCATGCAGCAATTGTCTCAAAATTCGTTGTTTTTAAAAACTTGTCTGCTTTATTTGGAAGAAGATGAACCTGATTATCTTCAATTAACTGAATGTGAATTCATCTCTGTCAGCAAAGCTTATTCATTAAAAAAACAAGTATTAGCTTATTTTAATGACTGCGGGATCGAAATCGACCGCTACTCCCCTCGATTCACTGAAATGGAAAGACGTCTGCTGCTTCTTAATGTGTCGTATCGTTTAGGCGGTTTTAATTCTTGGGAGCTACCTGAATCGTTTTTTGAACGTGCCGATCGTTTCATTGAATCCGTAACGGAAAATAGTGGCAGATTTTATGATAAAGAAAATAAAGAAATCTTATCGATTGGTTTTGCTATCAGTTTCCTACGCCAGCAAGTGTGTGCTGTGACAATAGATTCAAAATTTATCGAAGAAATCAAAAAACGTCCTATTTACAATTATGTCGAATCAGCATGGGAAAACACTGATTTCCAAACCTATTATAAAAAAGAAGAATTCGCCTTTATTTTGACACTATTCAATCTTTGTAATTATGGTTTCCATTCTTATCAGTTGATTGCGGAAGACTTTCAACAGCTACACCAAGTGTTTATTGACAATACTCCCGAAATAAAAGAACTAGTTGCTACCTTTGAATCTCACTTCAATCAAGAATTATTCGGAAACCAACCATTCGAACGTGCGCTGATTCATCTGATGCGTTCGGCTTGGGATAACTATCAATTATTCATGCCAGAAAAATTTTATCTTTTAAATGAGGAACAGACAAATTTATATAAAGAAGTCCAGACAATTTTTTCCAGCTGGTCCAGCCAGTTACCTTATGATCTACGGTTGAATCCTAATTGCATGCGGGCTTTTGTGATCGAATTGAGCGGAATTCTCCGTCTGACAAAAGAACATCTGACTATCTATATCGTCACAAATTCGGATGTTCATTATCTGATTTATCGGGAAGCCTTGGAAGCTGTAACTACTTTCGATTTTCAAGTTGCACCAACAATTTATTCAAGTATATCTGATATAAAGAAGTATGCGCAGCAGTCCTCAAACCGGGTATTATGTGAACGTACATTATATACACCAGATGCGGTCCAATATGAAAATATTATTCCTATTTCGATCAATACGATCGATCGAGCTATCATTTCAGCTGTGCAAAACAAATAAGGGGCTGTGACAAAAATCATGTCACAGCCTCTTATTTGTTGAAGATGCCCATTTCTGTAACAATCTCTTGATACACATCAGGCTCACAACCTCACTTATTTTGGACATCTACGGGTCCGATCTCTTTATTTAAAAAATAAGAAATGATGGTTCGGATAACTACCAACGCCGCTAGTTGGAAAATATCCTGCAAGGTAGGTTTGATAATCGATTCGATGATCCCAGCTGAAACAAGAATTTCCAAACTTAGAAGTATATAGCCTCCCAACATCTTTTTAATAGCATTGTTCTCGCTGACTCGGTCGTTTTGTACTTTTGTATGGACAAATAAATATTTCAAAAAATCCTTGATTGATAGACAAACACCCCAAACCAATAAACAGATAGCAAAGATATCAAGTCCCAGTACAAGTTTTTCAAAATATGGAAGAAGAAACTGCATCAACTCTGTCGTCATCCTACCTCTCCTCTTCTTTGTTTTTCTTTGTCTTCTATTTCCTGATTCAAGAAATAAGAAATGACTGTTCGAATGATAATAATAAGTGCAAGCTTCAAAATATCTGTCCAAGTCGGCTTGATAACTGACTCGATGATATCAGCAACGACTAGTACCTCCAAGCTTAACAAAATATAACTTGCTAGCAATTTTCTTGTATCTGCATTACGAGTATTACGTTCTGCATAGTTTTTCTTGACATGAGACCAATCAAAAAGTTTGAATAGAACAAGAATGATCCCGACAATTAAGATACCGATAGAACAAATATTTAAAATAGCAATGATCCATTCTAGAAATTCAATTAAATTTGAGCGAAACATATACGCTACCTACTTTCTTTTAATTTGTTCCTATTCTTTTATTGTAAAAGAAAGTTACCTTGTTCGTCTATTTAAAAGTTGTTCTAATGATAACGGTTCGCTTAAATTTTTCTTTTTCACTCTCCCATTTTTCTCCCCCCATCCATAAATCGTGGAAGTATCCAAAACAACGTAGCAAGTTAAAATAAGGCTTAGTCCGTCATCAGCTTTTCAAAGAAGCACTGTCTCGGTGCTTTTTTTGTACCCAAATTTCTAAAAATAGAACCATACACCTCCTCAAATCTTTTCTTCTTACCTACCCTATTTTTATTTACAGGAAAATCAGACACTTCTTCTTTTTTGTCAAAATTTCCTTTTTCTTCTCGTCCTATCATTTGGCATTCTAATAAAAACGAACTATCCTTGGATATAGAAAGAGAAAACAAGGAGGCGTTTTTCATGAGTAAAAAATTAATCAAAGTCGGCATCGGTTTAGGTTTGCTTGCCCTTGGCGCTGCATATCTAGGAAAAAAGACAGGACTATTCGAAGATGACAGTCATTTATATGATGAATTCGAATCAATCTAGCATCCTATTTAGTTGAATCACTACGGACATACTTGGAAGACATTGGAGGAATCACAATGAGAAAAAGTAAAGCAATAATGATTGGTGCCGGTATTGCCAATATGGCAGCGGCTGTTTATTTGATTCAAGAAGGCAAATGGAAAGGGGATCAGATCACCTTTTATTCATTGGATGATCACGGTTCAAATGATGGTGCACCGACCGACACTGTAGTGGATGAATATTGGAATAAAAACCATCCATTAGAAAACCAAAAAGGCTATATTGCTCGAGGCGGTCGCATGCTTAATTACCGTACCTATGTAGATTTGATGGATCTGTTAAGTCGAATACCTTCTGTTACTGAGCCAGGGATGACTGCTGAAGAAGATACGAGAGATTTTGATGCAAAACACCGAACCTTTGACAAAGCACGTTTGATGGAAGGTGGCAAAGGAATCATTGATGGCGGAAAACTGGGATTCAATAATAAAGACCGTATTCTTCTGACTAAACTGATTGCTATGCCTGATTCAGAAGAAGAAAAACTAGACAATATCACTATCGAAGAATATTTCAAAGATGATCCACACTTTTTTGAAACAAACTTCTGGTTTATGTGGGAAACAACATTTGCTTTTAGAACACGTAGTTCTGCTCAAGAATTGCGTCGCTATATGCATCAAATGATTTATGAATTCACTCAAATCGAACATCTAGTGGGCGTCAATCGAACACGTTACAATCAATACGAAAGTATTATGCTTCCTTTGATCGAGTACTTGAAAGAACAAGGATGCAAAATCATTTTGAACCGCCGTGTCACTGACTGGGAATTCAAAGAAACACCGATGCAAGATGAAATCACTGTGACTGGTTTGAAAATGACCAATACACTGACTCAAGAAGAAGAACACGTTGTGGTCGATGAAGATACAGCAGTTATTTTCACTAATGGGTCCATTACAGATTCAGCTACTTTAGGAGATTACGAAACACCAGCTGTAGAAAATATGGATTATGGTGCAGCTTCTAGTCTCTGGAAAAAAGCCAGTGAACGTTTCTACAACTTGGGAAATCCTGACAAATTCTTTGCTGATCGAGATGCAAGCGAATGGGTCAGCTTTACCCTGACGACGAAAAACCATTTGTTGTTGAATGAAATCACCCGTATCACGACTCAAGAACCAGGAAATGCCTTGAATTCATTTATTTCAACCACACCGATCACGCCGTTAGGCCAAAAAGATGTCAATATGTCTATCGTCGTGCATCATCAACCGCATTTTACGTCTCAGAAACCAAATGAAACAGTTATTTGGGGTTATTTCCTTTATCCAAGACGACGTGGCGAATTTGTGGATAAACAGTATATTAAAATGAATGGAAAAGAAATGTTAGAAGAACTGATCGGACAACTTTCAAAAGTAGATCCTGGACCAGTAAATATTCGTGAAAAAGAAACAGAAATTTTCGACAGCGTGATAAATAATATCCCTGTCTATATGCCTTATGCTTCCGCGTTGTTCAATAATCGTGCCAAAAGCGATCGGCCAAAAGTCATTCCTAAACATTCGACCAATCTGGCCTTTACAGGAGAATTTGTCGAGCAGCCTTATCAGATGATCTTTACTGAACAAAGTGCTGTACGTTCTGGAGAAATCGCTGCTTTCCATTTTGCGGGTATTCCTATGTCCCGTCTTGTCAAAACACCGCGTTACGACAAAGATATTCCTACTCTAGCTCGTGCCGCAAAAAAAATGTTTGAATAACCAAGAGGTTGTGAAAAATCTGCCCTGCATCAAGTAATAAGAACACCCAAGCTAAAACTGCTTCTTATGTTTTTGACTTGGTTGGACTTATTACCGCAGATGCAAGCTTTTGAACACCGTTTACCAAGAGGTTATGAAAAAGTCGTTTAGTTTCGAGTATGAAGAAAAATTTTGTGAAAATGGTTCCTCACGTTTTTGCATAAATTTGACTTAATACCGAGAAACTGATCCCTTCTGTCATAACCTCTTTTTATTTATGTCTGTTTCTTTTTGAAAACAACCATTTTTTCAACGTTTACTCTCTTGCCAATCCAACATCATCTAACGGATACAACTATTTCAATGATTACCATTACACTAAAAAATCGGAAACACACCTCTCCGAACACAAATACATAAGACTATAGAATGTTTCATTTAAGAAAAAAAGCGTTTCATTATCAAAAAGGTAAGTTCTCCTTTAAAATGAAATTATCTGTAGTACTAATAATGCAGACAATTTTATGAATCTGAAAGGAGCATCTCCAATGAAAGCAGTCACTTGGCAAGGAAAACAGAAAATGGAAATCAGAAACGTAGATGATCCAAAAATATTAGAACCAACAGATGCAATCATCCGTATCACAGCAACAGCCATTTGCGGCTCCGATCTGCATCTTTACCATCATGGTGAAGCAGTTTTGGAAAAAGGGTATGTTGTAGGACACGAACCAATGGGAATCGTTGAAGAAGTGGGATCTCAAGTTCAAACATTGAAAAAAGGGCAACGTGTGGTTATCCCTTTTAATATTAGTTGTGGTCATTGTCATTTCTGCCTGAATCACATGGAAAGCCAATGTGATGAATCAAATCCAGATCAGTTATATGGCGGGCTTTTCGGATTTGGCAAGTTGAACGGTAATCATTGGGGTGGTCAAGCGGAATATCTAAGAGTTCCTTATGCAGACTCTACTTCATTTGTTGTACCAGATAATGATCTTCCTGATGAAAAAGTTTTATTTCTATCAGATATTTTGCCCACAGCTTATTGGAGCGTTGAAAACGCAGGAGTAAAAAAAGGCGATACAGTTGTGATTCTAGGTTCTGGTCCAGTCGGTCTATTCGCTCAAAAATTCGCTGTTATGGCTGGAGCAGAGCGCGTAATCGCAGTAGATCCAGTACAGCACCGTCTAGATAAAGCGGCTAATTACAATGGGGTTGAAACTTATTTCTTAGAAGACACGGCACAAGCTGGAACAGAATTGTATGAACTGGCTAAAGGTGGCGCAGATGTCATTATCGATTGTGTAGGAATGGACGGATTAGAGCCTGTCAAAGAAAAAGCGAAAAATTTAGTAAGCTTACAAAGCGGCACAATCTCTCCATTACAGATGGCATCGCAAGCTGTCAAAAAATTTGGAACAGTCCAAGTAACTGGTGTTTATATGACTCCAGCTTCTTCTTACCCGCTGCAAGAATTTTTTATGCGGGATATCGCTGTCAAGCATGGACAGGCACCAATTATCCATCTAATGCCAAAAATTTACGAAATGATTGCAGAAGGACTATTCGATCCTACACAAATCATTACTCATTCGCTGCCACTATCAGAAGCAGCACAAGCATATGAGATCTTTGACAAAAAAGAAGATAAAAATATAAAAGTTGTTTTGAAACCTTGAATTCAGTAAAAAATACAGGTGATTTTCTTTATGCCCAAAATCAAACGAAATACCCATGAGATCGAAATAGGAAAAGAAGAAGATATCGAAATACGAGGACGTCGCTTCCGCTTCTATTTCCAAAATCGTTACACATTGATCTCACTGGCTGTCGATTTATTAACCGGGATTTTCTATATTTTTGGAAGCCTTGCTTCCTTAACTAAAATCCCCGATCGATATGGCACCTATTTTTATTTGGCTGGTGCTATTTTCTTGACGATTCGTCCTATTCTCAGAATCGTAAGGAACATTTTTATTTACGACGAAAAAAAAGCAATGAAGAGAACAAGCAAAAAAAAAGAGGCATGAGAATTTTTCAAATCTCATGCCTCTTTTTTCACCCTATCGTATCACTTTGATACAGACGAGCGGTCGTCCCACTTTCTTCCTTGACCATTGTCAAAAATGTCCACTCGTATCGTTCATAAAACGTGGTATGATCTGTAATTAAGTAAAGTTTTTCGTACCCAAGTTGATGCATTTCTTTTCTGATTTCCGCTAATATCCGCTTGGCTATCCCCTGCTTACGCTTTTCCGGTTCAACAAACAGGGCACAAAGATTTGGTGTCAAATCAGGGCGGTTATGGAAGTCGTTTTCAATAACGCCCGCTCCTCCGACGATGGTTTCTTTTTCATCTAAGACCACATACCATTGAGGAATACTTTCCTTATTAGCGATTCCAGTACGAATACTTTCCTCATACACAACAGCAGGAACTCCCCATTTTGATGAAAACCAATTCGCGCTTTGTTTTACTAATTCTGGGTGTTCTCTTAATTTGATCCAGTTATATGTAACCAATGTTTAAACCTCCGACTAAAATAAAACGTTTACAAAAATTATACAAGTCTTTATGAAAATTAGCAATGACAACAATAGTGATGTAAAAAAAAACGGAAAACAATCACTTGTTCTCCGTTTTTTGATTAATCAAGCATCTAAAGCTTCTTTTCTTCTTTCTTGGATCGTAGCTACCTTGACGAACGGTAGATAGATCAAAATAGAAAGAACCAAATTGACAGCGGCTAGCACACCACCTGCAATACTTTTTGTTGCCAATACACCGCCAATAATTGGTGGAGTTACCCATGGAGGCATAACGGTAGCTGCTGGCACTAAACCTGTAGAAGTCGCAAAGTAAGCAACACTAACTAAGACCATTGGTGTCAAAATAAATGGAATGAACATGATCGGGTTCAACACGATAGGTAACCCAAACATCGTTGGTTCATTAATATTGAAGACACCTGGCGCAATCGACAAGTTTGTTACAACCATATATGGTTTGTTTTTACGTCCTACTAAATAAATAGCTAACAGTAAACCTAAAGTTGCACCTGTTCCTCCTAAGTTGACAAAGCTGTCAAAGAAAGGTTTGTTCACGATAAACGGTGCGCTATGTCCAGCTGCGATTGCATTAACGTTTGCTTCAATGGCTGGCGCATTGATTGTTTGCATCAAAGGATCGACCATATTCGCTCCGTGTAAACCAAAGAACCATAAGAATGGTGTGATAAATGCAAGCAGTAAGGCAGATGGATAAGAGTTTGCAAGTCCCATAAATGGTTCTTGGACCACTGTATAGAAAGAACCTACGATATCATCAACACCGAATGCAGCAAAAATTGCAGCAACTAAAGCAAACGCAGAGATAGTGATCATTGCTGGTAGTAATGAAGCAAATGCTTTTGCAACTGCCGGTGGCACACCATCAGGCATTTTGATGATCAATTTTTCATTTCCGCTTAAACGTACAAAGATTTCTGTTGAAATAATCCCAACAATAATAGCAATAAACAAACCGTTTGAGCTCATACCTAATGCTCCGCCTAAAGCGAAGAAAGAACCTAAAGAAATCACACCTGCGGAAACACCGTCTTTTCGGTAGCCGTTAGCTAAATGATAAGCAAGCAAGAAAGCAATCAAGACAGAAAGAATGGCAAATGTACCGTTCCAAGCAGCAGCCCCGAATCCTTTCCATGATTCACCACCAAAAATTGAGTTCATCAATTCTTGGAACCCGGGAATCGGTAAGTTATTGATCATTACTGCTAATGCTCCTAAGATCATTAACGGCATACTCACCATAAATGAGTCCCGAATCGCAACTAAATGCCGTTGTGCACCAATTTTTGATGCTACAGGTATAAAATGTTTCTCCATAAATGCAACAAATTTATCCATAAATCTTCCCTCTTTTCTTTACTGTAGATTACGCGTTCAATCGACGATACAGATCAATGATCTCTTTTGCTAAATCTGTAAAAGCTATAGATGTCATCAGATGATCTTGACTGTGGACCGTCAAAAGCGTGACTTCAACGTGATTTCCTTGTGCTTCTTGTGTCAGCATCTCTGTTTGAGAGTGATGTGCTTGGACTAAAGATTCCTCTGCATCTTTGATTTTTTCATCTGCTAAATTGAAATCACCTTTTTTCGCAGCAGCAATCGCTTCCATTGCATCGCTTTTTGCATTTCCGCCAAACATGATCAGACCCATGATGGCTTCTAGATTTTTTTGATCTTCCATTTATTGTATCCTCCGATAATTTTTATTATTTGTTTATTAGTTTTTCTGCTTGGTCGAGTACTTTTTCACCATTCATCATGCCTTAGTCAGCCATATTGATTACATCTAAAGGAATGCCTTTAGGTGCTAGCTTTTCAGCAAATTGATTTTGCATAAAGCGTACTTGCGGTCCTAAAAGTAAAACGTCTACATTTTTAGATTCTAGTTGATTATCCGCATCTGAAGCAGATACAGCAAAGATGTCTGCTTCCATTCCTTTTGCTTCTGCTGCCTTTTGCATTTTTGTGACTAGGAGACTTGTACTCATTCCAGCTGAACATACAAGCATGATTGTTTTCTTTTCCATTTTAAACACGTTCCTTTCTATACTTACACTTGTATATAAGCAAGTAGCGTACCAACTTTAAAAGCGCTTTAAAAAGTTGATATCATCACATTTAAGGTCTATACCAAGTTGCATACACACTAAAAAAGAAAGCGCACACTAAACACACAAATTAATTTTTATTACCTTTTTTCTTTTAACGTGCACAAAAAAAGTTGTGACACAAAACTTGTCACAACTTTTTTCGAATAAACGGTATTCAAAAGCTTGCATCTGCGGTAATAAGTCCAACCAAGTTAAAAACATAAGATGTTGTTTTTACTTTGCTGTTCTTATTACTTGATGTAGGACAGCTTTTTCACAACCTCTCAATAAACGGTGTTCAATCAGCTGACCCTGGGTATTAGCTCAAAACGCTGGATTCACAACCTCTTTTATTTCAAATAACCAGTAAATACAATGAACATCTACAAAAAACTTCTATTTATTTATAGATTTCGTCAGGCAAATCCAATTCTCTCTTATCAATCAAAGTCTGATACCACGAAGCAGATTTTTTCAATGTTCTGCTTCGTTCATCGTTCAATTCGATTCGAACTAATCCATATCGATTCTTAAATGCATTCATTGGTGACACACAGTCAGTGAATGCCCATAACATATAGCCTTCGCAATTTGCGCCTTCTTCTGTTGCTTTGATCAAGTAATGCAAATGCTGTCCGATAAATTCGATACGGTAATCATCTTGCACGATTCCTTTCTCATCCATATACTGTTCTTCATGTTCTCTTCCCATACCGTTTTCTGTTATCAGCCAAGGGATATTATGATAATTTTCTTTTAGATACATGGCTATATCATACATGATTTTCGGATAGATTTCCCATCCCCTGGAATTATTCATTTTCTTCCCAGGTAAATCAAAGACCTCATAATATCGTTCTGGATGGAAAGGTGTCTCTTCATTCCATTGATAACGAGGAGCGCGAACACGTTTAGGATAATATTGATTGATTCCAAGGAAATCTACTGTATGATGCTGAATCGTTTCTAAATCCTCTGTTGCAGGATCGAAATAAATCGATTGTTTTTGACACAACTCCAGGAACTCTTCTGTGTAGTACCCTTTTACCATCGGATCAAAAAATACTCGATTATAAAACAAATCATACATATAAGCAGCTTTTTGGTCTTCTGGAGAATTGGATCGAGCATAGACCATTTCAGGATTTAAAATACAGCCAATCCTTCCACCGTAATTTCCGCTGCGGTAAATCTCTACTGCTTTAGCCGTTGCTAAAACTTTATGATAATTCCACATCATCCACTTTTTTGTGTTTTGTTCATGCGGCCAGCGAACAGCATCCAAATAGCAACGCGTTTGGGGAACGATTGGTTCGTTGAATGTAAACCAGTTTTTTACCCTAACACCGTAACGATCAAAGGCAATTTGAGCATACTTAGCATAAAAATCAACTACTTTTCTTGAAGACCAGCCATCATATTTTTCCAAAAGAAAAGCTGGGACTTCATAATGTTCCAAACAAATCATCGGTTCTACGTCTGCTTCGATCAAAGAGTCGATCATTTCACTTATATGCTGAGCATATTCTTCATCTACTATACAGTTCTCATAATCAGTAAAAAAACGAGCCCAATTGATAGAAGTCCGATAATGTGTCAGATGGATGGATTTCATCAGATCCACATCCTGCTGGTATTGTTCCATAAAATTAGTTGCTACGGCTGGGCCATACCCATTATGCCAAACAAAATGTTCATTTTTATACCAGCTATCTATAAACGAATCCTGTCCTTCTTTTTTTCCTTTCCAACCTTCCGTTTGCCAAGCAGAAGATGCAGCACCAAGAATAAAATTTTTTGGAATAGTAATTTTCATGATTTCCTCCTGTTTTTTAGACCCCATCATTTTCCACACGATTTGCTACTTTTACGAATGGCAGATAGATCAAAATAGAAACAATAATACAAACAAGTTGCGTAATAACTGCACCGATATTTCCTGCTGTTGCTAGATAAGCATTGACGATCGGCGGCATTGGCCAAGGGACCATTACAACTGCTTTCGCCGCAAATCCTAAAGCGGTTGCAAAATAACCAATCGTTCCTGTGATAAGAGGCGTTAAGATAAACGGAATAGCTAAAATTGGATTCAGCATGATCGGCATACCAAAAATAACTGGTTCATTGATGTTGAAGATCCCAGGAGCAAGGGATAACTTGGTGATTTGTTTCATATCTTCCCGTTTTCCAACTAACAATACTGCAATCAGTAAACCGATCGTGACTCCAGACCCACCCATACTCATATACATATCCCAAAATGGCATAGTAATAATGTTCGGTACTTCTTTTCCAGCTTCAAAAGCTTCCGTATTTACAGCAATTGCCGCTAAAAGCAACGGTTCCCGTATCGGCTTCACCATTTGATTTCCATGGATACCAATCACCCAAAAGACTTGCGCAATAAACATCAATAGCAAAATACCCGGTAACCCTTGTACGACACCTTCTAATGGTCGTTGTACGACATTGTAAATGATATCATAAAGGTACATTCCTGTAAGTTCTTTGATGATAAATCCCGCAGCCGCGATACCCGATACAGTCAGAATCGTCGGGAATAAAGCAGAAAAACTAGCAGAAACATTCGTTGGCACGGTATCAGGCATTCTCAGCTGTAGTTTCTTCTGTTTCCTCAACCAGCAATAAAGTTCAATAGAAAGGATGGAGACCAACATTCCCAAAAATAACCCTTTCGTGTCTGTATATTGTTTAGCCAATACGTTTTCTACTATAACAGTCTGATTTTCATTCACTAATTCATAAACAGTTGGATTAACAGATAAATAAGACATCACTGCGATGATACCAGGGAATACACCATCCACTTTATTCAGCTTGGCTAATTCGATCCCTATCAGAAAAACAGCATAGATGGTCAAGAAACTTAGTGTGACATAGCTGATGGCAGATGCGATAGGCTTTAATTCTTCTAAAAAACGCAAGAAACTTATCTGTGCTAAGCCATTTTCCGAGTCAAAGACCATTGCTGAAAACAATGTGCCAAAAGCACCCGTAATAATTACCGGAATCAATGCAGCAAATGCGTTTTTTATCACCATGATATACCTTAAATTATTGATTCTCGTTGCCACGTTTCCTAAAAAACATTGGCTAATTTATCCATAAAACTCATTCCAGATCCCCTCATTCCTGCTTCTTCTCCTTGACGTCATCTCTTTTTGTCTATTAGTCAGCGCTTACATTTCGATGAACAGAAACTATTTACTCCTCTTTTTTACCAAATATAAAACAGAAATTCATCTGATGTATTTATCATAAAATACATCAGATGAACTGTCAATTAGTTTCTTTTTCTCCTATTATTTTCTGTAATTCTCTCCGATTTATTGCCATATGGACAGTCATTGCATCAAACGCAGCAAGTGCATTCCGCCTTTCGATGGCCTGAACGATCTCTGTATGAATATCGATCGTCTCGATTTTCAGATGCTGGATATCATAATTTTTATTAAACAAAGCAATTGATTCATTAATGATTGGGATAATATGCAGCAAGGCTACGTTTCCGCTAGCTTCTGCAATCATCGTATGAAAATCGATGTCTAATTGAACATGTTCTTGTGTGCCTTCTCGAAAAGAAGTTTCAATCTTTTGCGTTAATTTTTTCATTTGGACGATTTGATTCTTCGTTGCATATTCCGCTGCCAAACCTGCCATCTTAGGCTCCAATAAATATCTCAGTTCAAATAAGTCTCGTATCATCCGATCCTGATCTTCAATCAAAGAAAAACCGAGTGGGTCATTGGCAATCCCTCGCTTATCACTGACAAATGTCCCCGCTCCTTGCCGAACTTCAAGGATATTCCTGGAAGCTAGAGCCCGCACAGCTTCTCGCACCGTGCTTCGCCCCACCTCTAAATAATCGGACAATTCATATTCATTCGGCAGTTTATCTCCTACTTGCAACTGCATTTCCTTTAAATATCTAAGGATCTTGTCAGTAGTTACTTCTACTAGGGTTTTATTTTCTTCCAAACCACATACCTCCTTTTCATCTGATGTATTTTTTCGTAATTATTATAACACGTTTGAATCATCTGATGATTTTTTGTATACAAAATTGATTAATCCGTTCATAGAC
Organism: Enterococcus sp. E4-150; assembly: GCF_035726465.1. Classification (NCBI taxonomy): domain Bacteria; kingdom Bacillati; phylum Bacillota; class Bacilli; order Lactobacillales; family Enterococcaceae; genus Enterococcus; species Enterococcus sp. E4-150. The sequence continues at coordinate 273,433 of NZ_JAPRGK010000001.1, read as the reverse complement.
ATACAAACGAAGAAGATATTTACCATAAAAAAGACTAGGATAAAATTCACTCCTAGCCTTCGATCATTTTTATTTTGAACGACAAAAAATATGATGTTCAATAACAGACGATCTTCATTCGATTCTTGATGTCATCTTTTGTTTTTTTTAATATATGGATAAAAAGTTTGATTACATCGTTTCTATTCTAGAATTTGGTCGATTCTCAATTCTTCTTCTGGTGAGAAATCTAAATTATCCATCATTCGAACACTTTCTTGTAACTGGCTTAACCGACTTGCTCCGACCAGTACACTTGTAACAGATTTTTGTCGCAAATTCCATGCAAGGGCCATTTGCGCTAATGATTGTCCTCGTGATACGGCGATTGTTTGCAGTGCTTTGATTTTTTCCAGAGTTGATCCAACTTGTTCTTCTGAAAGGAATGGTATTTCCTTACGATGTGCTCTAGAATCTTCAGGAATACCATGTAGATAACGATTTGTCAGCAACCCTTGAGCAAGCGGACTGAACGTGATTGCCCCTAGCCCTTCTTCTTCTAATACTGGAGATAGATCGTCTTCTAGTAGTGCACGAGAAAACATATTGTAGCGCATCTGATGAATAATGAACGGTGCTTCCTTTCTTTTTAAAATTTCAGTCATTTTTTTTGTATTTTCTCCATTATAGTTGGATATACCAATATATAATGCTTTTCCTTGTCTTACAAGTTGCATCAACGCTTCTGCTGTTTCTTCCAAAGGTGTATCAGGGTCTGGGCGATGATGATAGAAGATGTCAACATAATCTAGCCCCATTCTTTGGAGACTTTGGTCACAACTTGAAATGATGGATTTACGAGAGCCCCATTCCCCATATGGCCCTTCCCACATATGATAACCTGCTTTGCTAGAAATAATCAGTTCATCACGGTAGGCTTGAAAATCTTCTCTAAAAATACGCCCAAAGTTTTTCTCTGCAGCTCCAGCAGGGCCTCCATAATTATTCGCAAGGTCGAAATGGGTAATTCCCATGTCGAATGCGCCTCTTAAAATCTCTCTTTGATTATGGATAGGATCATAATCACCAAAATTTTGCCATAATCCGAGAGATAAAATCGGTAATTTCAAACCTGAATGACCGGATTTACGATATTCCATTTTTTCATAACGTGCACTATCTGCAATATACAATTTTTCTCCTCCTCATCAAATCTTTTTAAAACGCTTTCTTGTTTTCTATTTTTAGTTTACTACATTTTAAAGAAAAGGAGTTACTCAAAATGATTTTTTCGTATATTTTTTTGCCATTTGTTTTTTACTCGTTGATAGATCAGAAATTGATTACGTGCTTGCTGGATTTTTTTATAGCGTTTCGGTTGTTTTTTGTAAAATTGCTGATGATAGTTTTCTGCTGGCCAAAACGTACCGGCTGGTTCGATTTTTGTGACGATTGGTTGGTGGAAAGTCCTTGAACTGTCTAGTTTCTGTTTTGATTGTTCCGCTAATTCTTTTTGTCGTTCGTCTTGATAAAAAATCACTGGACGATATTGCTTCCCTCTATCTTGAAATTGTCCAAATGTATCTGTGGGATCAGTAATTTGCCAATAGATTGTCAGCAACTCGCTATAACTTATTTCTCTTGTGTCATAAATGATCTTCACAGCTTCCACATGACCTGTGTAACCACCACTTACTTGATCATAATTTGGTTTTTCAACATGTCCGCCCGTGTATCCTGACAAAACAGATAGGATCCCTTTTTTCGATTCAAACGGCTCGACCATACACCAGAAACATCCCCCTGCAAATACTGCACGTTCTTGATAGTCAGCATCTTGCATGGCATGCTTGGAAAAGTCATATTTTTGCTCCTTATCAAATCCTTCCGTAATCAATAAATAAAAGTCCATTACATCAGGCGTCAGATTCATTCGGATAGCTAATGGACGTAGTGTTGCTTCTAGTTTTGATAACTGTTCTTTAACGGATATATTTTCTCTTATGTCATTCTTTATCTGAATCAATACTTTTCGTTCCCAATCTCGTGTATTCGGATTCAAAATCAGATTATAAAGTGTTTGAATGAATATTTGTTCCTCATCCATAGATTCTCCTCCTTTCCGAAGAAGACAAGCTAGTGACTTTAGCTGTAATTTATCATAAAGTGAGGAAATAAGCGATTACTTCATCCCCCTACAGATTTTTCGTATAAAAAAGAGAGAATCCTTATCGACAGATTCTCCTTTTTAATCAATTTATTTTATAAATGAAAAGTTAATTTACCTTTTATGGAAAACTATTTTAAAAAATAAACATAAATATGCAGTTAATGTAACAAGATAAGAAATAATAGTCGTTACTGTATAATTTGTGCTTACTTTAATATCAGCAACTCCTTTGACTCCGCTTATTTGTACCAATCCATTAGCATTCACCTGCTCCTTTACAGGTTGATGATTTATTTCTACATTCGTTCCTAAATAAGCATATACAGGAAGTGTGATTACTTGGCTCTTCTCATTAGTTACTCTATATATGATAGAACTACCAGTTGTTTTATAAGGAAGGTTTACCCATTGACTGCCAATCTTTGCTTCGTGTTTTATTATATGCTCCTTATTCTCCAATGAAGCGATAGGAGAATAATCATATAAAAAATAATCCATTCCTTTAGTGGTATACGCCTCTACTGTTTCTTTGTTTACAACAATATGTCCCGGCTGAGAAATTATTTTTTGATTGAAATTTTTTTTACTAGAAACAGTTAAAGTGATTAATAACAAAACAGTCATAAATAAATAAAATAGTTCTCTTGTCTTATTGTATCTTCTATTTTTGAAAAATATCATCGTTAATATCAGAGAAGAGAATATTATTTGCAAGCTTAAGATCCGCCAAGGAAATTGTAACAATTTGGCTGGCGTATTTTGCAGAAGATACCATGGCACCAAACTAGTTGTAGCTAGCCAAGTCAAACACGTACCATAATAAATCTTTTTTTCTATGTTTGTTAATTTTTTAAATAAAATCAGGGGAATACATAAAGATAACAGACCAACTAGTCCCATTGAGTAAGTAGTTAAGTCGTTGTTCATAGCTTCAGTCAGACTATCGAACACATTAGATGCATGAGCATATAAATTTGTCACGCTAGGTTTGTTGATTTTTTGGTAGAGCATTTGTTCAAACATCGGATACCAAAAAGCACTCGTCAGAACCAATGTCATTCCTGCCGCACTAAATAATTTTTTAAATATAGCAATAAAATCTGCATTCTTGAAACCTTTAGAAACCAAACGAATAAAAATAAAAATGATAATTAATGCTGTACTCATTAATGTTGATAGTACATGGCTGTACACTAGCAAACTCATACTCAATGCTAGCTTTACAGACGGATACTTTTCTTCTTTTCCAGAGATGATTTGATAAGCATAAAATAATACAGGGATAACAAGTGTTATTGCGATAGCTTCGGCAATTGCGGAACGATAGTAGATGTCTACTGTCCGATAAGCAGAGAAAATATAGAGACAACTAAATAAAAATGCCGCTTTTTTTTGTTTTAAAAACCGCTCGCCATAATGATAAGCTACGAGTGTTGTACACAAGTTCAATAACCAAACGTAAATAATATAGCTTACAATCAAATTTTTTGTCATCCAATATAACATTACAGCTGGAAAAAAAGTCAGAAAGGGATAAAAATAATTTACACCATATCCAGTATAATTGAATGTCTCATAATTAATCGGACTGGTAAAAATAGTCGATAACCCCTTGATTCGAGATAAGTGAAAAGAAAGATCTCCAGTGGTATAAATACTCTGTGTATTTTTGAAAAAGATGAAAGAATATATACTACTAACTATAATTAATCCACTCAATATTACTACTTTTTTATTTATTTTCATTCTTCTTGTTTATCTCCTTTTTAGTCACATATCGAGAATCTTTCAACTTATTAGGTGCAAATCGTTTAAAACTTGAATACACCACTAAACAATAAGTCAGAATACTGATCCATAAAGCCATGAGAGCAGTTGGAGTATATTTTGTTGTAATTTCTATCTTATTTTCTCCAGCATTTACATCCACATTCACTAAGCCATGTTTTTTATAAGAGTCATTTACGACTTTACCGTTTACTTTTACCTGTGTACCTAAATAAGCATATACTGGTACTGTCACTTTTTGCTTTTTGTTGCTTTCCACTGTGTAAGTAATGTTATTATCTGCAGCTTTATACTTCCCTTTTTCCCACGATTCTCCTACTTTTACTTCATGTTTTTCTAAGTGAGGCCTTTCTTTTATCGCTTCTGTTGGGGCGTAATCGTATAATCCTCCCATATCTGATGTTGTATAACGTGGGAGTGTTTCTTCATTGATAACAATATGACCGTGTTTTGATTGGATAACTTTTGCGTAATTTTCTTTTGCTGCTATAGACGTGACGAGTAGAAACACCACAGTAGCGCCAATGATTAACCATGAATATTTTTTATTCATAGTCTTTTTCATAAAAACAAGCGTTATGATCATTGAAGAAAAAAAGATTTGGATACCTAAGATACGCCAAGGAAACTGGAGCAAGCTTATCGGTGTTTTTTGAAACAAAAACCATGGAAATAAATTAGTTACGCATACCCATGTAGAAACTACGCCAACATAGATGATTTTTTCTTTTTTCTCCATTTCTTTCAGTATGAATAAAGGAAAAATCAACGCAACCAATCCTAATAACCCCATAGTGTATGTTGTAATATCGTTATTTAACGCTTGAATGATACTATCTGAAATAGAAAGTGCTTCTAGCTGCAAATCTGTTTTGAAGGGACTGTGTATTTCTTGATAATTCATCTGCTGCAACATAGGATACCAAAAATAGCTAGTTAATGCACAAGTCAAAAAAACAGCCTTTACTAAATTCACGACCACAAATTTTATATCGTTTTTTATTTGCTTGCTTAAAAACAAACGAACTATAATCATACAAGCAATCAATGCACTACACAATAGTGTAGTTAAGACATGAGTATACACAAGTAGACTTATACTGACAGATAAAGCGATGACTTTTTTTTCTCTATTGAATATCAATCCATAAGCATAATATAAAACAGCTGGGATAATCGTAAGAGCGATTGCTTCTGCAATTGCGGATCGATAATAGATATCAACTGTTCGATAAGTTGCAAAAGTATATAAACAACTAAATAAAAAAGCAGCATCTATCTTTTTAAAAAACTTTTCTCCATAATAAAAACTAATCAGAATCGTACAAATATTTAATAACCAAATATATAGAACATAACTTAATATTAAGTTATTTGAAATTCCATAAAAAACGACTGCAGGAATTATTGTAAGAAAAGGATAAAAATAGTTCAGTCCATCTCCATAATTGTTAAATGTTGTATAGTTGATTGGCCCTTCAAAAATAGAAGATAACCCTTTGATTCGTGAAAGATGAAAAGATAAATCACCTGTTGTATAAATTTCTTGAGCATTTCTCATAAAATTTACTGAATATAAAGTACTAAGTAAGATAAGAACTACTAAAAGAAATGCTTTTTTACTTATTTTCATAGATTTGTTGTTCTCCTTTTTTAATTCTATTTTCAGTATACTAGAATTGTCTTTTTTTAATAAGCTTTGCGTTAAATTTTTCATAGCACTAGTATGATATACTAGAAAAGAATCAATTTTTATTACTTTTAAATAGGAGAAAAAAATGAAAAAAAACAAAAACCAAATAATAGATATCATTTTTATGTTATTTCTAAGTTTTGCTTACGTCATCCCTCTATTCATGTCTAAGGGAATCTATCATAGTGTCAATCAGGATACTTACTTTCATTTATCTCGAATCATAGGACTAGATAATGTATGGAGTTCTCCAGTAAACTTCAATAACTTCGATCATCATGGAACAATGATGAATATTTTTTATCCATGGCTTACTCTTTATCCAGCTTTTTTATTTTATAAAATGATGGGAAATCTTGTTTTAGGTTATAATATCTACTATTTTTTTATCACTTTTTTAACAATGGTCGTTTCTTATTTTTCTATGAAACAAATAAAAAACAATCGTTATATTTCGCTGTTATTTTCGATTATTTATACATTTTCCGCCTATCGTGCCATTGACATATTCCATCGTGCTTCATTGGGAGAAGCTGTCGCTTTAACATTTTTGCCTTTGATACTAATGGGGTGTTACGAAATTTATATTAGAGATTACCAAAAATGGTACTGGTTGTCTATTGGCATGACGCTAGTAGTGTATACTCATTTACTTTCTGTCGCTATGGTTTCTGTATTTATTGGAGGAACGTTGTTTCTTTCTTTTTATTTTTGGGACCAAAAAATCGCTAGACTCTTAAGTCTTTTAAAAGCTACCGCACTCACCTTTTTTTTAAGTGCGGGATTCTTAATTCCTTTTATTCAACAATCTAGAGCACAAGAATTGAAAGTCCCACTGGGAAAAGAATTAAGTGGTATGGCTCCTAGTGATATGCTGACACATATTTTAAATAATAACTATAACAACTATACTATTGGATTATTCTTATTTCTCGGATTGATTGGTGCTTTTATTTTTATAAAAAAATTAACTGCTGATGATTTATTTATTTTCTTTCTTGGTGTATTTGTTCTTTTTTGTTCAACCAATTTATTTCCTTGGCAACTTTTTAACCATACACCAGTTAAGAGTCTACAATTTGTCTGGCGGTTAAATGGTTTTTCTTCTTTATTTATAGCCTATACGATGAGTATAGTGATCTATTATATTTTTTCTACTAAAAATAATTCATGGAAAATAATGGTCTTTATGTTTCTTGCACTAATATTGCATCTCTCAGGAGTAAGCAATTCTATCCATGCTAACAAAGATTCATTAACACTTATAGCACCTGAAGACGCTGTTGCTATAGCTGAAAATTACAATCATACTGATTATGCAAACAAAGAGTCAATCTATCATCCTGATATGATTAATAATGATCAATATTTACTAGGTAACCAGGAAATAAATCCAACAACTCATTTTATGAGTAACAAACTTACAATTGAATTAGATAATTCGAATAATAAAAATACTGTCTTGACGACACCTATTTATCGTTATAAAGGGCAAGTGGCTTCTATTAATGGCAAACTAGTACAAACAAAATTATCTAAGTTTGGCACAACTGAATTAACTATTCCTCCAGGTATAAATAAAGTCGTTATTACTTATCAGTACACAAAACTAGCAATTGCTTCAAGATATTTATCTATCGTTACTTTGATTTTATTTTTACTTTATCGATTTACTTTTTCTAAACAAAAACAACCGAGAAGAGAAGTACAACATTCTCACTAGATTTTTATTTAAGAAAGACTTTTTAGCTGTACACATAAACAGGCTAAAAAGTCTTTTTTTATATTTCTTTAATTTGCTTCATACATTATTTAACATCGATATTTATACTGTGAAACATGCGTTTCATCCATTATCAAAGTATTTTTATCGATAATAAACTTCATCCAAAAACAGACCTTGTGCAGGGACGGTTTCTCCTGCATGTTGCCGCACTTTGCTTTCAAATATTTCATCGATTGTTTCTATCGGCATGGCACCTGTGCCGATTTCTAGTAATGTCCCCATGATAATCCGTACCATTTTATATAAGAATCCGTCTCCGACAAAAGTAAAATGAAGCATTTCTCCCTTTCGTTCGATAGATAATTCATCAATCGTACGCACTGTGGATTTTTTTGATTTTTTCAATGCAGAAAAACCAATGAAATCATGTGTACCCACTAATTTTTCGCAAGCTGCATTCAGCTTGTCCATATCCAACTCTTGAGGGAAATAAAAGCTGTGGTTTCGCTCAAATGCTGAAGGAATCACGTTGTTCCAAACATAATAGCTGTATTTTTTGCCCACCGCATTATATCTTGAATGGAAGCGCTCAGGCATTTCTTCGATTCTTTTGATGACAATATCCCGCGGAAGGTAACGATTCATAAAGTCGATCATTTCTGCCAGTCCAATTTCTGTGTTTGTTTTAAAATTTGCTACTTGTCCTCGCGCATGGGTGCCAGCATCTGTTCTTCCTGATCCAATAATTTCTATCTCTTCATTTGTCATCTGATGCAATACTTTTTCGATTTTTCCTTGAATGGTTTTATCGTCATCTCCAAGTCTTTGCCATCCTGAATATCTTTTTCCGTCATATTCGATTGTCAACTTGATGTTTCTCATATTTTAGTGGCTCCTCTGTCTTCCATTTGGTCTTCTCTCTACCTTTTTAAGATTGTAGCACAAAATATAGCTCCTTGCTTCTCTAAGACAGAAGCTATACAAGAAAACTGTGGAAATATATATTTCAGAAAAACAAAAAACAGCCACCGGATGAAGTATCCGCTGACTGTTCAATTTGACGGCTCAAGTTTTACTGTTTGAGATGCAAGATACTCAACCAGGCAATGGGTACATAATTAAAGAAAAAACTGATTCTTTGGCAAAAACCTATTTTATTCAGTAATGGCCAAGAATTTATAGAAGGAATTCTTGCCAGTCCATAAATCGCCGCAAAAAGCAAACTGATCACAGACAGTCCAAGGTATAAGTGGCTTACGTCCATTTGCCCATTTTTTCGATAGATCAAGAAAAGAAGAACTGGAAACAATAAAAAACCACTGTAACCTAAACCTGATCCGATATTATGGACCCATGTCGAGACATTCCACGAAGATTCATGGGTATTGATACTGAACACACCTGTAAAGATACAATCACCTATACCATAGAACGCGATGGCTGCTGTAACTAGGGTAGCTAACACACGAGATGTACTTACAAATGCAGCATACAATGCAGGCAATGACAGGATGAAAAAGATCCCTGAAACCACAGACCAAATAAGAAACGCTTTTCTTACAGGACTGGAAACCTCTCCAAATACACTGATCACGCTCTTCATTTGATCTAATTCAGGATAATACAATCCTAATACGTACGGAGTCAAAAAATCACTCAGCACGCCTAATAATAAAAAGAAAAAACCAAATTTACGTAAAAAATCCATGATACGCCTCCAATAACAATTACCTATGCTTTTAATTGTTATTATAAACGACTTTGTCTTGATTTAACAGAAACCTCTATTTACACGAACATCTATATAACTCATTAAAAACTCGAATCATTTTAAAAATACTAAATATCTAACGTTCAACGTTCACTTAATCCATCTAAACAATCTTTCAATTTGATTTTTTCCCCACTTCTTTTACGCGCGCCTAGCTCTCCTATTGCAGTAAACAACAGATCACTTGACGAATTTAAGGCAGTTTCCATTGAATCCTGGATAACACCGATAATAAATCCAATACCGACGATTTGCATCGCGACATCATTAGAGATACCAAACAAACTACATGCTAATGGAATCAATAACAGTGAACCGCCCGCAACACCTGAAGCTCCACAAGCAGCTAAAGCAGACAAAATACATAAAAGGACTTTCAAAACAAAAGGTGCTTCAATCCCTAAAGAATGTACAGCAGTCAACGTCATCAAGGAAATGGTAATCGCGGCACCGCCCATATTGATCGTAGCACCTAACGGGATCGATATGGAATAAGACTCTTTTGTCAATTTCAATCTTTCAGCCAACATCATGTTTATCGGGATATTTGCGGCAGAACTTCGGGTAAAGAAAGCGGGAAGTGCGCTTTCTTTCAAACAAAAGAAAATCAATGGATAGGGATTTTCTTTAATAAACAAAAACGTGAGGAATGGGTACACAACTAATGCGACAAACAGCATCGTACCGATCAAAACAAGTAAAAGCTGCAGATACTCTGCCAATCCAGCGATTCCAGTCGTAGCAATTGATTGATAAACCAATCCTAAAATCCCTATCGGAGCAAATGCAATAATCACTTGTACGACTTGTGACAACGCTATAGATATCTGATCCACCAACTCTTTTGTCGATTCTGAACGTGCTCGAAAAGCTAGTCCCAACAATACAGCCCAGAATAAAACGCCAAGGTAATTCGCATCAATAAGAGATTGAACAGGATTTTGTGTGACATTCGTCAACATAGTAGATAAAACACTTTCCAAACTTTGCGGTGCTTTTTCAGATACTGTTTCTTGTAAAGTAATAGGAACAGTAAAAATTGAACTTACAATAACTGCTACAAGTGCAGAAAGCAATGTTCCCACTAAATATAAGATCAAAATAGGCTTCACGAATGTCTTATTCCCAATTTTATGCTTGGCAATTGACGCCATCGTCAAGAAAAAAACCAGAATAGGTGCGATTGCCTTCAAGCAACTGACAAACAACGTCCCCAATATTGAAATAAATGTCCACGTGGGGAAAAAGATACCAAACAATATTCCGACTAAAATACCAACAACAATACGTTGAACTAACGACATATCCAAAAACTTCTCTAACAAATGACCACCCTTTCACAATTTTAACAATCATTGTATCATTTTATGCAAAGAAACTAAAGGTATAATTTTCTAAAAATTCTAACAATACAAACAACCATTTCTTGCTAATTTTGTACTTTTTCTGTCTACACGTTGTTTTTTGAGATATTCTAAGTTAGGATGTTATTAATGGGCAACTTCTCAGGAAACGTTTTCTTATGTTTTTGTCCAATTTTTTTGTGAGGTGTTTATTCTTGAAAAAAATAAAGAAGGAAAGTTATGGCTTCCTGACAATCTTTGTCGCTTGTATAATGATGGTTTTACAGCGTATATTGATTTCAGCAGTCACTATTCCTACATATGCAACAAACCCTGGTCGATTCTACATCTATACATTTTTACAAACTTCCGTTGTTATTGGTACAAATTTGATCCCACTTTACATGGGTTACCAATATCAAAAAATCGCCCGTTTAAAAGTTTTACATTATTTAAGTCGTTTTGCCTTTATATTCCTAACAGCCACACTAGCTTGCAATATCTTTTTTTACGTACAAGCTGGCAGCTTGAATATTCGTGATTATTGGCTTATCCTAACACCTATCAGTCAGAATTACTTTACTTATGCTGTTTCTTGTACTTTGCTTTTTTGTAGTATTCCTTATACAGTTGGATTTTTAAATAAATTATCGAAAACAACAATTAAATATCTACTATTATTTTTAACAATTGGATTAGTTGGCTGCTCTACTCTATTTAATAAAGACCCGTTTGCATTACAGAATGGACAGAGTATTTTATGGATTTTTTATTTATTTTTAATGGGTTATGGTTTGAAAGAATGGAACTGGAAAGAAAAGGTCCGCTATAAGCTTCCTCAAGTATTTATCAGCTTGATTGTTTTATTCGGTTTGATTATTTTGATGACACAAATTTCACTCATCATCAGAGGAAATACAGATACAGCGCTGAGGTTTTCTAAACCATATTCTCTCTTCGCAATGTATTATACTTTCTCTTCGTTTTTATTTTTAGAAATGCTATCTGATAAATTAGGTATAAAAGGAAGAGGAAATTTTCTTGCTGTATTTTTGATTGTCACTCAAGTTATATGTAATTTCCCTTTAGTTTCTTATCGCGTATCTACATTTATGAAACGTGAATTTCCAAACTCAGGGAAGGCATGGCTGATAAATATCGGGCAGTTTTTTATTTACTATTTATTAGCAGTGTCCCTCCTAGTTATCTTTTTATTTTATATACAAAAAATCCGTTTCATTCATCGTTTCATCGAATACTTCGCTTTTGATTCGATTGAACAATTAACACAACGTTGGAAAAAAAGAATTCATTGGCTTTTTGTTCATAAAAGTTATTTTTTAGTTGCAGCATTTTTTTACTGCTTTACCTTCGTGCAGATTTTCGTTTTAGAACCAAAAGAAGGTTGGAAAGAAACTATCCAGGTTGCCTTAAAAATATTTACTCAGCGACAAGCACCCATGATCCTGACAATCATCATTATTATGGGATTTTTCTTCTTACTATTGTTGATTTCCAATCGTTTTTGGTACGCCTTGACTGCTACCTTGATCATTAACTTACTGCTCACTATTTCGACAGTAATCAAAATGGAAATGCGGGAAGAGCCTGTCTTTCCTTCAGATTTAAAAATGCTGACCGGATTGTCAGAACTATTATCGATGGTTAGCCCAGTCTTATTAATCGTGGGCGGATTGATCCTTCTCCTATTATTGATTACTAGTATTATTGTACAACGTAGACTACAAAAACAGTATTCCTTGAAGATTCATTGGAAACGTCGATTTATCAGTATCGCTGTATTATTAGGATGTTTTTCGGGTGTCTTTTTCATTAATCACAAAAATTCGCCTTCTTTCTTGCTGTTTAATTTATTTAAAGTAAACAAGACTTTCTTTAACCAGCAAGGCGCCGTAAAAGATAACGGACCAGTCATTCAATTCCTAAACAATATCGACATTAAAATCATGGAAGAACCTGCTGGCTATTCGAAAGAAAAAATTAATGGAATAATGAAAAAGTACAACACAAAGGCAGATGAAATCAACCAAACAAGAAGTGACTGGTTAAACAATCAGACGATCGTTCTCAATTTAAGTGAAAGCTTCAGTGATCCTGCACGTGTCCCTAATCTGACAGTACCTACAGACCCTATTCCTTACATCAAAAGCATTATAACAGAAGGAACAGGAGGATTGATGTTATCCGTCGGTTATGGTGGCGGAACAGCTAACATGGAATGGGAAGGACTGACAGGCTTGAGTATCAGTAACCTGTCTGCTTCGTTAGTTACACCTTATACCCAGCTAGTGGAGCGTCAGAAAATAAGTCCAAATATTACCGATCTATTCGATGAAAAAATAGCCATCCATCCTTTTACAGCTGCTCTTTATCGCAGAAAACAAGTGTTTGATAAATTTGGTTTTGACAGGTTCTATTATTTAGACAGTCCGGATAAATTAACTTATACGGATAAAATAGAACAAAGCCCACGCATATCGGATGATTCAGCATACAAAGAAACCTTGAAAGCTTTACAAAGCAATACAGAAACGTCGCAATTCATCCAATTATCCACTATGCAAAACCATATGCCTTATGATGATTACTATAGTGAATTGAACTACACTGCTGAAGGAACTGCTGTCATTCCTAATAGAAGAAAAGAATTACAAACTTATATGCAAGGCCTTCACTATACCGATACAGCAGTAAAAAAATTCATCCAAGAAATCGACAAAATCGATAAACCGATTACCTTTGTTTTTTATGGTGACCATTTACCTGCAATCTATAGTGGGAATGATTCGAAAAAATATGGATTAGAACAGCACCAGACAGATTATTTCATTTATAGCAACAAGTATAGTCGTGAACAAGCAGCTACGTTAAATAAAGAAGTTGTTGCTCCTAATAACTTTGGTGCTATGGCTCTTGAGCATGCGAATATCAAAGTAACTCCTTACTATGCGTTGTTGACAGAAGTATCTAATCATCTACCTGCATTAACAATTGATCCTACAGAAAGCTTGTCTAATCGTTTTAATGGAAAACAGGTCTTTGTTACAGAGGATAGTCAAATTATCCAAGAAAAAAATTTAACTGAGAAACAAAAAGAAATTCTAGAAGATTATCGTCTGATACAATATGATCTTGTTGCAGGTAACCAGTACAGTGCAACATGGGCGACACAAAAAATAAAAGACTAACAAATAAACTGAGCAAGGGGTTGTGATAAAAGACATGTCACAACCCCTTGTTTATCTCATTAATTTGCTTGTCCATAAACGATTTGATTAAAGCCATTTTTCAATTCATTATTCGCTGTCTCGTTAAAGTAAAGATAATTATCGGGATTCCCCTGATTTTGTTGTGTCACCAATACTTTTGGCTGATTTTGCTGAAACCCGAATAGATAGACGTGCTTTTTCAGATATGGTTCTGTCTCTGCATCGGAATAGACGGCTGTGATTTGATAGTCTGCTTGACCTGTCCCACTTTCTGACCATTCTGCAGAAACAGGCACTCCACCAATAGCCATCTTCCACTCCCCGTTCAAAATAACTTGAGGGACTTTAAGACCATATAAGTCCACACTCATTTGATTCGTATAGCTTTTGTATTGTTGTCCCATTGTTTGGCCCCATGTAGCCATAAATGCCTCTAATTGTGCGGATTTGTCTGCATTCCACAGTGTTTGTTCGACTTGTTCGCTGCTTTCTGAAGAGGAAGATGAAGCCTCTACAGAAGAACTTGAAGTAGATGTTTGAGTTGTTTCAGTCGTTTTGGAAGACTCTGACGAAGTAGAGGTATCTGCTGTTTCTGTACTTGTTGCAGTTGACTTGCTCTCTGTGCTAGTTGTTGTAGTAGTTGCAATTGTTGCTTTCGCTGTTTCTTTTGTTGATTCTTTTTTCGATTCATTCCCGTTGGTACAACCAGCTAACAAAAAAGCTAGACCAATTGTTACTAAAATCCTTTTTTTCAATAAAAAAACTCCTTTCGATTACTCCCACTTCTTTATTCTATCAAATAAGCAATGTGATTTTATTGATTTTTTGTATTTTCTCATCCATCTTTTAAACCTTTTAAAAACTAAGAAGCATCCGCTGAAGTTGTCTATAAGACATCAGCGGGTGCTTCTTTTTATTTTATTTTTAAGACAAAACTTCGTGTTTTTTTCCTGTTTTTCTCACGCTTTATATTTGTATTTGAAGAAACATAGACTTTTAGTCATCATCGTCTTCCTCATCCAAATCTTGTCGGACAGTTTTTCCTTGGAGTCTTTGCACTTGGTAGATGATTTCTTTATTGAAACTTAAAAGTTCAACAAGCAATTGTTGCAAGCCATATTTTTCTTCTTTTTCAGCTAACTTGATTGCCCGTGTGATAAACATATTTTGGAAATCAAAATCTTTTGCAAAGTTTTCCAACATTGTTGAGGCTGGTAAATATTTGTTTTGACCATGTTCGTAAATTTTTCCATAACGCATGACTTCTTCTAAAGTAGACGGAACGATTTCATTATCAATCACTAACTCATGAGAGATTTTATTGAACCATCTCGCTTCTTGATCAGCATATTCCGAAAAAAGGGTACTTAATTCTTGCGAAGATGTACCCAGAACATACAATTGTGCTTGGATCAATTTCATTTCTTCTAATTTAAAATTTGCCAATACATGCCCCACCATGGCGCCAGCAGTTGGTTTATGATGATCGATATCTGCTTGTTTTGTTTCTTGAGCAAATTTTTCTTCCACTATATTCATTGATTTACGCCTCTTTTACTTTTGCTGATTGGACTTCATAACCTAATTTTTCCACAACTGCAGCTAATTGTTCAGGGTGGACTTCATCTGGATCAAAGTTTGCTTTGATTTTGCTCGCATTAAACAAAACTTTCGTATTGCTTACCCCAGGCTGTTGAGAAACCGCATGTTCGATTTTTTGCATACAGCTTGGACAAGCTAGTGTATCTAATTGCATAATAATTTTTTTCATCGTAGTTCTTCCTTCCTTTTTCTTGATAGTCTTATTCTAGATTACAGCTTCCATAAAAAAATTGATTCTTATCAAGTTTTACGATTTTTCTTCTTTGCTTTCGTGTCCAAAATACAATAAACGCATCGCGTTAAAGATAACGATCAAGATACTAGCTTCGTGAACGAACATCCCACTAGCCATGTAAATAAACCCGGCAAATAAGCCGATGAGTAAAAATAAGACGACACCAATGGCAATCACTACATTTTCACGGGTATTTAAAACAGTTTTCTTAGCCAAGCGGTAGGCATGAACCAACGATCCAAAACTAGATTGCATCAAGACAACGTCACTCGTTTCGATAGCAACATCCGTTCCTGATCCCATAGCAATCCCGATATCAGCCGCAGCCAAAGAGGGAGAATCATTGATTCCATCTCCAATGAAAGCAACGCGCAATCCTTGTTCTTGGTATTTTTTCACAAATTGAACCTTTTCGTCTGGTAATAATTCAGCATGGACTTCATCAATGCCTAACATATCAGCTACATAATCAGCAGTCATCTGATTATCACCTGTCAGCATCACTAACTGTTTTGCTCCTGCTTGTTTCAACTTAGCTAATTGTTCAGCGACTTCTGGTCGAATCACATCTGACACACCTATGATTTGAGTGATTTTTTTGTCGATTGCTACAATAATGACCGAGCTGCCTGTTTGTTGTAATTGATGTAAATCTTGTACTTGCTTTGGTGTGAGAGAAAGTTTGTGAGCGGCAATCAATTTGGTGTTGCCCGCACAAACTGTATGACCATCAATCTCAGCTGTGATTCCTTGTCCCTTGATTGTCTGATTATCTTTGACTGCTAATTGTTTAAAATCAATGTCTTTCTCCTGAGCATAATGGATCACGGCGCGCCCCAGAGGATGATCGGATAACGTTTCTAATCGAGCCACTAAAGCTAAGCTGTCCCCTTCATTCTCTGTATAGTTCTTGATAGTGGATACAGCAGTAGTTCCTTTGGTCAATGTACCGGTTTTATCAAAGACAAAAGTATTGATTTTGGAAAAAGTATCCATTGCTTCACCGCCTTTGACTAAGATGCCCCGTTTTGCTCCATTACCGATTCCTGCTACATTCGAAACAGGCGCACCAATGACTAAAGCGCCAGGACAACCAAGAACCAAAACAGTGATTGCTAAACGAAAATCACGACTGATCAGACCAACAAGCAACGCAACAAGTAAAACGGTTGGAGTATAATACTGAGAAAATCGATCAATGAATTTTTCCGCATGGGATTTGGTATCTTGTGCTTCTTCTACTAATTCGATAATTTTGGCAAAGGTCGTATCATCTCCGACCTTAGTTGCTTCGATCGTCATATAGCCATCTGCTAAAATCGTTCCAGAGAAGACTTCATCTCCACTGATTTTGACGACTTGTCGTGATTCACCAGTCACTGCGGCTTCATCCGCATAACCTTTTCCGTCAATGACTCGACCGTCCACAGGAATAGCTCCACCAGTTTTTACTAAGACGATATCGCCTTCTTCCACGTCATCGATTTCCACTTCTTCAGTCGTTCCATCTTCTTGGACAACACTAGCAGTCGATGGGGCCATCTCGGTCAAAGCCTTGATTGATTCCCGCGTTTTGGTCAATGTTTTTTGTTCCAGATAGCTACCAAACAAAAACAAGAATGTAACGATAGCTGACTCCTTGTATTCTCCGATCATAAAGGCACCAAGCACAGCAATAGTAACGAGTAAATCAATTGAGATAACTTTGACTTTTACTGCCTGATACGCGTGGATCATAATAGGTATGACCGCAATAACAGAAGCTATGGCTAGAACAATGTTATAGAACAAGACAAATCCAGTAAATTTTCCGATAAAACCAAAAATAATCAACACAGCTGATAAGGCGGTGATATGATTTCGGTGCTCTTGGATCCACTTTTGAAATTTCATCTTTCTCCCTCTTTTCCTTTTCGTTCTTACGAGACTAAGTATAGAGACTTATCCATCATAAAAAATTGACCACTATCAAGTTTAGTCAAAAAGGCGGTTTTCTTTTGGTAGAATATACTACAAAAAATAGTTAGCAAGAAGACTCACTAAAAGTGATCTTGCCAACTATTGTCGTTTCTATCGAAATTTTCATTGAATGATTTTCCTGTACAGCATACATCGGAGATCTATTTCTTTATCTAAGATTTTTATCTTGCTAATTTTTTCCTTTAGTCTTTCAAATCCACGTCGTTCATAGAATTGATACGTACAGCCACTATCTGTAAAAAGGAATATTTCTTTTCCTTTCTCTCTTTTTTCAAATTCTGTTAGCAACTTGGTACCGATGCCTTTTATTTTCAAATCAGGATTTGCAGCTAAAAAAATGATCTCTCCATCTGGTGAATGCTTCTTTAAATATGCTGCAAGCATTTGTTCATTTGCTGTCTCGTAAGCTCCTTTACTTTCTTTAGCAAATATATTTTGTAAAAAATCGAATATCTTAACATATATTTGCTGTCCAAAAGAACGATGTTTCTTTTTTTCTCCTTTTATCTCCGCCAGCAAAACACCTGCCAACTCGTCCTCTGCATACAAAGCAAGAATTTGAGTAGCTCGATTCAACTCCATATACAAAAAATATCTTCCGTAAAGATTCAGCAGAAGTTCATTTTCCATATATCTATCAAAGTTCATTCCTTCAACAGCAAAATAGATAGCTTTTTTGTAATCTTTCTTTTCTAAGGGTTTAAAAGTTAGTTTCATCATTTCGCCTCCACAACTTCAATGATTGTGTTATACTTACATTATAATAGACACAGTGTCTACTATCTATAATCAATCATCTATAAGATTGTCGATTAAGCGACAGCTTTGCTTTGATATGTCGGATAAGGAGATAGGTAAATGAAAAAGACAGATAGACGCGTCAAAAAAACAGAAAAAGCTTTGGCTGAAGCACTATCCACATTATTAGTAAATAAAAAGATTCAAGCAATCACTATATGCGAACTAACAGAAACGGCAGATGTACATCGTTCGACTTTTTATACACATTATAAAGATATCTATGATCTATATGATCAATTAGAAAGCAACTTTTTTCGGGATCTAAATGAAATTCTCTCTTATGATCCAGCCCATAGCTATGAGGAACTATACACTCGCTTGATTGACTATGTTTACGCAAATACTTTTTTATATCACTTATTTATCCTCAACCATGGTGATATTTCGTTTCAGAAGAAGGTTAAACAAGTTATTGAAGAAAACTATCTGAACATATGGCTATATGAAGACAAGAAAACGATTATCACAGAAGAAATGAGATTCTTCACTACGTACCACGTCCAAGGTTGTCTATCTGTTCTCAATCGATGGGTAGAAAGCAATTACAAGTACTCCAAAAAAGAATTATTAGAACTCTTACAGAAACTGAATGATCACATAGAGAAAATCATGCCTTGAATAAAAACATACTAAGCTTAGTTAAGAAGAACCGTAACCTTCTCGTATAACAACTGAATCTTATTTAGCCAAATTGTTTACTGAAGATTTTTTGAGTAAAATTTCTATAATTCCTACTTATTGAAAAGTAGTTTGTAGTGCTGCTTCTCCCTCTCTAAGTGATATATCTTGTTGTACCAATCAAATTCACTTCATCATTAATAAATTACTTTTAGGCTAATTTATTACAACTTATAGGTTGAAGCTGTAACCAATTTATAGTCATATTATATTTTTATCATCCAGTTTATTGAATTCTTCTCGTTTACCTCAATTCATTTTCAAGGGGAATCAACTCATCATCTAACATTTTACGCCATGCTCGCTTCATTTCTTGTGGGTATTTAAATGGTTTCGCTTCTGGATGTTTGGCTTTATATCCTTCGTAATCCTTACTGTTGATAATTGCTTTCATATTAGGAATTGGATCTTCACCTGGCATATATTGCAGATTAGAAGCATGTAATTCTTTCTCAGAAACAAACCACTCATTGGAAAAGGCATGAATCGAATCATCACTTGCTTGTGTAAAATAGCGACGTTTAATGACAAAGATATCTTCATTGCTATCTAGTGTACCTTCATTTCTTTGTGCTTAGATTCAAAGATAATTTCCTCAATAAAGATTTTTGATTCCAGTAAGATTCCTTTACTCCTTTTACAACATAGCGTTGTCCTTTGTTTTGAAACATCTTCTTCCCCTCTTTGCCATTAAAAATAGCCCAATTCTCTATAAAGAAGATTAAGCTTCATTATTATAATATAAAGTTTAAATTTGGTTTATTACTTACTTTTTCTTATTCTCTAGTAAGCTAATATTGAAAAAAATGTAATCAGATCATTATTTTTATATGTTGTAACTTCCTGATAAGAAAACTAATTAAAAGAAAGAGGTAACTACATAAACTAATTAAAAAAGCTAACTTCATAGTTGGAGGATAAATGGAAGAAACTTCAATGATTGTTTCTCCTTGTGTTCCTTCAATCGACACTAGTCCTTCACTATTATCAATCTCTCTTTTTTGTCCATTTACTTTTGCGACTGTCCCCCAATAATCAAATACAGGAAGCGTTATTTTTTGTCCTTTAGATTCATGTACTGTATAGACTATTTTCGAATCCATCACTTGATAAGGCATAGTATGCCATTCCTTGCCAATTCTTACTTCATGATTCTGCAAATGTTCTTTGTATTGTAATGCTTCCGTGGGTGCATAGTCATAAAGTCCTCCGGGAAGGAGTGTCGTGTAACGAATAAGATTTTCTTGATTCATTACCAAGTGATCTCTCTGAGTGACAACTTTATGTTCATAGTTTGCTTTTGTTGCAGCAGATACAGCCAACAGTAATAAAACAATTGTCGTTATATTAACTACTTTTCTTTGCTTAGCTGATGTGCTCTTCATGAAAACGAACGATAAAATCAACGAGCCAAACAGTACTTGAAAGCCTAAGATTCGCCAAGGAAATTGAATCATTTGAATGGGTGTATTTTGTAATAAAGACCATGGAAAAAATTTGGTGGATAAGAGCCAAGAGACTACCGCACTAAGGTAAATCACTTTTTCTTTGCGATTAAATCCTTTAAAAAAGAAGAGTGGACAGATCAAAGAAATAATACCAATGATTCCTACCGTAAAGGTTGTCAGGTCATTATTCATCGCACCAATCAAACTATCCGAGACATTTAATGCTTGGTGTTGTAAGGTCGTTTTATCTGGCTCATTAATCGATTGAACCATGATTTGTCGGAACATCGGATACCAAAAGTATGCTGTTAAAAGAATCGTCATTCCTACTGCCTTTGACAACTCCACAATCAACCGGATGCTTTCTTTTTTTCTTGTTTCACTTACTACAAAGCCACCTAAGACTAGTAAGCCAACGGCTATTACACTCATAAAAGTGGAAAGAACATGTGTATAAATGAGTAAGCTCATACTGACTGCTAATGGAATTGCACATGGCTTTTTCTCATAAATCAGTGCGTAAGCATAATACATAACTATCGGTATAACCGTAAGTGCAATCGCTTCAGCAATAGCAGAACGATGATAAATATCAATCGTACGGTACCCATAAAATGTATATAAACAGCTAAATATAAAAGCCGCATCGATTCTTTTTAAAAATTTTAGTCCATAATGAAACATCAGCATGATAGTACAAACATTCAATAGCCAAACATATAAGATATAACTAACGATTAAATTATTACTTATCCAATAAAAAATGACTGCCGGAAAAAAGGTCAAGTAGGGATAAAAATAATTCACTCCGCTCCCATAATGATTAAACGTCGTAAAATTGATTGGACCAGAAAAAATTGAAGATAACCCTTTGACTCTAGCAAAATGGAAGGCAATATCCCCCGATGTAGAAATAGTATGAACATTTCTAAAATAATTGATTGAATAAAGTCCAGTAATAATTGCTAGGAGAATGGACAATATTATTTTTTTCTTTACTTGCATTACTTAATTATATACTCCTTTCATGGATTGCTTTATCTAGTATAACTTAAATTTTAAATAAATCGTTATTTATTTTTACTCTCACTTAAAAAAGCACTAAAATTATAAGAGAGGGAGGTAATGGTCTGAACAGCAAGAATTGTTCCGACATCGAATTGCTTAACTAATGAGTTCAAAGCTTAATTATGTGGCTCTTATATTTACCGAGCGTGGATTGCTATCTCTTTAGCGAAACAAACATCTTTCATAAAAAAACAGCCATATCCGCTTTCTTGGATATGACTATTTACTACTACTTTACTATCTTTCATTCTTCTTGTCTCACTTATGATAAGGCGCCCCCGCATTGATCCGGAAGGCACGGTAGATTTGCTCGACGAGGATCAGACGCATCAATTGATGTGGATACGTCATTTTGCCAAAAGAGATCTGAGCATTGCTTCTTTTCATGACGGCTTCGCTGAGTCCTAAAGAGCCGCCGATAACAAAAACAAGGTGGCTTTTTCCTTGGATACCTAATTGGTCGATTTGTTTAGCAAAAGATTCGCTTGTGGGATTTTTCCCTTCAATTGCTAAGGCATAGACATATTCTTGTTCTTTGATTTTCGCTAAGATCCGTTCTCCTTCTTTTTCTTTTACTTGTCTCATTTGCGCTTCACTTAAATTCTCCGGGGCTTTTTCGTCAGGAACTTCGATCAATTCGATTTTTGCATAGGCATTCAGCCGTTTGACATACTCATTGATACCTTGGATCAAGTATTTTTCTTTTAATTTTCCTACTGAAATAATTTTGATATTCATGTTTTCTCTCCTTTGGTCTTCATGCTCACTTTGTTTATTATAATCAATTTTTTCGTCTATATGTTTATTTTGGCTATTTTTGTTAAAAAGATTTCCCCAATAGTTATGCACAACATCCACAGGTTTATCCACAGAAAACAGTGTTATTTTACCTTATTTCATCACATTCATTAGGCAAACATACGTTTTATAAGAATTTATCCACTTTATACACAGGCTGTGGATATGTTTTATTCCTTATTTTTCCAATCCTATCCGCGTAGTTTTACACAGTATCTGTGGAAAAAGAAAATCAAATATTTTCATCTGAAAACAATGATTTTTCCTAAAGTTTTTCATAAAAAGTTCACAGTCTCAAAGTAGACTAAAGTCAACAAATAAGACTATACTAACAGTAGATAAATGAATGTAATTGGAGGAGGAACACATGGATAGAAAAAATGTGACACCAAAGATGAAAAAAAATAAAAATAATAGCCTCTGGCGTAAGTTAGGTCTGGGGCTTGTTGGAGGGATCGTTGGAGGACTACTGACAGCTGGCATTTTTTATGCAGCGATGGGCACTGGCAACAATAGTTCTACTGCTACAAGCGGCAATCAGAATTCTGCCGGTGAAACAGTTGTGGAAAATGTCAAAGTCAATGTAGATTCTGATATCACCAAAGCGGTAGATAAAGTTCAAGACGCTGTCGTTTCTGTTATCAACTTACAAAGTCAAAACCAATCAAGCGGTTTTGGCGGACTATTCGGGCAGCAAGAAGAAAGTAGCAGCTCAGATGATAGTAATTTGGAAGCTTATAGTGAAGGAAGCGGCGTGATCTACAAAAAAGATGGAAATACTGCTTATGTAGTCACAAACAACCACGTAGTAGATGGACAGCAAGGTCTAGAAGTCTTGATGAAAGACGGTACGAAGGTAAAAGCTGAATTAGTTGGAACAGATGCTTATTCAGATTTAGCGGTGTTGAAGATCAATTCAGACAAAGTCGAAACAGTTGCCTCTTTTGGTGACTCAAGTGCTCTGAAGGTTGGTGAGCCTGCGATTGCGATTGGTTCCCCACTAGGATCTGAATATGCAAATTCTGTCACTTCAGGAATCATTTCTTCCTTGAACCGACAAGTGACAAGTACGAATGAATCGAACGAAACAGTCAATATCAATGCGATCCAAACAGATGCAGCAATCAACCCTGGAAATTCTGGTGGTCCTTTAGTTAATATCGAAGGACAAGTTATCGGTATCAACTCAAGTAAGATCGCAAGTACTTCTGAATCTACTTCTAATGTAAGCGTAGAAGGAATGGGATTTGCTATTCCAAGTAACGATGTAGTGAATATCATCAATCAACTGGAAAAAGACGGAAAAGTGACACGTCCAGCTCTAGGTATCACAATGGTCGACTTATCTGCTGTCTCTACTCAGCAGCAAGAACAAATCTTGAAGATTCCTTCATCTGTAACTAACGGTGTCATCGTGACAAATGTCCAAACAGCTACACCGGCTGAAAAAGCTGGACTGAAAAAATACGACGTCATTACTAAGATCGATGACAAAGAAGTTTCTTCTGGTGTAGAACTTCAATCTGCTTTGTATAAGAAAAAAGTGGGAGATTCTGTCAAAATCACTTACTATGAAGGCTCAAAAGAAAAAACAACTACTGTTGAATTGACGATCGATCAATCGGCATTAAAACAAAATCAAAATAGTGAAAATTAATAAAAAAGAGGTTGTGACAAAGACTTGTCACAACCTCTTTTTATAAACTATATTTTTCTTGCCAACTCCTCGGTCACAAGTCACAAGATCCAACAAACATGAGAAGCTGTTTTTTGAAATTGCTCCTTGTGACTCAGAGTGAAACGGCAGACTCACAACCTCTTTATTTTGGAAATGCTTCTCCGACTACGGCATCCTCAGGCAATACTAAGATTCCTTTTTTTGCTGGAGCATTTGGCAAATGCAATTCACGAGCGGAACAGATCATTCCATAGCTATCTACCCCTCGCAAAGTTCCTGGCCAGATCATCATTCCATCTGGCATCATAGCTCCTGGTTTTGCAACGACAACTTTTTGTCCAGCTTCGATATTGGGTGCACCGCAAACGATTTGCAATACTGTACCATTGTCTACTTCTGTCTCAGTAATCGATAAATGGTCAGAATCAGGATGTGGGACGCATGTTTTTACGTACCCGACAACGATCTTCGGTTCATGATCAGCTTCAAGCTGTTCTTCGAATCCTGCTTCTTTGATCAATCGATTCAATTTCGCTAATTCTTCATCGGTTAATCTTACTTGGCCGTTCCCTTCGATCGTTAGATGATCGGAGATATGGAAAAAGTTCCAAGCAACAACTTGTCCTTGTTCATCTTTGATCCGAGCAACATTCCATTTGCGTTCAACGGTGTTTTCTGTTCCTTTATCGTCGGCTATGATAACCATCAAGGTGTCTCCGACGTGTGCTTTATTATAAGCAAAAATCATGTTCTTTCCTCCATTATCCTTTGCTGAGATTTATCTTAACAAAAAATTGCATTCACTGCATGAGATTTTTTTCATGCTTTATTTCCGAAGAAGCCTCTTCTGGAACACCATTTATTCGTAACAAGGGACTGTGACAAGACTTTTGTCACAGTCCCTTTACTGTTTTAGTTAATTGATTAAAAAGGTCGTACAAGTTCCACTTGCTTAATTACTTGGCTGTTCTTCTTCGTCAGAAACGATCAAGACATCACAAGGTGAATGACGTATCACGTAGCTGGCTACACTTCCTGTCATAAAGCGTTCGACTGCATTTAGACCTGACTGCCCAACCATGATTAGATCGATTGCATATTTTTTTGGCAATTTGACTGCCATGGATTCACGAACAGAACCATATGCAATAATTCCTTCTATATTTGTGTAATCAACAGATTTCCCATATTCTTTACATTCTTCGATCATTTCCTTGGCTGTTTCAGTTTGCTGATCGACTAGATTTTGATCAATAGGTGCATAGCCCATAAAGTTATAAAATTGCTGATCGATTACGTTTGCTACATATACTTTCCCATTATTACGGCGAGCCACTTCTACCGCTTTTTTGAAAGCAGCAAGTGCTTGTTCACTACCGTCGATACCTACTAAAATGTTCTTATATTCTTGATTCATCTTGACCCCTCCTAACAGATGTCAGCCTTTTGTTACACTTTCTAGGAACGATTCGATTTCCTGTTTTGTTTTACGATCTTTATTCACTAGACGACCTAATTCTTTTCCGTCTTGGATCACGACAAAACTTGGGATACCAAAAATGTTCCATTCAGCGGCTACATCTATGTACTTGTCACGATCTACTTCAATAAATTGCCAATCAGAAAAGTCATTTTCAATTTCAGGCATTTGCGGTTTGATAAAACGGCAGTCTCCGCACCAGCCGGCAGTAAAGAAAAATACACTCTTTCCAGTTTCTACGTAGCCTGCTAATTCTTCTAAACTATTTGGGATAATCATTCTTTGTCCTCTACTTTCTGTTTATGTATTTTTCAATTAAATTATACACCTTTCTTTCGAACTAACAAACATTGATCCTCTTTTTATAAAAAAAATCTGGCAAAAGCAATCTTTTGCCAGATTTTATAGTTTCACTATCGCGTTATTTTCCGTATACAATCGTATTCACTGTTGATTTATCCAAGCCTTTCAGTGTTTGAATCAACATTTCTCGTGCAGCTTCAAAATCGCGAATACTGAACATCGTTTGATGCGTATGGATATAACGTCCCACTACGCCAATCACTGTACTTGGGATTCCTTCGTTTTGTGTATGAGCAGCACCTGCATCTGTACCGCCTTTTGAAACAAAGTATTGATAAGGGATATTGTTTGTTTCAGCGATATCCAGCAAGTACTCGCGCAAACGAGGAAGCATGATCAAACCTGGATCTTGGATACGCATCAATGTACCTTCTCCTAAATGTCCGAATGTGCCATTTTTCGTCACTGTATCATCTGCTGCAGAGCAGTCTACTGCAAAGAACAGATCTGGCTTGAATTTATTGACAGAAGCTTTAGAACCACGCAAGCCTACTTCTTCCTGGACATTCGCGCCTGCAATCAATGTATGACCTAATGTTTCATTTTGCAACGCTTCTAAAGCTTCTAATACCATTGTACAGCCATAGCGGTTGTCCCATGATTTGCTGATGATATTCTTTCCGTTGGCTGTTTTGATCGTTTCAGCGTAAGGAACGATTGTGTCTCCTGGAAGGACACCGTAACTCATTGCCTCTTCTCTTGATTCAAACCCAGCATCGAACAAAATATCGGTTACTTCTACTGATTTTTGTCCGCTTGTTCCTCGCAATAAATGTGGGGGAACGGAAGAAGAAATACATGGATAATTCTTACCAGTAGAGGTTTTAAGTGTAAAACGCTGTGCAGAAACAACGTAAGGATTCCAGCCGCCTAGAGGTACGACTTTAAAAAGCCCGTTTTCTTGGATTTGTGTCAGCATGAATCCGACTTCATCCATATGTGCTGCGACCATTACACGGGGTGCATCCGCTTCTTCATGATGGCGCAGACCAAAAATGCCGCCCAAACCATCTAACTGTAACTCATCTACCAGCGGTTCCATATGACTTTCCATATAAGCGCGAACATCTTGTTCAAAACCGCTTGTTCCTTGTAATTCTGTTAACTCTTTGATTCGTTGAAATGTTTTTTCTTCCATATGCTATTCGTCTAAATTTTAGACTAAACTCCTCTCAGACTTATATTGATCTGCGGATAAAATATGATTTTTTCTGCAGACCGATCGTATTTATTATAGCTTATTTTTTCTGGTAGCGGTTATTTATTTCAAAGAAAATATGAGAGTGTGGTAAAATAAGCATAAGGAGTAACAAGTGAGAAGAAGGAGGTATGTCCACATGTATGAAGAAAGCGAACTAAGCTATTTTAAAGGCGGGTTAGCAGTTGGAATCGGTCTAGGATTATTGAGCGGGGTAGCTTCAACGATTTGGTATCATCGCAAAAAAGTATTGTCAGCAGACCAAGTACTTGAAAATATCAAGTCATCTTTTCTAAAAGAAGGTGCAATCGAAGGTTCTTGGATCTCTTTTGAAAAGGAACCTATTAGGAAATTCGCCGTTCGGTCGAGTGCTTATCGGGGAGGTCTTTCTCGAATAGAAGATGGCGAAACTGTTTATTATGAATTTTTAGCAGATGCTCATACAGGAACCGTATTAGAAATTTCAAGAAAAAAAGGTACAACAGATTAATACGTCAAAAAAGTGAGAGAACGGATACGCACCCACTATTCAAAAGAGAGGTATCATGTCCTTCTTTTGTAGTGGGTGGTTTTTTAGATAGAGCTTTCCAAACATATATTCCAGTATTTTCTTTTTAAATAAATGATATTTAGCGGGAAAAACTAGCATTTCCTTTGATTATGAGGTATTTTTAATTTAGCTTTTGTTTTCTATAGTTAAGGAGAGTGAAAAATGGAACAACAAGAAAAAATTGCTGTTCTGATTCCTTGTTACAATGAGGAAGCAACAATTTCAACAGTCATTGCAGACTTTAAACGAGAATTACCAGAAGCAGATATTTATGTCTATGATAATAATTCGACCGATCGAACATACGAATTGGCCGTTCAAGGTGGAGCAATCGTAAAAAAAGAACCTCGTCAAGGAAAAGGAAATGTGATCCGCCAAATGTTCTTTGATATCGATGCCGACTATTATTTAATGGTAGATGGCGATGATACTTATCCTGCAGAAGCTGTACATGGTTTGCTCGAGAAATTACGTTCTGGTGAAGCAGATATGGTCATTGGTGATCGCCTATCAAATGGAACCTACTTTGATGAGAATAAGAGACCTTTCCACGATTTTGGAAATAACCTTGTTAGAAATACAATTACTAGAATGTATAAAACAAAAATTCTTGATGTCATGACCGGCTATCGAGGATTCAATCGTATCTTTGTCAAAAGTTTTCCTATTATGAGTTCTGGTTTTCAAATCGAAACGGAATTGACGATCCATGCTTTAGATAAAAAATTCAAGTTCGTTGAGATCCCAATCGATTATCGTGATCGTCCTGAAGGCAGCGAATCAAAATTGAATACATTCTCTGACGGATTCAAAGTGATCATGATGATTATTAAAATGTTTAAAGATTATAAGCCTTTGCTTTTCTTTGGGATTTGGACCATCTTCTTCTTTTTATTTGGATTGGTCACGGGGATTCCTGTGATTCGCGAATATATGCTGACAAGCTTTATTACACGCATCCCTTCTGCGATTTTAAGTACTGGATTGATGACTTTAGCACTTCTTTCATTAGTAACAGGGTTGATTTTGGATACAGTCGTCACGAACGCTAAGAAAGAATATGAATTGAATCTATATCATGTTTATCATGAATACCACAGTAGAAAGTAAAAAAAGGATCAAGACTGCAAAAATAATTTGCAATTCTTGATCCTCTTTTTAATTAATTATTTTGCCAAACGATAGATGGCATCTGCATAGATTGCTGTTGCTCTGAACAAGTCATCAAGACTCATAAATTCGTTTGCTTGGTGCATTGTATCAGTATATCCTGGGAACATCGCTCCATAAGCAACGCCACGTTTCAACAAACGTCCGTAAGTTCCGCCACCGATGATTTGTTCGTAGCCTTTTTCTCCAGTGTGGTCTTCATAGACTTGCAATAATGTAGCCACCAATGGATCATCCATTGGTACGTAATGTGGTTCCATTACGCGAGCACCTCGAGTAACTGTTGCGCCTTCTTGCCCCACTGTTTGTTCGATGTCACTTTGCAATCCGTCTACTGTTACACCTTTTGGAAAACGGAAATTCATATTGATGAAGTTCGCTTCCTCTGTACCATTTTCTTCAAAAGCAAATAGTCCAGCATTCATTGTCAATTTGCCCATTTTTTCATCTTCATAAGCGACTCCTAGTTTTTCTCCATAAAAATCTTCATGGACATAAGCAGCTGCTACATGGATAAATTGTTTAGCAGATCCTAGGAATTCATAGTTATCTAAGAACAATGCCAAGAAAGAACCTGCATTGATACCAGATTGTGGGCTTGCACCATGTGCGCCTTTACCAACTAATTCGATTTTTACATACGTATTGTCCGCTTCAATCGTTCCGCTTACTGGATTTGCTTCGATGAATTGGTAAAATGCTTCTTCCATCGCGATAGCTGCATCTGCACTTGGTACTTGAAGTGCTGCAGTTGCTGTTCCTGGCACCATATTTTCGCGAAGTCCGGAAACAAAAGATTTCAAGACATAATCTCCTGCATTGTCGCCTTTGAAGCGTAAAGCTAAAGAAACATTTCCTTTTTCACCATTGATGATTGGGAATTCAGCATCTGGTGAGAAACCAAAATCTGGTTCTTCTTCATGTTCGAAATAATAAGCCATATCGCCCCAGCCGCTTTCTTCATCGCTGCCGACTACGAAGCGAACTTTTTTTGATAGTTTCAAGTCAAGTTCTTTAATGATCTTCATCGCATAGTAAGCTGCCATACTTGGACCTTTGTCATCGCTTGATCCGCGTGCAAAGATCTTTCCATCCTTGATTACTGGTTCATAAGGATCTGTGTCCCAGCCATCTCCTGCAGGAACGACATCCATGTGTCCAAATATCCCTAGCGTTTCGTCTCCTTCGCCAAGATCAATATGCCCTGCATAGTTATCGACATTTTTTACTTTAAATCCATCACGTTCGCCATAAGCTAACATATGTTTCAATGCGTCGCGAGGTCCAGGTCCAAATGGTGCATCTGGTGTTACTTTTGAGTCATCGCGCTCGCTGTTGACACGTAAAAGATTTTTCAAGTCTTCAAGCAAGTCTTCTTTACGTGCTTCTACTTCTTTTTGCCAATCAATTGTCATAAAGTTAATCCTCCACTTATTTAAGTCTTCGTGTTCATAATACCACAAATTACAGAAAAAAATAGTTCAAAAAATCTGACAATTCCTTTTCTTATCTGTTTTTCTCTAAAAAAAATATACGCTATAATGAGTAAAAGGAGGTTTTTCGATGCTGATAAACGAACAACTAGTGAAAAGAGTCATCACACCTCGTCCAAAAATTTCACATAAAGGAACATTTGGACGTATCGTTTTGATTGGCGGCAATGAACAATATGGCGGAGCAATCATTATGAGTGCTTTAGCTGCCGTACACAGTGGAGCGGGTCTCACGACTGTAGTAACTGATGAAAAAAATCGGAGTGCTCTTCACAGTCATCTGCCAGAAGCAATGATTGTAGATTGGACGGATACTGACCAGTTTCTTTCCGTAATAAAGCAAGCAGATGTACTCTTGATTGGTCCCGGATTGGGTACTTCTTCTAAGAGTTTGGAACGTTTCAAACAAGTACTAGAAAACCAATCAAAAGAACAATGGCTGGTGATTGATGGCTCTGCTTTAAGTTTACTTGCTGCTAATCATCTTTTGCTACCCTATCCCGAACAAACTGTACTTACACCTCATCAAATGGAGTGGCAACGGTTGAGTTCTCTACCGATACAAGAACAACGGGATAAAGAAAACAAAAAGAAGCAACAGGAAATCAGTGCTGTGCTCGTTTTGAAAAGTCATGAGACAAAAATTTATGGTCACCAGCACTTCTACACCAATCCTTTAGGTTCTGCTGCTATGGCAACAGGCGGCATGGGTGACACTTTAGCTGGGATGATCACAGGATTTTTAGCCCAGTTTCCTCAAAATGACCAAACGATTGCAGCAGCTGTTTATCTTCATAGTTTCATTGGAGACCAGCTGGCAAAAGAACAATATATTGTTTTGCCGACACAAATCAGCGAAGCACTTCCGAAGTGGATGAATTATTTTTGTAAAAAATCAATGGAAAACGAGGCATGAGTCATGGAGAAATTTACAGGTTATGTGCGAGAACCTTTTTATTATGAAACAGATCAAATGGGGATTATTCATCACAGCAATTATATCCGCTGGTTTGAAGAGGCTCGGGTAGCCTTATTGGTACATCTAGGGTTTCCCTATAAAAAAATCGAAGAATCTGGGATCATCATCCCCGTTCTGGAAGTAAATTGCAGCTATAAAGAAATGATCCATTACGGAGAAAAAGTGAGCATCCATCCAACTATCCAAAAGTATACGGGGACACGGTTGGATTTTAGCTACGAAATTGTGGGAACTGAAGACAAAAAATTAAAAACTACTGGCAGTAGTAAACACTGTTTTTTACTTTCTGATTCGCAGCGATTAGTGAAGCTGAGCAAAGTCAATCCGGAGTTAGATCAGTTATTCCAAGCGTACGCTTCTTTGGATGATGTAAATTCTTAATAAAGACCGTCTAAGCATTTTTCTTGTATTGTGTCGAGTAGTTCGTATAATGAAAAGAAAAAAGCAGGTGATCCCCATGTATGTCGTTAAAGTAATGCACGGTTACATCGATAAAACTGGCTGTCGCACTCGGGAAAAAAACTTAGACAATCTGCTCATTTTCAAAGACAAAAAAGAATCCGAAGCTTTTGCTAAAAGAATCGGCGGTCGTGTCAAACCGATCCAAGAGGTACGACCAGATTGATTCAATATTTTTCTTTTCGAGGCTCTAATAGGCATGCCTATCAGGGCTTTTTTTGCAGACTGTGTTTTTATGCCCACACGATTTGTAAGCGATTTATGTTATAATAGATTATATCTGCATAGAAAGGAAGGTTAAATGGTTATCAATAATTTGCAACAGCAAGCTTATGAATCTATACGTAAACAAATCATTTATTCCGAGTTAGCACCTGGAAGTAAAATCTCCGATAAAGTGTTAGAAGAACAACTAGCTATCGGGCGTACACCGATTCGAGAAGCACTGATCCAACTGCGCAATCAAGAGCTTGTAAAAACCATTCCACAGTCCGGCACTTATGTTTCAAAAATCGATATCCGATCTGCTTCATTAGCCCGTTATACGCGGGAAAAGTTGGAAAAACCGATCCTGCAAGAATGCAGTGCGAAAATGACCAAGCAAGATCAAGCTAAACTAGAAAAAATACTAGAACAAACCGATCAGGCAGTGATCGCTCAAAATAAAAAAGCTTTTTTTGATTTGGATACTGATTTTCACCGAACTTGTTATGAAATTGCTGGAAAACGAGAAATTTGGGATTGGCTAGAAAGTTATAGTACGCACTTGAACCGTTTCAGATGGTTACGTTTGACGATTTCAGAATTAGACTGGGGTCGAGTATTAGATGAACATCAGACAATGCTTCAATCAATGATTGATCATAACTTTGATGAAGTCGGATTTCTTTGCACGATGCATTTACATATGATTATCGAGGAGCAAGAATACGTGATTCATAATTACCCCGATTATTTTGAAGATATTCAGGACAGACCCATCAAATAAGAGGTTTTGGAATCAGCGTTTTGACCTGAGTATTAGAGAAAGAAACGGCAAAATAGTTCCTCATATTTTGCCGTTTTTTTTTGAGCTAATACCGAGGGTCAGCTGATTGCACACCGTTTATTGAGAGGTTGTGAAAAAGCTGCCCTGCATCAAGTAATAAGAACAGCCAAGTAAAAATAGCTTCTTATGTTTTTAACTTGGCTGGACTTATTACCGCAGATGCAAGCTTTTGAACACCGTTTTCCAAGAGGTCGTGAGCCTGCCGTTCATCTCCGAGTCACAAGGAACAATTTCAAAAAACAGCTTCTCATGTTTGTTGAATATTTTGACTTGTGACCGAGGAGTTGGCAGGAGAACACCGTTTAGTGGAGAGGTTGTGAAAAAGCTGCTCTGCATCAAGCAGTAAGAACAATCAGATAAAAATAGCACTCCATATTTTTCATCTGATTGGGCTTAGTGCCGTAGATGCAAGCTTTTGAACACCGTTTGTTCGGAAAAAAAGGACTGTGACACGACTTTTGTCACAGTCTCTTTATTTGTAATCTAAATCATACTCCGTACATCTTTTTTCTATTTCTTTTATTTCTTCTAAGATCCCTTGGCTACGAATTTCATTATATGGCCAAAGTAAGACTGCCTCTAATACATAAGGCGAAAAATCGCTTTGATTCATCTCTTTTGAAAAACTCATCGCTGCTATCTCGCTCAATGCACGAATGTTTGATTGATGTGTATAAAAAGGCAACCGCCACAGCACAATTTTTTCGCTTTGCGTATAAATTCCCTTAACAGAAGCTTCGATGTGGTGAAATAGTTCATGTCCAATAATCAAAGCTTGCGCTGTTTCTTTAGAGATCGAAGCTAGTCCTGAACATTTTAATTTTTCTAACGGCTCCGTCATCAATCGGATCCCTTCATCTTCTGCATAAGTTGCAAAAGTGATTCGTTCGTTTATTTGCTCTGATTCACAGGAAACGATTGGAACAGCCATTTGTTCACAAATTTCTCCTACATCGGCAAAAGGGTACTTTTTTTTGATGCTACATGCCGTTTCGATACCACAATCGATTGATTTTTGTATAAGAATTTTCTGCTTGGACAAAGGAATCTTTTTCCAAAATAAATCTCGCCGAAACTGGTAGAATCCCCAAATTTCTTCGGGGATCTGTTGTAATTCGTTTAGTAACTCTTCTAACTTATGTTTGTTTGATATTTCCGGCAACGACGATCACTTCTTCCTCCGGTTCCATAGTAGATACTTCCAGATCCATCAAAAGCTGTAGTTGTTCCAGATCCGTCGCTGTAAAATCAGAGACTCTTGCTCCTAAGCAGAGATAAAATTCTGGTCGGGCAATCAATTCAGTTTGATAAACTGCCATATCTTCCCAAAGTTGTTCGACAGCTGTCATATAATTGGCTGCAGTTGTTTTCATACATGAAGCATGTCCACGTTGGACCTTGATAAATCCTTTTTGATCGATGATCCGAAGACTTCCAGCATTTTTTGAACGATTCTGTTCGCCGCATACATAAAAGAAAGGTGTATTTTCCAATAAGCAAACTTCATTTTTATTTAATCGCATATCCTCTGCAGCAAGCTCTAGTGCTTCTTCTGTTGTGATCTCCTTGGTTAGATCGGTTGCTTTCACTTCCGTAGAACCAGTAGCGATAGCCGTTACTTTTGAAGTCTGTGGATCGATTTCTACGTGGACTTCGATCGATTCTGGTGTAGCGCCTGATTCAATCGCTTTATTCATCGCTTCATTTTTCAACGATCGTATATCTTCTTTACTTGGCGAAGGGATGATACGTTCTACAACATCTCGGACCATTGCAAGTGCTACACCAATAGAAGAAATCACTTCGGCGTTTTCAGGAATCGAATATTTCACACCCATTTTATTACTAAAGTAAGTAATCAATGAGGCAGCGCCGCCCCCTACACCTACAAGAGAAATCTGATCTTTCTCCAAGTGATACTTGTCTGCCAATTCTAAAATCACCGGTTCAATCTTAGCATAGGATTTTTCCATGATCTGCTCTGCGATGTCTTCAACCGTCGTATGACAATAGTCTGCTAATGCCTGTATGGCTTTTCGTGCAGATGGGACATTTCCATAAGAAAAATGTTCTTCTTGCACTAATCCAAGGACATTGGCTGCACATGTATTTGTAATAGTCACTTCTTCTCCGTCTTCCATCACTACCTTGACGTAATCAGCAGGGTCTCCTTCTTTAGGAGAGAAAAATTCAACCTTAGGACCTTTGATTTTTTCTGTCTCCGTAAATACTGCATAATCTAGACCGGCAATATGTGCAGAACGTGGACCGACATCGATGATTCCTGACTGATTAGCCCGTACCATCGAACCGCCTGCCACACCTAGAACCCGAACATCTAATGAAGAGATATATGTTGGGTGGCCACCTACAATTGAATAATCGATTGCTGGACGTCCATTTTTAATGACCCCGATATTGGTTGTTGTTCCGCCTACTTCAAAATAAACACCATTAGACGCTCTCAAGTACATCAAAGAGCCCATGACTGATGCAGCAGGACCGGAAAGCATGGTTAAAACAGGTCGTTTTTTCATTTCATTGATTTCCATTACTCCGCCGTCTCCGCGCATAATCATCAAAGAAACATTGACCCCTGCTTCTCGTACGGAATCTTCTGTAGAGGTTGCCGTATCTAGCATTTTTGGTAAAATAGATGCATTGATTGCTGCTGTCCGAGTTCTTCTTGTCAATCCATATAATTTCGTAATGTCAGAAGCCATCGTTGTAGGGATCGCTTTCACAGATGCTGCTTCATAAACAACTCGTTTTGGTTCCCCATTATCTACTCCAAATGCCATAGAAGAAACCAAGACCTCCGCTCTTTCTCTTTCTAAAGAAGAAATCGTTTCTGAAACACGGTCTACATTTAAGTGTTTGACAGGTAAGAATGCATTGACAATCTCTATTTTTTTCTTATTCCCTAAATCGATATCGTTCAATCTAGTTTGTCGTTTTGCTAAAAAACCTTCTAATCCACCTTTTGCCATCCCGATTACGCCGACTTTTGCTACGTCTCCTTCAATCAGTGCATTAGTCGCTTGTGTGGTAGAATGTGCAACAAACACAACATCTTCTGGACTGATATTATTTTCCCGCAAACAATTTTGAAAAGACTGAACGACACCTGCGGCTACTCCACGGACATCATCGTGGGTTGTTTTCACTGAAGATTTTCCGATGATTTCGTGCGTCGCATTATCGATTGCGACTGCTTTCGTATGTGTACCGCCAACATCAATTCCCATTCGCACAAAACGTTTCATTTTCTTTTCCTCCATTCATCTAATCGTTTTTATCGACGTTTTGTTTACTAGGCGTTCCCGTACAATAAGAACGTGATCAGGCATAAGATCGCACCGATGATCCAACCAGTTGGGATGGATTTCTTCATATATTCTCGAGAAGTTACTTTTGTATAACCTAATCCCCAAGCAACCCAAGATTGTGTAATATCTAAATGCTGAGGAGCAATCGTTGTGATTGCAAATAACGGGAACAAAAAGGCTGGCGACATCGTTGGATTAACAGCTAACACGACAGCTAAAATAGCTGAGCCTGAACCGACTAGATTCATTGGACCGCGGAAAAATCCTAGTGGTGTCAATATAGCAAATACGATTGCCAAGACTAATGGTGATTGCGGTATCCAATCTCCAAAAATAGCTGAAAAATAAGGAGAAGCATACGCAGCTGAATTATTGAACATCGCTAAGGTCATCAAGAAACCAACCATTGGTGCAACATCGACTGCGCCATCTGTAAATAATTTCGCAAACTGACGACAGATTTCTTTATAACCTCCGCGCAATTTTCCAGTAAACAGCAATGCCCAGATACCTGCTAGAATAAAACCTAAGATGATTGGAAGATCTAAAAGAACGACCCCTAAAACTGGTAGTAAGACGGCTAACCATGAGGTCATTGGTGCGTCGCCACCTTCAGCTGGTACGTTTGCTGCCATTGCATAGCGTTTCTTTTTGTTCATTGATATATTAGCGACCGTTAGTACCACAACTAAGCTTACAATCATCCCAATCATACCAATTTGGAAATAGTCATTATAAGTATAGCTTTCAGCCGCTGGATTGAAACCAGCATAAATCGTTTGATATTGTTTGAAATTGACGATATTAGCAAAGATTCCAGCCATAATCGAGCCCATAAATGAGAACAGTGCAACCGGTACTGAAATACCTAATGACATCAAGATCGGCAACACAATAACTGCAATAGAAATCACTGGTCCGATTCCTGTCATCGACATGAATATAACAGCGGTTACAATACATAGTAAGCTCATCGTGATTCTTGGCTTGTCCCCTCCAAGTTCAACTACCTTTCGAATCAGGGTAGCTGCGATTCCGCTATCTACTAGAACACGCCCGAAAAAGGCACCAAAGAAGACATTTACCAAGATCGATTTGGCGTACTCAGCTGGCCCCGTCGTATAGATATGCGTCAACACATCAATTACTCCTTGCCCTTCCATCGCCGGGTTTGGTGAAAACGTGTTTCCGACTAGCGCTAATCCCATCCATACAGTAGCCATGATGGCAAAGCCGACCATCAAGTTGTAGCCTTTTACACAGTACCAGACCATGAAAAAGAATGAGATAACTAACAAAATACCAATAATAATATCACTCATGTTATTCCTCCGTCCATTTTGTTTTTCTGATAAGCAAACTAATATATCAGTCAAACTCATTCTAACTTATGTAGTTAGCGCTTTCATTAAAGGATGACCATAAATGTTCAGTTTTCAATTAAAAAACCTTAATTATGCTATTTTAGACTTATACGTTATTGTCCTGTTTCATTTGATGGAGGATTGTAAACAAAAAAGAGGAAACACAGAGCATACTTATGTGTATTGAGGGTTGCTCTTTTTCTTTATGAGTTAAAACCATAGCGATGTACTGCTCACCGCATTTCTGTGGACAGCGCATTTTTGCCCTCAGCTACATTCTAATACCGGCAAGCGCTACTTTAGGACTAACCATTTTGGGCGTTTCCTAAATTCAAGCAGATTCTGTAACCAACATTCAACCGCAAACTGCAGCTCTGTTGCTTCGTTCATGAAACTTTCTTCGATACACGATACACAACCTTCATCAAGAGAATACGAACAACCTGTAAGACGCGTACTAAGCGCCTATAGTTCATCAATCCATTTTTAGTCTCTCGAGTAATTTGGGACATTAAGTAATCACTCCTTCTGTAAATTATAAGTGTGAACGTTTTTTCTCTCTGTTTTACCATGACCATTTACACCTTAAATACCGAAACGGTAGTTTGGACTATATAACTTATACAGACAAAAAAAGAGAATTAAAAACTTACCTGTCCTTAGCAACACAGTTCTGACTATACTCCACCGTCCTCTAAGCTCATCAAATTCCCTTCTGGATCACGAAAGTAAGCTATATGAAAAGCTTCTGCACCTTCACCTAATACTTTTTTCCCAACTTCAAACACTACTCCAGCATTGACCATTCTATTGTAATCATCATCAAAGGTTGTGGTATGAAAAGTTGCTGAGAGGGTGTCAGACGAGATCCGATTATCCGAAATAGGATAACCCTCCATTTGTTCAACTACAGCACCTATTTGAAACATCGCAAAAAAGGGAGATTCCTCTTTCTTTGATGCAAAACTTGTATAAGGACCTGATCCATCACCATAGATCGGTACCAGCCCTATTTTTTCCGTATAAAAATCATAACAAGCTTGATAGTCCCCTTTCACTTGTACACACGCTGTAATTCGGTAAACACTCATTTGCTTCCACTCCTTGTTAGCTCTTTTAATTTTCCATAAAAAAGCTTATTTATTCAATACTAACATAGTTAGATTAATCAAGCATCAGATTTTTAACTAGCTGAAATAATCATAACCACTCTTCAAAAGGGTGGTTTGTTTCAGAACTATAAAAAGCCACAATACCGGACAGCGCCTAAAGACGCTGACTTTCACATTTTATGTTCAATCCATACGACCTTGACACTTTTGCCATCCGCATAGCAGGTAATTTTGTGTTTTACTCGCTTTGCGAGCTCAATTAGGTCTTAAAACAATAATAAAAACCCCGCTCAATAAAGGCGGGGTATACGTTGATACGACAACGTTTATTTAATTATTTAGCCAAAGCTTCTTTTGCTTGGTCAGCCAATGCAGTAAATGCTGCTGCATCGTTAACAGCCAAGTCAGCTAACATTTTACGGTTGATGTCGATTTCAGCAACTTTCAAACCGTGCATTAATTTTGAGTAGCTCAAGCCATTCATACGAGCTGCTGCGTTGATACGAGCAATCCACAATTTACGGAAGTCGCGTTTCTTTTGACGACGATCGCGATATGCGTAGTTGTATGAATTCATTACTTGTTCTTTTGCTGTTTTAAATAAAGTGTGTTTTGAACCGTAGTAACCT
The DNA here is from genome assembly GCF_035726465.1 of Enterococcus sp. E4-150. Lineage (NCBI taxonomy): Bacteria > Bacillati > Bacillota > Bacilli > Lactobacillales > Enterococcaceae > Enterococcus > Enterococcus sp. E4-150. Next base: position 234,271 of record NZ_JAPRGK010000001.1, on the reverse strand, counting down.
TTTGCTAATTTTAGCACTCTTTTACGACGTTTACGAGTTACTGTTCCACCTTTAACACGTGCCATGTATAATTCCTCCTAATAAAAATAAATCTTCAGATTCTGTTATTTGTACTTCTTATTTCATTTTTGCTAGTTGTTGGCGAATACGTTTGAAGTCGCCACTAGAAACCATGCTTGCTTTACGCAATTGACGGCGTTGTTTTTTTGTTTTGCCGTGGAAACGGTGACTTGTAAACGCGCGGAAGCGTTTCAATCCGCCTTTACCAGTACGTTTGAAACGTTTTGCTGATCCGCGGTGTGTTTTTTGTTTTGGCATGACTATATTTCCTCCTCAAAATCTTTCGTTATCCGACTATCGGCTGTCCAACAGCCAGTTAGTCATTCAAATTACTTACTGTCGTTTTTCGGTGCCAGCGTCAAGAACATGCTGCGTCCGTCCATTTTCGCTTTTTGTTCCACTGTTGCAATATCCGCAGTTTCTTCAGCTAAGCGATTCAAGACTTTTTGACCAATTTCTTTATGGGTAATGGCACGGCCTTTGAAACGGATAGAAGCTTTCACTTTATCGCCCTTTTCCAAGAACTTACGTGCATTACGAAGTTTTGTATTGAAGTCATTCAAGTCGATCGTAGGACTTAAGCGAACTTCTTTTACATTGATCACTTTTTGTTTTTTACGCGCTTCGCGGTCTTTCTTTTGTTGTTCGAAACGGTATTTACCGTAGTCCATGATTCGCGCAACTGGTGGTTTCGCACCAGGGGCAACTAACACAAGATCCAAGTTTGCTTGTTCTGCAATATTCAATGCTTCTGCTTTTGTCTTAACTCCTAATTGCTCACCATCTGAACCGATCAATCGTAACTCTCGTGCACGAATGCCGTCGTTAACCATCATATCCTTTGCTATGGTCATTCACCTCCAAATATTATGAGAGAAAGAAAAGCTTACCGAATAAACGGCAATAAAAAAACGAGTTCTTTTACAGAACCCGCGCGTACTTCACCTAATAGAACCAGTGAAAACTATCTAGCCCAGTGACATTATCAACTAAGGCGAGAAGCGGGTGCTTCTGCTTTTATTTCTCAACCATCATAGTATAGCAAAAACTAATCTTTTTGTCAATGTTTTTCATACAGTTTGTCTTCCTTTTCTGAAAATGATTAGATTAGCAGACTTTCTAGCAGTGATTCCCGCTTCTTTGCTATACTAAAGAAAAACGAGGTGAACCCACATGAAAAAAATCGAACCTATTCCACCTTCTCTTCCTCTTCTTACAAAGGGAGAGTTTTATTTAGAAGATGAGGAGATCTTCTCTGGTCTTCTGATCAACGGGGGTGACCAAAGCTATCTCGATGCCAAAAATATGGTATTAAGAGAGAGTCATATCCAAAAACTTACGATGCAAAAAACAGTTTTACGTCATTTTGAATGCAGTAATGTCATTTTTGAAAAATGTGATTTTTCCAATCTGGAGTGGATTGGTGGCAGTTTCCACCAAGTCGTGTTTCATCAATGTAAATTAACAGGTACGAATTTTGCCGAAAGTTATCTTCGAGACTGTACTTTCACTGATTGTATTGCTTCGATGGCTTCCTTTAGTAGTACAAACTTGAAAGCTGTCTCCTTCGATCATTGTCAATTAGAAGACAGCGAATTTTATGAGGTCACTTGGAAAAACCTTTTTTTGTCTGACAATCAGTTAACCGGTTCGAACTGGTTTCGAACTTCTCTGAAGGGATTAGACTTTACGACTAATTTCTTCACAGCAATCGCTTTATCTCAAGATTCTTTGGCGGGACTAATCGTCAACCAAGAGCAAGCACTTGTGATCGCCCAAGCCCTTGGTTTGCAGATCAAAGACTAGATCAACGAATCCGCCGCCACAGTGCAATAAGCATCCAAATAGATAAGACCAAACTGATGATCAAGGCGATTCCCCATCCGAAAACGGAATGGGTAAAGGGTAACTGGAGATTCATTCCGAAGAATCCTGTCACAATAGTTGGAACGGTCAAGATCAGCGACCAGACCGTCAAAAATTTCATCGTGTCATTCAAGTTGTTATTCAGCAAATTATTATAAGTGCCAGAGAGCTGGTCTAAAATCTGCGAAGCTAAGTTCGTCATTTCAACTGCTTGTCGTGCTTCGATCAGTGCATCGTCCAACTCTTCTTTTTCCTTTTCTGACAACTTGCGATAAATAGCCAATGCCTTGATTTGTTCTAAAAGTACTACATTTTGTTTTGTTCCTGTAACTAAGTAAACCAAACCGATCTCTAAATCTGAAAGTTGCAGCAGATTCTTGTTCGTTGTTTTTTCTCTTAATTTCAGATTAAGCCGCTGACGTTCACTATTCACTTCCTCGATTAAAGGAAAAAAGGAATCAGAAATCAAAAACAATGTACGAAACAATAAACTGTATACACTCATGTCTGGCATTCGTTCCAAAAGCGATCGAATTAGTCGAATCACGTACTCGGTATTCGGCGTGGTAAATGTAAACAAACCGTCTTCTTTTAAAATAAAAGCGATAGGACTAGTTTCATAATGATTATCGACTTTTTGCTGGTGCGGAACATTTGATACAAGCAGTAACGCTTCATCAAAAGAATCGTACTCTACGCGCGCCCGTTCATTTTTATCTAGAGAATAAGTCAGCATCTCGTCACTAATGCCATATTCTTCTTTTAAGTTTTTAACAGCTAGCACATCGTTTTGCTGTACATTGATCCAAAAATTACGGTCTTGATTAAAATAGTGTTTTTCCCGCATACTCTATCCTCCTGGCATTTGTTTCCAGTATAAAGAAAAAAGTCGCTCAAATAAAGGTTTACCCTTTATTTGAGCAACTGTAAATCAAATGGCTACTTTGGTTTGGCGAATCTCTGCTAATTTTTCTTCGATCATTTTCAAGACTTCTTCTTTTGCTTGAGGATCTTCCACAAAATTATAGCGGTCTCCATCGATTTGGATTTTTGGACTTTCTTTGTATTCTTCATACCATTGATCGTAACGTCTGTTCAATTCTTTGTAATAATCGTATAGACTTGGATCAAAGGACAATTGTTCATACGAACGACCACGTTTTTCGATACGCTCCAACATCGTATCAAAAGATACACGAATATGAACTAATAAATCCGGATGTTTTTTATGGGCAGCATAGGGAAGTTCTTCCATCATGTTTTCCAGCAGTTCATCATACACACGAACTTCTGTTTCTGTTGCTCTTCCTAGATCTGCATTTAGATGGAAAAGCAGTGAATCTTCATAAATCGAACGGTCCAATACATTATTGTCATCTTTCATTGCTTGTTTGATGCTTGCAAAACGTTTATTCAAAAAATAAATTTGCAGCAAAAAAGCATACTGTTCAGGGTTTGCATAAAATAAGGGCAAGACTTCATTATCATCAATCGATTCATAAAATGCCTGACTATCAAAGTGTTCAGCCATCATTTCTGTTAAACTTGATTTTCCGGCACCAATTGTACCTGCTAAAACGATCACGCTCATTTACCTCCAGCTCACTTCATCACTAAATATTGTGTTTAACTCCAACCTTTTTAAATATACCCCCAATATCTAGTAGTGTCAATTGTATTTTTTTCTAGTCAAAGAAGAAAAAAAGTCAAAAAATTCTTAAGAAAAAAGTGTTTTTTCTTTAGAAAACGTATTCTTAGTTTTACTTCTGAGATGGTTTTAGTAAAATAAAGGAGGAATGTTTTTTGAGACCCTTAGTGGACAAAAAAATTCGTGAAGCAGCGCAACTCGTTTTGGGCGCTTTATTTTTTGCTTAAAAATCACTTTTACGTGAGAAGGAGTTAGATTATGGCAAACTATGGCCAAGGAGAATCAAGCGGAAAGATCATATTGATGGGCGAGCACGCGGTTGTTTATGGAGAACCAGCGATTGCCTTTCCTTTCTATGCAACAAAAGTCACCGCATTCCTTGAAGAGCTGGATGCAATGGACGATCAACTGGTTTCTTCCTACTATTCAGGAAATTTAGCCGAAGCTCCTCATGCATTAAAAAATATCAAAAAATTATTCATTCACTTAAAAAAACAGCATGACATCCAAAAAAACTTGCAACTGACCATTGAAAGCACGATTCCTGCTGAACGTGGAATGGGATCAAGCGCTGCAGTCGCCACAGCAGTCACTCGTGCTTTTTATGATTACTTAGCATTTCCTTTGTCTCGTGAAATACTATTAGAAAATGTCCAGCTTTCGGAAAAAATTGCCCACGGTAATCCTAGTGGAATCGATGCAGCCGCTACTAGCAGCTTGCAGCCGATTTATTTTACAAAAGGGCATCCTTTCGACTACTTTTCTTTGAACATCGATGCTTTTTTGATTGTCGCTGATACAGGAATCAAAGGACAAACAAGAGAAGCCGTCAAAGATGTCGCTCACCTCTTTGAAACCCAGCCTCATGAAACTGGACAAATGATCCAAAAATTAGGATACTTGACGAAGCAAGCAAAACAAGCAATCATTGAAAATTCACCAGAAACGTTGGCACAGACAATGGATGAATCACAATCACTTCTGGAAAAGCTGACAATCAGCAATGATTTTCTTAATCTATTGATCCAAACAGCAAAAGATGCCGGGGCATTGGGTGCCAAATTAACTGGCGGTGGACGCGGTGGCTGTATGATTGCATTAGCACAAACAAAAACAAAAGCCCAAGAAATCAGTCAAGCACTTGAAGATGCGGGTGCTGCTGAAACTTGGATACAAGGATTAGGAGTACATACCTATGTTTAAAGGCAAAGCACGCGCATATACCAACATTGCTCTAATCAAATATTGGGGTAAGAAAAATGAAGAACTCATCCTTCCAATGAACAACAGCCTTTCGTTAACATTGGATGCATTTTATACAGAGACAGAAGTCATCTTTTCTGATAGCTATATGGTAGATGAATTTTATCTAGATGGCACCTTGCAAGACGAAAAAGCAACAAAAAAAGTCAGTCAGTTTCTTGACCTTTTTCGTAAAGAAGCCGGCCTCTCACTAAAAGCTTCAGTAATCAGTCAGAATTTCGTTCCTACCGCAGCTGGATTAGCCTCCTCTGCCAGCGGGCTAGCTGCTTTAGCAGGCGCTTGCAATACTGCTCTTAAGCTTGGATTAGATGATCTCTCTCTTTCAAGATTTGCTCGACGCGGGTCTGGTTCAGCTTGCCGAAGTATTTTCGGTGGTTTCGTCGAATGGGAAAAAGGCCATGACGACTTAAGTTCTTACGCTAAGCCTGTCCCTTCCGATTCTTTCGAAGACGATTTAGCAATGGTTTTCGTTTTGATCAACGACCAGAAAAAAGAAGTGTCCAGCAGAAATGGGATGCGTCGGACAGTCGAAACATCCAGTTTTTATCAAGGCTGGTTAGATTCCGTTGAAGGGGATCTATATCAATTGAAACAAGCAATCAAAACAAAAGATTTCCAACTTCTCGGAGAAACGATGGAAAGAAACGGACTAAAAATGCATGGAACGACTTTAGCTGCCCAGCCTCCATTCACTTACTGGTCTCCTGACAGCTTAAAAGCGATGGATGCAGTGCGGCAATTGAGAAAGCAAGGCATTCCATGCTACTTTACGATGGACGCTGGGCCTAATGTCAAAGTTTTAGTGGAAAACACCTATTTATCTGAGGTACAAGAAGCTTTTACCAAATTATTTAGCAAAGAACAAGTAATTACTGCCCATGCTGGTCCAGGAATTGCGATTATTGAATAAAGGGAGATTTTTATGATTGAAGTATCTGCACCAGGCAAACTCTATATTGCCGGAGAATATGCAGTTGTTGAAACAGGCCATCCAGCAGTTATCGCTGCAGTCGATCAATTCGTGACAGTCACTGTAGAATCTGCACGAAAAGTCGGAAGTATCCAATCTGCACAATATAGTGGGATGCCTGTACGTTGGACAAGACGCAACGGAGAATTAGTTTTAGATATTCGGGAAAATCCTTTTCATTATATCCTTGCTGCTATTCGCTTGACTGAAAAGTATGCACAAGAAAAAAACATTCTTTTATCCTTTTATGATCTGAAAGTAACAAGTGAGTTAGACAGTTCAAATGGCCGGAAATATGGATTGGGTTCTAGCGGTGCCGTGACCGTTGCAACGGTCAAAGCCTTGAATGTTTTTTACGCGTTGAATTTATCTCAGTTGGAGATTTTCAAGATTGCAGCACTAGCCAATTTAGCAGTTCAAGATAATGGTTCCTGCGGCGACATCGCTGCTAGCTGTTATGGTGGCTGGATCGCTTTCTCAACCTTCGACCATCCTTGGCTCCAAGAACAAGAAACTCAGCATTCTATCAGTGAGTTACTTGCCCTGGATTGGCCAGGTCTATCCATTGAGCCATTGATTGCTCCTGAAGATTTACGTTTATTGATTGGTTGGACGGGTAGCCCTGCCTCTACTTCTGATTTGGTCGATCAAGTTCACCGTTCGAGAGAAGATAAAATGGTGGCTTATCAGCTTTTCTTAAAAAACAGTACAGAATGTGTCAACGAAATGATCAAAGGGTTTAAAGAAAATAATGTAACGTTGATCCAACAGATGATTCGAAAAAACCGACAATTACTGCATGATTTATCTGCAATCACTGGGGTCGTCATCGAAACGCCTGCTTTGAACAAATTGTGTAATTTAGCTGAACAGTATGAAGGAGCCGCAAAATCTTCTGGTGCAGGTGGGGGCGATTGCGGAATCGTAATTGTTGACCAGAAATCTGGCATTCTTCCTTTAATGAGTGCATGGGAAAAAGCAGAAATCACTCCACTGCCGTTACATGTCTATAGCGATCAAAGAAAGGAAAACCGATGAATCGAAAAGACGAACATGTTTCACTAGCTAAAGCCTTTCATGATAAACAAAAAAACGAATTTGACTTCGTACGGATCATCCATAACCCTTTGCCGCAAATAGCAGTTTCTGATGTCGATCTAAGTACACAGGCAGTTGGGTTTACACTAAGCAGCCCATTTTATATCAATGCGATGACTGGCGGAAGCGAAAAAACAAAAAAAATCAACCAAGATCTTGCAATCGTCGCAAGAGAAGCAGATTTGATGATTGCCACTGGTTCAGTCAGCGCTGCCTTGAAAGACCCTTCTTTAGCCGATACTTATACGATTATGCGACAAGAATATCCTCACGGGAAAATCATTGCCAACATCGGTGCAGGGACTTCTGTCGAAAGAGCCAAAGAAGCTATCCGATTGTTTCACGCAGATGCCTTACAAATTCATTTGAATGCACCTCAAGAGTTGGTTATGCCTGAGGGAGACCGTGATTTTACCAATTGGAAAGTACTTATTCAAGAGACTCAAACAGCCATTGACGTCCCCCTCATCGTAAAAGAAGTCGGTTTTGGCATGACAAGAGAAACGCTCAATGATCTAGCTTCTTTAGGAGTTCATACAGTTGATATCAGCGGTCGAAGCGGAACAAGCTTCACCCAGATCGAAAACGCCCGTCGCTCCAAGCGGGAACTGAGTTATTTAGCTGACTGGGGGCAATCGACAGTCTCTTCATTGCTTGAAGCAAATGAAGCAGACACTTCTATGGAAATCCTAGCCTCCGGAGGTATCCGCAATGCCTATGACATATTTAAAGCCCTTTGTCTCGGCGCAAATGCAGTGGGTACTTCAGGAACCGTACTGACGCATCTGATGAATCATGGCGTAGAAGAAACTATTATACTGATGAAGCAATGGCAAGAAGAGCTTCGTCTGCTTTATACTATGGTCGGCGCAACGAATACCGCGGCCCTACACCAACAATCTCTGATCTTTTCCGGACCAGTGAAGGATTGGTGCGAAGCAAGAGGGATCGACTTAGTGAAGTATGGAAGACGCACAGAAAAGAGCGTGGGACAAAAGTAAAGAACACTTTTGTCTCACGCTCTAAACACGTACAAACGGCGGAAGCAAAAGCAACTCCAAGAAATAAGAAGGAATTCACAAAAATTTGAAAAGCAATTTTCGTGAATTCCTTCTTATTTCTTGGAGTTAAATGCTTCTGTCTCAGCCTCTTTTTTCGAATAAATGATGTTTAATCAGCTGTCCTTCGGTATTCGTTCAAGCCGCTGATTTCACAACCTCTCCACTAAACAGTGTATTAAAGCTCTTTTAAGGTTGTTTTCCGATATAGGCAAGTATGCCTCCGTCCACATACAAGACATGGCCGTTAACGAAATCAGATGCGCTAGAAGCCAAGAAGACAGATGGTCCAGCCAAATCGATTGGCTCGCCCCAGCGTGCTGCTGGCGTACGTCCAACGATAAATTGATCGAATGGATGACGTTCACCGTTTTCTTGTGTTTCGCGTAATGGAGCAGTTTGCGGTGTAGCAATATAACCTGGTCCAATTCCATTACATTGGATATTGTATTGACCGTATTCAGAAGCGATGTTTTTCGTCAGCATTTTTAATCCGCCTTTTGCCGCAGCATAAGCACTGACCGTTTCGCGTCCTAATTCACTCATCATAGAGCAGATATTGATGATTTTACCGCCGCCTTTTTCGATCATATCCGGAATAACTGCTTTTGAAACGATGAATGGGGCATTTAAATCCACGTCGATTACTTGGCGGAAGTCTGCCGCATCCATTTCGATCATCGGTGTCCGTTTGATGATCCCTGCATTGTTGACTAGAATATCAACTGAACCTACATCTTCTTTGATCTGTTGAACCATCGCTTGAACCGCTTCTTCATCGGTCACATCGCAGACATAACCTTTTGCATCGATGCCTGCTTCTTTATAATGCGCTATACCTTCATCAACTGATTCTTGATTCAAATTATTAAATACGATTTTTGCTCCTGCTGTAGCTAAAGAGCGTGCAATCTCAAATCCAATACCATAGACAGCACCGGTGACTAATGCTACTTTTCCATCTAAACGAAACATATCCATACTAAATTCCATCATTTTCTCTCCCTTATGCTTATTTTAATTGATCCATTTGCACCATATCCATGTCTGTATAGGTGATATTTTCTCCGCACATTGCCCAGATGAATGAGTAATTGCTTGTACCTACACCTGAATGGATCGACCAGCTTGGCGAAATAATGGCTTGTTCATTGTCTACAACTAAATGTTTTGTTTCATCTGGTTTGCCCATCATGTGGAACACACGTGTATCTTCATTGGCATAATCAAAGTAGACATAAGCTTCCATACGACGTTCATGTGTATGACAAGGCATCGTATTCCAAGCACTTCCTGGTTCTAAAATCGTATAACCCATTTGTAATTGACAGCTTTCGCATACATTTGGATGGATGTATTGATAGATTTTACGTTCATTCAGTGTCAGGCCTTCACCAGTTTCCATTGGTTTTACTTGGTCGATACTGATTTTTACATTTGGATATTTATGATGAGCTGGAACAGAACTAATATAGAATTTAGCTGGGTTTTCAGCATCTTGAGAAGAAAATACAACATGTCGTGTTTCTTTTCCGATATAGTATCCGTCTTGTTTTTTCATTTCTTCTTTTTGCCCATCGATCTCGATGAATCCTGGTCCACCGATATTGATCACACCTAGTTCACGACGCTCTAAGAAGTAATCAACACCTAGTTCTTTGTCTAATGTGATTTCTAATTCTTTTTCAGTAGGTGTCACTCCACCAAAGATCATTCGATCGTTGTGCGTATAAGTCAAACTGATTTTCCCTGGTTCAAATACCTTTTCTACTAAAAATTCTTTTCTCAATTGTTCCGTTGAATAATGACGGATATCTTCTGGACTGTGTGTATAACGTGTTTCCATTTCTTGCATTTTCTTCTACTCCTTCTATCGAATGATTTTTCCAGAGCCGCATGCTAAAAATTGTGCGACTTCTTCTTGACTGAATTGGTTGCAGTCCCCATGGATCGTATGCTTCAAGGCAGAAGCTGCCGTAGCAAAATCAATGATTTCTTGCGGAGACATATTGGATAAAATCCCATGGAGCACGCCACCTGCAAAAGCATCTCCGCCACCTACTCGATCCACGATTGGGGTAATTCTATGGACTTGGGATTCCACATATTCATGGTTCATCCACAATGTCCCCTTCAGTTCATTTTCACTTGCTGAATGAACGGTACGCTTGGTCGAATAAAACACCTGAATATTCGGGAACTTTTCCTGCATTTTTTGATAATAATAAATTAGAGGTTGTTCTTCTGCTTCTGGCGCTTTCTCGATACCTAACAAATAAAGAGCATCCATTTTTCCAGCTGAGCAGATATCTACTAAAGGTAAAAGCTGATGGATTACTTCGCTGGCTTCTTGCTGTGTCCATAATTTTCCACGATAGTTGATATCGAAGCTGATCAGGCAGCCAGCTTTTTTTGCAGTTTCTATCACCTGTTTCGTCATTTTTTGCCATTTTTTAGACAAAGCTGGGGTAATTCCTGAAACATGAAATATATCTATTCCTTGGAATAACTCCTCTAGCGACCATTCCAAATGATCCATTTCAGCAAAACTTGATCCGGCACGATCATAGATCACTGAGGCGGCGCGTTCGCCACTACCAGTTTCCATATAATAAGTACCTAGTCTTGATCCACCAGATAATACCTGTTTCGTATCTACTCCATAACATTGCAAGTGCTTTTTGACTGCTTTTCCCAATGCGTTATCAGGTACTTTTGTAGCAAAAATCGCTTCATGTCCGTAATTAGCTAAAGAAATTGCTACGTTTGCTTCCCCTCCGCCATAATGGGCAGCGAATCGTTCACTTGAATCGATACGGGTTCCCTGATCTGTGGACAATCGCAACATGATTTCTCCGAGTGTCACTACTTTTCCCATAAGCAGCTACCTCTTGATTTCTTTCATTTTTGCTGCATACTGTTGCGCGACTTCCGTTACTTTGTCAAAATCTCCTGTAGCTGCGGGTGCTAAAAGGTTCCCACCTACTCCGACTGTTACGACACCAGCATCGAACCACTCTTTCATATTGTCCAGACTCACACCGCCAGTTGGCATGATATTGACTTGAGGCATCGGCGCCTTGAAGGCAGAAATGATACTTGGTCCATAAGCGCTTCCAGGAAATAGTTTGACGATATCTACCCCGCTTTTCAGCGCTGTTTTGATCTCGGTAATAGTCATACATCCTGGTAAGTAAGGAATTTGATACAGATTGCACATCTCTGCCGTTCCTTGATCAAAGGAAGGGCTAACAATATACTCTGCGCCAGCTAAGATAGCCAAGCGAGCTGTGACAGCGTCTAATACTGTGCCTGCGCCAATCACTATTTCTGGTTGGTCTTTGTAGAATGACAAAAGTTCTTTGATTACTTGATCTGCTTGAGGGACTGTAAAAGTCAACTCAATACCAGTTAGACCACCTTTGATGATTGCGTGGCAAGCATTCAAAGCTTCTTCTTTGCTTTTTCCGCGTACCACCGCAATCACTCCGGCGTTTTTCAATCGAGATAAAATATCAATTTTTTTCATCTTCTCCACCTATTTCCTATTTAGAAATTTTATTTTATAACTTGGAAATCTATACCCATATTATACGGCAGAAAAGAAAAATTGCAAACGCTTTTTTCATTATTTTTGAATTCTTTGCTCGATTTCGCTTTTTGTTTGCTTGAGGGCACTGATTATTTGTTCTTTTGTCTCATCTGTTAAACGATATTTCGGCATACTTACACTAAATGCACCAATGATTTGTTCGTTTTTCACAATTGAGGCTCCTATACAAAAAATATCACGTTCGATTTCTTCATCGTCAAATGCGATGTGGGTTTCTTTTACCGTTTGGATTTCCTTTTTCAACCGTAATGCATTGGTGATCGTATATTCTGTGTAAGGGATCAACGGATGCTTTTCAAGATAATCAGTGTACTGCTCTTCACTGAATTCTGCTAATACGGCTTTGCCCATCGCAGAATTGTATAATGGTCGGGTGATTCCGATTTTTGAAGACATGCGGATCGTTTGATGTTTTGGATCTAGTTTGTTCACGTACAAGATCTCATTGTTGTCCAATACTCCTAAGTGGATAGTCTCATCGATCTTTTGCTGCAGCTGTTCTAAAAACGGTAAAGTCAACTCTACCAAATCGATTTGTTCAATGTTTTTATTCGCGTAGCGAATAAGCTTTGCACCTAAACGATAGTTTTTCTCTGAATTTTTATTTACGTAGCCGATCATCAGCAAAGTATCTAGTATTTTCAAGACTGTAGAAGAGGTCATTCCCACATCCTTTGCGATCGTCTGCAAAGAGACATCTTGGTTTTCCGCTAAATAGTCTAGTATTTTAGAGGCTTTGATCAATACAGTTCCATAAGGCTTTTTATTTTCCATATAATATTCTCCTATTTCTTTATAAGAAAAATTATAGCGGAAATACCATCAATTTAAAAGAGATATCCAGATATAAACTACCATTTCTCTTTACAGGCAATTTAATGTTGAAGATCCGCTTCGTTTTTACATCAAACTTTGATATAAAGCAATGATTTCTTCTACTGTCGTTTCTCTTGGATTTCCTGGTGTGCATACATCTCGCAAAGCATCTTCTGCAATTGCTGGGATATCTGCTTCTTTTACACCTAATTCAGAAATGGTTTCTGGGATTCCAACCGCTTTGCTCAACCGATCGATCTCACCACAAGCCGCTTCTCTTACATCTTCTAAAGACATTTCAGCTGCTCCTTTAATCCCTAGAACAAGAGCGATCTCACGGTACTTTTCTCCAGTATATTCTTTGTTATATTTCATGACAGTTGGCAAAAGTGCTGCACACGCTACGCCATGAGGAATGTTGTACCATGCACTTAACGGGTGAGCCATCCCGTGTACCAGTCCTAAACCGACATTTGAGAAGCCCATTCCCGCAATATACTGTCCTAATGCCATTTTTTCTCGCCCATTTTGATCGCCATCTACAGAAGCTTCCAAAGAATGACCGATGATTTCGATTGCTTTTAAATGCAGCATATCAGTCATTTCCCAAGCGCCTTTTGTGATAAACCCTTCAATAGCATGCGTCATAGCATCCATACCTGTTGATGCAGCCAATTTTTTCGGCATTCCCATCATCATATCGCTGTCGATGAACGCGACGATTGGGATATCATGAGGATCAACACAAACAAATTTTCGGTGATTTACTTCATCTGTGATGACGTAGTTGATCGTTACTTCTGCTGCTGTTCCAGAAGTCGTTGGTATAGCTAATATAGGTAAACATGGATTTTCCGTATCAGCAACACCTTCTAAACTAATGACGTCTGAAAACTCTGGATTCGTCAAAATAATCCCAATGGCTTTTGCCGTATCGATTGGCGAACCTCCACCGATTGCGATCAAACAGTCTGCCTCTGCCTCTTTAACAAAAGCCACTCCATCTTTTACATTTTGGATCGTTGGATTAGGTACGATCCCGTCGTATAAAGCATAATCGATTGCTGCTTTATCTAGAAGTTCTGTTACTTTTGTTGCTATACCGTGCTCGATCAATCCTTTGTCAGTAATGACAGCTGCTTTGCTGAATCCTCGCTGCTGAAATTCAGGGACGATCGACTCAATCGCTCCTTTTCCAAAATACGATGTTTCATTTAAAATCATTCGATTACTCATTTTTTATTCCTCCTAATTTGTATTATTTTTCACAATAAAAACGAAAGAACTCCAAGCAACCGGTTGCCCAGTTGCTTGTTACTACAGTTCAAAGACTGGCATCAATTCCCAACTGACTGGAGAGGCATCTGGATTTGTCTCCATGATATCTTCCATGTACTTCCACCATTTTTGATTGATAGATGTATTTGCCATTTTTTCCCATAACTTTTCATCTTCGATCACTAAGTAACCAAATAACAAACTTATACTCGGATCAAGATAGATCGAATAGTCGATGACCCCGTGTTCACGAAGTGCTGTACGCATCTCTGGCCAAAGTTCATCATGTCTTTTTTTGTATTCTTCTTGTTTTTCTGGGTAAACTTTCATGCAAAAAGCTTTTTTCACCATGTCAGACACCTGCTTTCGTATGAACTTCCTCCAAATAACCTGCTTTCGGAGTAACACCAAACGCATCTGCTAAGCGCCACAGATTATCGTCTGTGATTGTTTGCAAGATTGGTCCTTGCGCTTTGACGTACGTATAGACTTCTGCTGCCTTTTCTGCTGTCTCGATCAAACCAAAGACTTCATCCATGTCTTTTCCTGACCCGTAGATTCCATGTTGTGGCCATAAAACCAATCGAGTTTCTTTCATTTTTTCAGCTGTTGCTTCCCCAATCTCATTTGTTCCCGGAACCATCCACGGAATGATGGAAATTCCTTCTGGAAAAACAACTAAGCATTCCGTACACATTTGCCATAGCGTACGACTAAAGGAACGTTCGTCTAATTCATGCGTAAAACTCATCGCTAATAGATGACTAGCATGGCAATGCATAACGATCCGATTATCTGGGTCTACTTCTAAACGGGCGATATGACTCATGAAATGACTTGGCAACTCGCTTGTAGGAAGGCATTCGTTTTCCAGCCCCCACAAAAGTTCCAATGTTTTGCCATCTTCAGCAACTCGAACGATTCCAAGATTCTCGGCAGGTTCGCTCGCTACATTTTTAAAATATCTTCCTGAACCAGTTACAATAAAATAGCATCCTGCTAAACGGCTGGCATCAAAAATCATCGAGATGCGGCGGATCACTTTTTCAGGATCCAAGAACGGTGTGATCTCTTCTTCTTTTAGTAAATAAGAAATATTCCCGCCATTTCTTTCATCCCATCCCAAGCGATAAAGATTCGACGTCGTTTCGATCATTTCTTTCACATAAGGCGCTTGTAAAATATCTATTTTTTTCAATATAGCCACACTCCTATTTTCTTAATTCCAACACGTCTTTTTGATATTCCTGGACTTCTTCCAGCCAATCCAAACCAACTGGAACTTGATTTTTGTAACAGAAATAATTCCATACATCGGCATACGGGAAATCTTTCAATTCTTCCGTATAAGCCATTCTTGAAGTAAAGTCAAAAGCCAGCTCCATTTCTTTCAATCGCTCAACTGGTTCCAGCATAGCTTTCAGCAGTGCTTTTTGTGTATTTCTCGTACCGATGACCCAAGCAGCGATACGGTTGATCGTTGCATCAAAGAAATCCAGACCGATATTTGTTTTTTCCAACAATTCGTTACGGACTAATTCTTTAGCGATTTCCTGCAATTCATCATCCATCAAAACCACATGGTCTGAATCCCAACGCACTGGACGGGAAACATGCAGCATGATTCCTTTGCTGAATAAAGCTAATGAAGATAATTTATTGGAAATCACTTCTGTTGGATGAAAATGTCCAGCATCTAGACAAACAAGTTTGTCACGAGTCAACCCGTAACCCATATAAAATTCATGGGAACCGACTGTATAAGCTTCAGCGCCTAAACCAAATAGTTTGCTTTCTACTGCATCTTGTACATACCGTTCATCTAACTCTTCTGTAAAAATTTCATCGAGTGATTCCATTAAACGTTTCCGTGGGGTAAAACGATCAATCGGATTATCTTTCATCCCATCAGGTACCCAAAAGTTATTGATACTTGTTTGTCCAGTTTCTTTCCCAAAGTACTCCGCGATTTTGCGGCTTCTTTTCCCGTGTTCGATCCAGTATTCACGAATTTCTTTATCTGGATGAGCCAATGTAAAGCCGTCTTTCATCATTGGATGCGAAAAGAAAGTCGGATTGAAATCAAGACCGATTTCTTCTTTTTTTGCCCACTCTACCCATTTTTCAAAATGTTTCGGCTCAATTTCATTTAGATTGACAGATTCTTCTGTATCCAAATAGATAGCATGAAGGTTCAATTTGTGTTTGCCCGGTATCAACGAATAAGCCTTCTCCAGATCTTGTCTAAGCTCTTCAGGTGTTCGTGCGGCTCCTGGAAAATTCCCTGTCGCCATGATTCCACCGGTCAATTCGCCATCCGGTGTCAAGAAACCTTTGACATCATCTCCTTGCCAGCAATGCATAGAAATTTTGATGTCCTGTATCTTTTCTAGTACAGCATCTGTATCTACACCGATAGTTGCATATTTTTCTTTTGCTTGTTCGTAATTTCTTTCAATCGTGTTCATACGATTACTCCTTTGATTTTATTCACGTACCATTCCATCGTGTTTTGCTTATTTTCATCTGGGTAAAAAGTTTCACATGGAAACGACTGTTTGATTACATTTCTTGCTTGTTCTATATTCGAAAACTGACCTGTACTGAGCATTTGCATGGCAACATTCCCGATTGCTGTGGCTTCACTAGGACCTGCTTCTACAATGATTCCGGCATAATCTGCTGTCAATTGATTCAGTAGACGATTATTCGATCCGCCCCCTACGATGTGCAGCTTTTCCAATTTCGTTCCAGTTAAGTGTTCTACTTTGATCAGCTCTTGTGCGTAACAAAGAGCAAGATTATCATACACACAACGAGCGATAGCTCCCGATGAGACAGGGACTGGCTGCTCTGTTTCAAAACAGTATTGCTGAATCTCTTCTATCATATTTGGGGGATTCAAAAATCGAGGGTCATTGATTTCCATCACTTGCTGCAGCGGTTTTTCTTTTGCAGCAAGCTCTGCCAATTCCGCATAACTGTACTCGTACTCTTGCATTCGGGCAACTTCCTGGATCAACCACATCCCCATGATGTTTTTCAAAAAACGCACCGTGTTATGGGCACCCCATTCATTCGTATAATTTTCAGAAAAAGCATTGCGAGAAACATTGGCGATCTTTGTTTCAATCCCTAAAAGCGACCATGTCCCACTGCTGATATAACCCCAACGTTCTCCTTGACCTGGCGTTCCTAATACAGCTGACGCCGTATCATGACTTGCTACTGTGATAAAGGTCACATCTGGCAAATCATATTTTGAAAATTGTTCTTTTTGCAGATCTCCTAGTATCGTTCCCGGCTCTGTCAATGGTGGAAATAATTCCTTCGAGACACCGATTTTTTCAAGAAGTTCTATTTCCCATTCTTTTGTCCCTGCATTCAGCAGCTGCATAGTAGATGCATTAGTTTTCTCCGTCACCATGTTACCAGTAAAGACATACCCTAAATAATCAGGTATCAGTAACAATTTATGTGCTTTTGCCAAATTTTCTTTTTCTTCAGCAAACAATTGGAACAAGGTATTGAAAGGCTGGATCTGAATCCCTGTCTGCTCATACAACTTATCTAGAGAATAGATTTCAGAAAACTGTTCTACTGCTCCATTGGTACGCTTGTCCCGATAAGCAATCGGATCATTTATCCGATCCCCTTGTTCGTCAATCAGACAGTAATCGACTGCCCATGTATCGATCCCCGCAAAAAGACGATCAATCCCTGTCTGCTTTAATTTTTCAAATCCAATCAAAATCTCTTTGATAAGATAATCGATCTTCCAGCGATCGTGACCGTCTTTGTTCCGAAAGCCGTTTTTGAACCGGTGCACTTCTTCCAAGATCAAAGAACCTTTTGCATCCCTCGTACTTTTCATTAGTCGTCCGCTTGATGCACCGATATCGATGGCAACAAATGTTGGATTCATTTCTCCACCTCTTTTACTTTATTGTTGATTAGCACTTTATTAATAAAGCGTTATCATTTATTAACAATGCTATCATAATACAGAATCTTATATTTTGCTTCACACTATTTTGGTATATAATTGCATTATCTTGACAAGTTGGGAGTGTTTACATGGATTACTGGGAAAAAGCCAACCACTCATGGTCGGAAGACTCAAAAAGAGTGATCTTGACGCCTACACAAAGAAGCAGGAATTTATTTTTTTATATCCAAGAAATCGGTTACTTCAAAGCACCAATCCCTTACTATACTGAACGAGCACATTTACCTTCTTACTTGATAAAGTTTACTTTGTCTGGCGAAGGTTCGCTTACATATAATGATAATCAGCAACAGCTAAAAGCTGGAGACTTATTTTTTATTGACTGCCAAGAATATCAGCGTTATCAAACGATCAGCGAAGAACCATGGGAAATGGATTGGATCCATTTGAATGGTCAGAACGTCCAATCATTTTATCAGGAGTTCACAAAAGACGGCCATAACACCTTCCATTCAACAGGGGATCCATCAGAAAACAAGATCCACCATTTGATCACAGAATTGATCCACATGCAACAAGGCACGAATGCCCGTACCGATTTCCAGTCCTCTGTAGCTATCCACGAGTTGTTGAATGAACTGATTTTGCAAAAGTATCAGCTAGATTTCGAAGAAGAGGATATTCCCGCCTACGTTTACAAACTGAAGCAATACTTAGACGAACATTTCAAAGAAACGATTACACTTGATCAATTAGAACAACAATTCTTATTGAATAAATATCAGCTGAGCAAAGATTTTTCCAAATTTATCGGTTCTCCACCAATCGATTATTTGATCAGCAAAAAACTTTCTTACGCTAAAGACCTTCTTCGGTATACAGAATTTACGGTTCGAATGATTTCCGAAGAAATAGGGATTGAGAATTTTGCTTACTTTAGCCGCCTGTTCAAAGCAAAAACAGGACTATCGCCGAGAGACTTCCGTAAATTCAGCTGATTCATATAATATGTACGTCATTTTTTCAAAATATTTTGAAATATATAGATAAAAATAAAATAACCGCAGTTTCTGCTTCTATATAAACAACAGCAGCTACTGCGGTTATTTTTTAGTGATCATTCTCATTGTTCATCTTCAAAATGTTCATAATGAACCAACTGTTTCTGTGTATCACGTTTCAAAAATTCTTTAGGCGTTATGCCGAACTCTCTCTTGAATGCTTTCAGAAAATGCGGATAAGACGAAAAACCACTTTTACTATATACAGCACTAGAGCTGCGGTACTCTCGCAACAAGTGCTTGGCATAGATCAGCTTTTTCTTCATTACATACTGATGAAACGTAAATCCAGTGTACTTTTTAAATTCTCGTGTGATATGGTATTTGCTGACAAAAAACTGCTTTTCCATTTCCTCTAAAGAAAGCGGATGAGATAAATTTTTTGAGATATATTGTAACATTTGTTCCACACGCTCATTAGGAACTACAGCATTCTGTTCTTGCGCACTCTCTTCTTTTTGTACAACTTGATTGAGAAAAATCAAGTATTCTACCAGAGCTTGTTCATATTTTATGTCTTCACCGTAAATTTTTTTATCAGGAGGATGGTCGATAAATGATAATTTTTGCTTCAATACTTCCTGTTCTATTTGCAATACACGACTCCTCTTTTCTCCCATTGGTTGAAAACAAGCCGATAGATTAGACCATGGCGTGGAACGACTTTCTAGAAAAGAAGGGGTGACAAAGATATAGACACGCTCGAATACATCTGAAGATTGGCGGACGATACGATGCAAATCATTGGAATGGATGAGCAGCACACTTCCTGCTTTGATCGTAAATTGTCGTCCGTTCAAATAAAAAGTCGCTTCTCCCTTTAATGTAGCATGGATCTCATAGAAATCATGATGATGATAGATCGTTTTATTTTGGCTGACGACATCTTTGACATGATAGATTTCATACTGATCAGAAACCATCGTATTGACTTGTTCACCGCTGATTTTCTTTTGGAGCATGTGCCGCACCTCCTTTTGTTCACTTATGCACAATTTTATTATACCACGTTTTTTGTAATCAAAAAGAGCTGCTTTTATATACTCTTATAAAAAAGAAGAGACGTGGCATCTTCTAGCCCCGCCCCCTCCATTCTAAATATTAGTTAATCAATGTATTCTTTACATTATTCAAGAAGACTTCTTCCATAACGAATCCCATCATCTTTTGTTTCTTCAAGAACCACATACAGATACGGACGGTTCTTCTTGATGATTTCTTTGATTTTTGTGTACTCGATCATACCGTCTCCCAAATTTACCGGCACGATTTTTTCCTGTTCGACACGAAAATCTTTCAAATGAACCGCACATATTTTTTCACCAAAACGCTCAAAAGCTTCTTCTACCAATTGGACTTGTTCTTGATAATCAGTACTTGTGATCAAATTTGTCGGATCTAAAATGATTCCCAGATAGTCCGAATCCACTGCTTGGATCAGCTGCTCTACTCTTGCTAAAGAATACACCGGATGATTCAAACCTGGTTCTATCCCCACCATCATTTGGTATTTTTCTCCAGCTTTTACCAAGCGACGGATAACGGACACTGCTTCAGCAAATGCTTCATCTGTGAAATTTTCTTCCGTATATTGGATTTCCGGCAAGACACATCCAGTTTCCGAAGCAACCATCGACGCACCAAAAGAAGAAGCATAGCGAAGATACTGCTCGAACTTTGTCAGCAACTCTTCTCGTATCGTTAAATCTGGATGAATCATATTGATATAGCAACTTAAAATTCCTACAGTCACTTCTTGCTTTTCTAAAACTCGTTTGACATAATTTCCCATCCCAGAATTGATTTCATTTGCGCCAGAAGGTATTGCAGGAAACGAAAGACCTAAGGCGAGCTGCAGTGTATGGATCCCTTGTTCTTTTGTTTTTTCTGCAAGATCTTCTATCGTTTGGACTTGGGAAAGATCATGTCCTCTAATTGTAATGTTTAACATAATTATTCTCCTAACTCAGCATATTGGGTAGCCACATGACGATTTGCGGGAAATAGGTAATCAAAAACAAGACAACTAGGATAATCCCATAAAACGGAAGAAGTGGTTTCAGCATTGCCTCTGCTTTTACGCCTCCTACACTTGCACCGACATATAGTCCTGTACCTACTGGCGGCGTGATGGAGCCTACACACAGATTCATGATTGAAAACAACCCGTAATGTACAGGATCAACCCCTACACTTGTGACGATTGGTAAAAATATTGGTGTAAAAATCAAGATAGCAGGCGCCACATCCATAAACATACCCACCAGTAATAACACAAGATTGACTAATAACAGAATAATAAATTTATTATCCGTTACGCCCATAATCAACGAACTAATTGCCTGAGGAATACCGGTAAACGCCATGGCGAAAGACATCATGGAAGAAGTAGCTAATAAGAACATGATCGTCCCTGACATTGCTACTGATTGAAACAACATATTAGGTATATCTTTTAGTTTTACCGTTTTATAGTAAAACATAGCAATCAATAGGGAGTAAATGACAGCTATCGCTGAAGCTTCTACTGCTGTAAATATCCCCGTCAAGATACCACCGATAATGATGACAATCAATAGAAGGCTAGGAATCGCCTCTTTTATTATTTTTCCAGCATGAGCCATCTGTCCTTTTTCGACAACAGGGTATTTATTCTTTTTAGCAACAATGAATGCTACTAGCATGATTCCTAGCGCCCACAAAGCGCCTACGAGATAACCTCCCATAAACAAAGCAGAGATCGAAGCACCACCAGCAACAAGTGAATACATGATAAAAGCAGTACTTGGAGGAATGACCATACCTGTCGGAGCTGACGCAATATTGACCGCTGTCGCAAACTTCCGGTCATATCCTTCTTCCACTTGCTGAGGGATCAACACTCCACCAATCGCGGTAGAAGCGGCAATGGCCGAGCTAGAGATGGAACCAAATAAAGCATTCCCTAACACATTCGTATGAGCTAAAGCCCCCGGTACGCGTCCGACGAACAACATCGCAAAATCCACTAGTTTCTTAGCTATCCCTCCATTATTCATGATAATGCCCGAGAGAACGAAAAACGGAATAGCGATCAGCGAAAAACTATTGATACTTCCCACCATTTTTTGAGCTGAACTAAAAGCAGAAACATCAAACGGTATAACTAACAATAAAGTCATCATCGATGAGAATGCAATACTTATAGCAATCGGCATCCCTAATACAAGCAACACAACAAACACAAAAAATAACACTAATCCGGCTTCTATTGCCATTTTATTCCTCCAATTTTATATTTTTTCTTGAATTGCTGGCTTGTTGCTTAATGTATCGATTAGATTGATCAGGCTATAGATAATGATGAGTACCCCCGATACAGGTACTGACAGATAAACATATCCCATAGGAATACTTAAAGAAGGCGAGATCTGCCCCATTGTCAATGTGACAGCATTCCATCCGCCATACACCATGATCATCGCAGCAAATACCAGAAATAAACTTTGAACAACAACTTCTAAAATTTTACTTTTTTTGCCAGTTAATTTTTCACTTAAAACCGTTACGGCTAAATGTGCTTTTTGTCCCACAACATACGCGGAAGACAACATGGCAAACCAGACAAGACCGAATCGAACAAGTTCTTCCGTGACCGTATTTGGATTTCCTAAAACCGTTCTGGAAAATACTTGCCATAAAACAACAGCGACCATCCCAACAAGCAAAACAGCTCCCAGGATCTCTAATACCTTGTTTAAAATCATTTTCATCACAGCTACGCTCCTTGCTCTTGGATCTTTTGATAAAGGTCTTTGTAGGTAGGATCGTTTTTGAATATATCATGAAGTGGGGCAACTGCCTCTCGAAACGGTGTATTATCTACATCATTGAATTGGACTCCATGTTCTTCTTGTGCTAAAGCTTTTTCTTCTTCAATTGCTTTTGCAAAAGCTTCAATTTCAAAAACCGTTGATTCTTTCGCTGCTTCTTCAATGGCTTTTTCCTGCTCATCAGTTAGCTGTTCTTTGATGGCATCATTCATGATGATGATATCTGGCACACGTGTATGCTCATCATAAGAATAGTATTTAGCTACCCCGCCATGTCCAGCTGTATACAAGACAAATTCATTGTTTTCTGATCCGTTGATCAAATTGGATTGAAGAGACGTGTACACTTCATCACTTCCCATAGGTACGGGCGAACCGCCTAAAAGCTCTACCATTTTGATAGCGGTTTCGCTTTGCATCACACGGATCTTCTTTCCCTTCAAATCTTCCGGCGTATGGATCGGACCGTCTACCATATAAAAGCTGCGCTGACCAGAATCATAATAGGTCAATCCGGTAAATCCTAAATTTTTGGTCGATTGGTAGATTGGCTCCATTATTTCTTCATTATCCATCACCTTAAAGAAATGTTCTTCATCATTGAATAGATAAGGAACTGAAAAAATCGAATAATCTTTAGAGAAACTTTCCAACGCTGAGGCACTTACTTTTGTGAAATCTACTGCTCCTGACTGTGTCAATTCGATCAGTTCACGTTCTCCACCCAGTTGTCCATCTGGGAAATACTGGATCTGTACGGAACCATCTGTTTTTTCTTTTACTAAACGCCCAAATTCATTCATTGCATCAATTACTGGCTGGCTGTTGCTTGCATAAGCAAAGCGCAAGGTAACTATCTCATTTACGTCTGCATCTGCGACAGTTGCCACACTAGAATTATTTCCGCAGCCGCTTAGACCTAGCAGACCTAGGCTAAGCGAACTTGCTGCAAACAGCAGTGATGTTTTTTTCATATGGGTTTCCTTTCTTTTAACAATAAGAGACGAGCAATTCTGTCAAACAAAGCACCGTTAACGACTGTCCATAAGGCATTGCTGTGATTCCGATATTCCGATAAAAATCTAAACTGTCCCCCATTCCTGTCCCGATTGAAACGTTTTGAACTTCTCCTTTTTCATCGATTTGTTCAAGCAATCCTTGGATAGCACGATAAGCGACTTCTTTATATTCTTGTGGTAAATAACGTTTATGGACCGCTTTCAAAATACCGTAAGCAAATCCTGCAGTTGCAGAAGATTCTACGTAAGAAGAAGGATCATCCAACAACGTATGCCATAAACCGCTTTCAGACTGATAAGTTTTTAATGCACGCACTTGTGCTTCAAGTGTTTCGATCAATAATTTGCGCAATGCATCTTCTTTCGATAATTCTAAGATTTCAATGATCTCTGGAATAGCAATCGTCAACCAGCAGTTTCCACGAGCCCAAAATGCTTCGGCATAGTTATGATTTCCTTCAAACGTCCAGCCGTGATACCACAATCCTGTTCGTTTATCCATCAAGTATTTGATATGGATCATAAACTGGTAACGAGCTTCTTCTAAATATTCTGGGCGATTCAACAGTTTCCCGATTTTTGCCAAAGGAAGCACTGTCATCATCAATGTATCGTCCCACAACTGATTCTTATTTTCCGGTCCATATGTGGCATGCTGTAACCCGTCTTCATTTGTCCGAGGCATGTCATTCATGACCCATTCTGCCCATTGTTCTAAATAAGGCAAATAGCGTGAATCTTTCGTGTCTTCATACAAGTAAGCCATAGTCAATAGCGGTGCCATTGTATTGACGTTTTTGGGCGGAGCGCCTTCTTCCATACGATCCTCAAACCATTCATTGACCACTTGATAAGCGCGAGGATTTTTTGTCATCTGGTAATTTTTATAAATACCATATAGACCGACACCTTGTGGCCAATTCCACACTGTCCAGCTCTTGTCATCTACTTTCAGTCCATCAAAGTCCAACAAAAATTCACCATTATCGTCTTTGATCGTTGTCAGGTTTTCAACGAGCAGGTCAATTTTTTCTTTCACTAATTCTTTAGGTACAAAAATCTCTTCTTTAATAATCATCTTTACGCCACCTTTTTAAACGCTTTCATTTTATATCCTTAATATAGCAGTAATACCGTCCACTATAAATATCGCTTTTTGAACAAAAACTGTCTAAAATTGACCTAAATGTTAAATAACAAAAGTAACTTTCAGTTACTTGAAAATTAAAAAAAGAACTTGGAGAAACAACGTTTTCCAAGTTCTTTTTCATCTATTTTCTTATCTTTTTTCTACGCTTTCTTTTGCTTATCCGTTGTAAGCATCAATGATGATCTGTTTCAATTCAGAGATCAATGGTTCTTTCGGATTAGCTGTCGTACATTGGTCTTCGTAAGCTAATTCAGCCATACGGTCTACGGTTGTATCTAGTGTTTCTTGTGTGACTCCTTGAGCTTTTAGACTCATGTTGATGCCGACAGATTTTCCTAATTCATAAACAGCCGTTGCTAAAGCTTCGACTAATTCCTCTGTTGTTTCGCCTTTCAGACCTAAGAATTTTGCAATATCTGCGTAATCTGTATCTGCACGGAAATAGTCATATTTAGGGAACATCGCATGTTTTTGTGGATCTTTTGCATTATAGCGGATAATATGCGGTAAAAGAATCGCATTTGTCCGTCCATGAGGGATCCCGTATTCCCCGCCGATTTTATGTGCGACTGAGTGACAAATACCTAGGAATGCGTTAGCAAACGCCATACCAGCCATTGTAGAAGCGTTGTGCATTTTTTCACGTGATTCCATATCAGGTGTTTTTACTGATTTTTCTAAATAGTCAAAGACTAACTTGATTGCTTGTAGGCTCAATCCACGTGTATAATCTGAAGCCATGACTGAAACATAGGATTCGATTGCATGTGTTAACACATCCATCCCGGTATCTGCTGTGACAGATGCTGGAACTGACATGACGAATTGAGGATCGACGATTGCGACATCTGGCGTCAATGCATAATCTGCTAACGGATATTTCACATGTGTTTCACTGTCAGTGATGACCGCAAATGGCGTTACTTCAGAACCAGTCCCTGATGTTGTCGGGATACATACGAATTGTGTTTTTTCTGGTTTGTCGATTTTATATGTCCGTTTACGGATATCCAAGAATTTTTGTTTTGCACCAAAGAAAGATGTGTCTGGGTGTTCATAGAACATCCACATTCCCTTAGCTGCGTCCATTGCAGAACCGCCTCCAAGAGCGATTACTGTATCTGGCTTGAAGTCTGCCATCAGTTTCGTTCCTGCGTATACGGTATTTGTCGATGGGTTCGGTTCAACATCTGAGAAGACTTCGATCTTCACATCATTTTTACGTCGTGCCAATACTTCACGAACTGTATCGCAGTAACCGAATTGGACCATACCAGGGTCACAAATGATCATGACACGTTCAACGTTTTCCATTTTCTCTAAGTACAATAGAGAGTTCTTTTCAAAGAAGATTTTTGGCGGTAATTTGAACCATTGCATGTTATTTCTCCGTTTCGCTACAGTTTTGACATTGATTAAGTTTACAGCAGAGACGTTACGAGAAACAGAGTTCTTACCATAAGAACCGCATCCCAAAGTCAATGACGGAATCATTTCGTTATAGATATCACCGATGCCGCCTTCTGCAGATGGTGTATTCACTAAAATACGACAAGCTTTCATTCGAAGACCGAATTTGACATGCAACTCTTCGTTTTCTGAATGGATAACTGCTGTATGTCCTAATCCTCCAAGATTCAACATACCTTCACACAAATCAAACGCATGGTCCGTGTTGTTAGCTTTGATCATGGCAAGAACTGGAGAAAGTTTTTCTCTTGATAGCGGATAATCTGGGCCTACGCCTTCCAATTCAGCAATCAG
Organism: Enterococcus sp. E4-150; assembly: GCF_035726465.1. Lineage (NCBI taxonomy): Bacteria > Bacillati > Bacillota > Bacilli > Lactobacillales > Enterococcaceae > Enterococcus > Enterococcus sp. E4-150. Next base: position 207,846 of record NZ_JAPRGK010000001.1, on the reverse strand, counting down.
CATTTTCGTTCCTTTTGGTACACTGATTCCTGCCAATTTTGCGATTTCCATCGCAGAATGTCCAACGATTGATGGATTGACCGCATATTTTCCTTCGTTCATCACTGCATCTTCTAATTTTTGCAATTCATCTGGTTTTACGATATAAACTTGGTGTGCTTGGAATTCTGCTTTTACTGCTGCATAGATTTCTTTATCCACGATCACAGCTTGTTCAGAAGCACAAATCATTCCATTATCAAATGTTTTCGAAACGATCAAATCGTTCACTGCACGTTTAATTTTTGCTGTTTTTTCAATATAAGCTGGTACGTTACCTGGACCTACACCTAAAGCTGGTTTTCCTGTAGAGTAAGCAGACTTGACCATTCCAGCTCCACCTGTCGCTAAGACGATCGCGATACCTGGATGGTTCATTAGCATAGAAGTCGCTTCGATCGAAGGATGTTCGATCCATTGGATACAATTTTCAGGAGCTCCGGCAGCGATAGCAGCATCACGTACTACTCGTGCTGCTTCTGCAGAAGATTTTTGGGCACTTGGATGGAAAGCAAAAACGATTGGATTTCTTGTTTTCAACGCGATCATTGATTTGAAAATCGTTGTGGAAGTCGGATTCGTTGTTGGAGTTACTCCGCAAACCACACCGACTGGTTCAGCAATTTCAATCAACCCTTTTTGGACATCTTCATTGATCACACCAACTGTTTTATCATGTTTGATATTATGCCAAATATATTCGGACGCATACATATTTTTGATTGCTTTATCTTCGTAAACACCGCGGCCTGTTTCCTCTACAGCCATCTTCGCTAATGGCATATGTTGATCCAAAGCTGCCATTGCCATTTCATGCACGATATGGTCTACTTTTTCTTGATCAAAGCTTTCCATTTCTTTCAATGCTGCATTTGCTTTTTCTGCCAAATCATCAATCATTGTTTGTACGTCAATTGTCTTCGTTTTTTCTTTTTCCATTACTTTAGCCATCATTATCCTCCTAATGGGTCATGGTTATTTGTTAAATCATTCACATGTATATCATACAATATTTGTTTTTCTATGTAAACACTTTTTTGTGATTTTTTTCACAGTTATTTTTAAATATAAAATTGCTTTATTTACAGGTGTTTGTATAGAAAAATATATAAAGTTATTTATTATTATTTATATAACACACCCGATTATTCAATATTGAGCAATATATCCTATACTCTTATCTCTTTCTTTTTTGAATAAAAAATGAGGTAGGACATCTTTCTGCCCTACCTCGTCTTTAAATAAGCTTTGATACTTATTTTTCTTTCTTCTCTTCTGTCTCTTCCAGCGTTTCTGTTGTTTCAGTTTTTACTTCAACTGTCTCAGCTGGTTCTTCTGTTGTTTCAACAGTAGTCGTTGCATCATTTGTTACGACAGTCCCTGGTTTGACCGTTTTGATTGCTGCACGATCGTACTCAAGGAAGATCCCTTCGCAGTCTAAAACAACTGTCCGTTTGTCATTGTCGATTTCTGAAACAACTCCATGTAATCCGCCGATCGTTACGACTGAATCACCTGGTTTCATGCTATCTAACAAGTTTTGACGTTCTTGCTGTTGTTTCTTTTGCGAACGTGACATAAAAAACCACATTGCTAATAGCGCGATAAACATCACAAGCATTGGTAATGTTCCCATTTTTTTCACCTCACTAATTCTGTATCTACAAAAAACACTTTAGCAGAAAAATGCTGCTAACACTAGTTTTTTACTTAATTTTTAAAAGATTTTCCTTTAGAAGCTTTTTGCGTTTTCTTTATTGAACCCGTATTCTTCAAAAAAGGCTTCTCTAAATTCAAGCAAATTATCATCCATGATTGCTTGACGTACTTGTTTCATTAGATTCAACAAGAAGTATAAATTGTGGTAAGAAGTCAAACGAATCCCAAATGTTTCATCACATTTGATCAAATGGCGGATATAGGCACGTGTATAGTTTTTACATGTATAACAATCACATTTCTCATCAATTGGACGGAAATCATGAGCATACTTCGCATTTTTCACTACTAGACGACCTTGAGAAGTCATACATGTGCCATTTCGAGCGATTCGAGTAGGCAAGACACAGTCAAACATGTCTACTCCACGGATAACACCATCGATCAATGAATCAGCAGCACCGACACCCATCAAGTAACGTGGTTTGTTTTCGGGGATCAACGGTGTAGTGAATTCTAATACACGGTTCATTTCTGATTTAGGTTCCCCGACAGATAACCCGCCGATTGAGTAACCAGGGAAATCCATCCCGACTAGATCTTTCGCGCTTTGACGACGAAGATCTTCAAATCCTGCTCCTTGGATGATTCCAAATAATCCTTGACGGTCTGGGTTAGCATGAGCTTTCAATCCTCGTTCTGCCCATCGAGACGTACGTTCTACTGATTTTTTCACGTAGTCGTAACTTTCATCGAATGGTGGACATTCGTCAAAACTCATCATGATATCAGAGCCCAATTTATTTTGGATGTTGATTGCTTTTTCTGGTGATAAAAACATACGCGAACCGTTCAAGTGATTTTTGAAATGCACGCCTTCTTCTTCGATATTCCGCATATCACTTAATGAAAAAACTTGAAAGCCGCCTGAATCTGTTAAAATCGGTTGATCCCAGTTCATAAATTTATGCAGTCCGCCAGCTTCTTCTACTAAGTCTTCACCAGGGCGTAGCCATAAATGATATGTATTACTTAAAATAACGCCAGCACCCATTTCTTTCAACTCTTCTGGGGACATTGTTTTTACTGTAGCTAATGTTCCTACTGGCATGAACATTGGTGTGGGGAAAGTTCCGTGTGGCGTGATCAATTCCCCTAAACGCGCGCCAGTATGTTTTTCTTTCTTGATTAAACGATAGCGAATGGCAGGTTGCGTCATTCATTTCCCTACTTTCTATATAAAATATCTTGACAACTCCCACCATCATAATCGTTTCAAGTGCTTTTTGCAAGTTCCCTCGGCTTCCTTCTACTTTATTTAATATTCTTTTTTTTATCCTTTTTTTATGAATAACAAAAAAAAAGAAAAACATTATGACAGAAATATTTTTTGATACATGGTATATTGGTGTTATTAAAGAAAAGGAGGGAAAAATCATGCAATCTTCTGCAGAATTAAAACGCCAAGCAAAAGAGAGTCTAAAAGGACGTTGGGGACAAGCTGTTTTACTAAATCTAATCCCTACATTGATTGGTATTGCTGCTATTCTTCTTATTATGATTCCTATTATCTTATTTGCCACCACCATATATGATGGATCAGCGAGCGTCTCAGATGCGACAACTTCAGGAGGCGGTAGTTCAGGAGGCGGTGGCGGAATTATTTCCAGCATCATTAGCGCTTTGTTCATGAGCGGTATTTCTTGGACTTATCTTGATATTTTACGTGGACAAAAAGATCAGATCGAACCATTCAAAGATGCATTTCGTGGATTCAAAGGTTTGTTTATCGGCGGAGTGATCGGCTTAGCTGTGCTGATCTCGATCTTTACAACATTATGGGGTTTGCTATTAGTTATTCCTGGAATCATTAAAAGCTATTCTTATTCTCAAAGCTATTTTATCTACTACGATATCGTCCAAGAAACAGGACAAACACCTAAAGTACTGGATACGATCACTGCAAGTCGAAAATTGATGGATGGTTATAAAGGACAACTTTTCTGGTTAGATCTTTCATTTATCGGCTGGCATATCTTAGCATTAGCAACTGCTGGTATTGGTTATCTATGGCTCAGCCCATACATTTCCGCAACAAAAGCAGCATTTTATGAACAATTGCCAAAAGATATTTAAAAGAGAGTGTGACTTGTGACCGAGGGGTTGGCAGGAGAACACCGTTTATCGAGAGGCAGTAAAAGAAACATTCAGCCCATTAGCAAAAAGGAGGTGTGACAACATTCATGTCACACCTCCTTTTTGTATAGTTCCAGTAAAAAGAAAATCAACTTAGAAACAGTTAATCATTCCTCTTCTTCTGCTTCCGGTAATCGATGGAACTTGATCAGTTCATTCACCGCGATTGGTACGATAGATAAAATCCCTACCAAGAACCAGTGATTCAAACTGATGTGTACTAGGCCGAATAGTTCTTGCGTAAATGGCAGCAAAGCAACAGCCGTTGTAATAGCTAATGCCAGTAACGCCATTTCTACCAAAGCTTTATTGGTTGCTAAATTGACTTTGAAGATCGATTGGCTGCTGCGTACATTGAACACATGCAGAATCGATGAATAAGCTAAGATCAAGAATGCAACAGTTTGACCGACATGCTGACTTGCGTCTACCCATGGGCTGATAGTATCGACATAACTACCTAAATAGTAACCAAACAGCGTTACGATGGTGAAGACTCCTGCGTTTATGGCGATTTTTTGCAATAAACCTCGAGCAAAGATCCCTTCGTTTTTCGGAATGGGTGGCTGATCCATGATGCCGTGTTCCGCTGGCTCTCTTCCTAAAGCAAATCCTGGAAGTCCATCAGCAACTACATTGACAAACAGTAGTTGCACAGCTGTAAATGGTGCTCCCCATCCTAACAGCATCGCAATCAAAACAATAAAGATCTCCGAAATATTACAGCTTAGTAAAAAGTTGATTGCTTTACGAATATTCTGATAAACTGAACGCCCTTGACTAACAGCATCTACGATCGTCGCAAAGTTGTCATCCGTCAAAATCATATCTGCGGCACTTTGCGCCACATCTGTCCCTGTGATCCCCATGGCACACCCAACGTTACTTGCTTTCAACGCTGGTGCATCATTCACACCATCCCCAGTCATCGCTACGACTGCACCCGTACGTTGCCAAGATTTGACGATCCGGATCTTGTCTTCTGGCGTTACCCGAGCATAGACAGAGAGAGCTTTGACACGCGCATCTAATTCTTCGTCTGATAATTGATGCAGTTCTGATCCTGAGAGTGCTTCTGACGGATCATTCAAGATACCTAATTCTTTCGCTATGGCACTGGCAGTTACCACATGATCTCCAGTGATCATGACTGTTTTGATGCCAGCCTTTTTCGCTCGCTTGATTGCTCCTTTACTTTCTGGACGTGGTGGATCGATCATTCCGATCAGACCAATCAAACGTAAGTCTTTTTCCAGTGCTTCAGAAGAAATATCTTGCGGTTCTTCGTCATAAGTAGCATAACCAACAGCAATCACTCTCAGTGCCCGTTTACCAAAGCGATCATTAACGATCGCCGCTTGTTCTACATCGCCTGAACTAAAGCGCGGAGCAAGAACATCAAATGCTCCTTTGGTGATTGAGATGTATTTTTCGCCCATTTGGTGAACTGTTGTCATCATTTTTCGTTCAGAATCAAAAGGAAGCTCGTTTACTCGTGGATATTTTTCTTCTAATTCTGCTTTTGTATGATAATTCTCTTCAACAGCCCTTACGATGGCTACTTCTGTTGGATTACCTTTGATAACAAGGTCGTCATCTTCTTGCTCGACCGTCACATCTGTACATAGTGCAGCCATTTTCAATATTTCCATCGCGCTGTTCGTCATTGAATCTTCGATATTCGTTACTTCATCTTCTTTGCTCCATACCCGGCGGACGCGCATTTCATTTTGTGTCAGCGTTCCTGTTTTGTCTGAGCAGATAACATTAGCGGTTCCTAGCGTTTCAACTGCTGGTAACTGTCGGATGATCGCATGTTTCCTCGCCATCTTCTGCACACCGTATGCAAGTGTCAACGTAACAATAACAGTCAAGGTTTCCGGTACAGCTGCAACAGCCAAGGAAATCGAAGTCATGAACATCTCAAGGAGTGGTTCTCCTTGCAGTTCACCAATCACAAATACTAAAGCCGCAGCCGCTAAAGCGATCATACTGATTCGTTTGCCTAGCTGATTCAATCGGACCTGTAAAGGTGTTTTTTGCATAGTATTTTCGTTCAAAAGATCCGCGATCTTACCCATTTCTGTAGCCATACCAATGGCAGTGACGATCGCTTTCCCACGACCTGCAGCAACCGTACATCCTTTAAATACCATATTAAGTTGGTCACCTAATGACTCATCTTCTTCAGCAATAAATGCTGCATCTTTTTCAACTGCTTCACTTTCTCCAGTCAACGCCGATTCTTCTACACGTAATTGTGATGCTTCGATCAAACGGGCATCGGCAGAAATAGCATCACCGGACTCTAAAACAAGAATATCACCCACTACCAGTTGCTCTGACTCAACAGTGGTCACTTTGCCGTCTCGTATGACAGTTGCCGTTTGTTTATTCATATCTTGCAAGGATTCCAGTGCTTTTTCTGCGTTTCCTTCTTGGACAATCGCCAATACCGAGTTGATCACAACGATAGCGATGATCAGCAGTCCTTCAAATAAATCCCCATGTTCTGTAGCAAATGCGGTATAAAAGGAAATCACCGCTGCTACAAGAAGGATGATCGTTGTAAAATCGGACAAGCTTCGAAAGAATTTTTTGATCATCGATTCTTTCGGCGCCTCATCGAATTTATTCAATCCCTGCTTTTTTCGCCGTTCATCCACTTCTTGTGAAGACAACCCAGTATCTGGATCTGCTTCTGTTACCTTCTTTACTTCTTCTATTGTCTGCTTGTATTCTTCCATCCTATTCCTCCTTTAAAATCTTCGTACAAAAAAAGGTACTTATTTTACTATAACATCCTTTTTTTATTTACTTCAAATAAAGGGCTTATCGATTATTTGTTAAGAAAGCGTAAAATTTAAAGTGCTTATATTTGCAAACGCTACCAAAGGATGCTATTATATAGATGTAAGGAAGGAGGATACCATCAAATAGACAGAAGAATTTCTCGATAGAACAGTGTAAGCAAACAAAGTTGTTAGAAGTACAGGTTTCACCCAGACATGCGTGTAGAGTACAAACCTATAAATAGTGAATGCGTATGGATGTTTGGATCACGAAGTATCCGAAACAAGAAGTAATGCGATACGTAACAATTGAATAACGTAAACGTCTGAAAATTGAATAGGAACAAGAGATGTTTCAAATGTTGAAGATGTAACGAAAACAAAATTTTTGTTTAACATGAAGAAATTCAACACCGTGCTTTGCATGTATGATGGAAAGTTACAATCATTTCTGTTTATTTGAAACCTTCCGAGGTACAAGAAAGCCGAGCTTATCGAGAGCTCGGCTTTTTCTTTGTCATAAAATCTTTGTAAAGCTTTTTTGTTATTCAAAACTAGCGGTTTTTCATAACCTTATTTCACGAACATCGCATCTCCAAAACTAAAGAAACGATAGCGCTCTTCAATCGCATGCTGGTAAGCAGATAAAGTCAATTCTCTTCCTGCAAAGGCACTAACTAACATGACTAAAGTCGATTTTGGCAAATGGAAATTAGTTGAGAAAGCTTCTACCACTTTGAATTCATAGCCAGGCGTAATGAAAATATCAGTCCATCCGCTGTCTGCTTTGATTTCTCCATTAAATTTCGTTCCAATCGTTTCTAATGTTCGAATTGAAGTTGTTCCGACAGCCACGATTTTCCCGCCATTTTCACGTACTTGGTTCAATCGCTCAGCTGCTTCTTCCGTCAAACGGTAGAATTCACTATGCATATGGTGTTCTTCAATTTTATCTACGCTGACAGGTCGGAATGTACCTAACCCTACATGTAGTGTCAGATAGACTAATTCAACACCCTTTGCTTCGATCTCATCAAGTAATTCTTTCGTAAAATGCAATCCAGCTGTTGGCGCTGCAGCAGAACCATTTTCTTTCGCATAGACAGTTTGATAGCGATCTGGGTCTTCCAGACGTTCTTTGATATATGGAGGCAATGGCATTTCTCCCAATGATTCAAGAATCTCTAGAAAAATTCCTTCATACTCAAAGTCAATGATCCGTCCGCCGTGTTCCAATTCTTCTTTCACTACTGCTTGCAATCTGCCATCACCAAAAGAGATTCTTGTCCCAACTTTGGCACGTTTCGCAGGTTTGATCAATGTCTCCCACGTATCTCCTTGTGTATTCGTTAGAAGAAGGACTTCTAAATGCGCACCAGTATCTGGTTTTTCTCCATATAAACGAGCAGGCAGAACTCGTGTATTATTCATAACTAGCGCATCACCAGGCTGTAACTCTTCAATGATTTCATGGAAATGTTTATCTTCCATCTCTCCAGTTTTCCGATCCAAAACAAGTAAACGAGAATGATCGCGGTCTTTTAATGGTGTTTGTGCGATTAATTCTTCCGGCAAGTCAAAATCAAAATCTTCTGTTGTTAACATATCGTCACTCACTTTCTATCATGTGCTTCATCATTCTATCATGTTTTTCGTTCTGTTGGCAAAATCAGCACTTTTTCACTTCTATTTTTTGTTTTCCTAAATAAAAAAACTACCCTATTTGTATTTTTTCATTGTTTTAGGCATACTAGTAATAGATAGTTCTTCATTGAAAATAGAAAAAGAGGTGGCACCATGATTGAATTTCAAAATGTGTCAAAAATTTATAAAGGTGGAAAAGTCGCTGTAGAGGACGTCAATCTTTCATTTGAAAAGGGTGAGTTCATTTGTTTTATCGGTACGAGCGGAAGCGGAAAAACGACGACGATGCGGATGATCAACCGAATGACTGATCCAACACAAGGGAAAATTTTGATTGATGGAAAATCCATCCAAGAAATTGATCCAGTGGAATTGCGACGTCAGATCGGCTATGTTATCCAAAGTATTGGATTGATGCCTCACATGACGATCCGTGAAAATATCACTCTTGTCCAAAAATTGTTGAAAGTCAGTCAAGAAGAACGGAATAAAACAGCTGAAAAAATGATTGATCTTGTGGAATTGCCCCGTGAGATGTTAGATCGCTACCCACATGAATTATCTGGTGGGCAGCAGCAGCGTATTGGAGTCGTTCGTGCCCTTGCAGCGAATCAAGATATCATCTTGATGGACGAGCCATTCGGTGCGCTTGATCCCATCACTCGTGATTCTTTGCAAGACCTTGTCAAAGATTTACAAGAGCGCTTGGGAAAAACGATCGTATTTGTAACCCATGACATGGATGAAGCGATTAAGCTAGCAAGCCGTATCGCCATCATGAGTGAAGGCCGTGTGATCCAATTTGATACACCAGAAAATATTTTACGTCATCCTGCAAACGATTTCGTAGAAGAGTTGATTGGAGAAGATCGCCTACTACAAGCCAAGCCAAATGCGACAAGAGTCGGAGAAGTTATGCTAAATACAGCAATCACGATTACACCGGAAAAATCATTACAAGAAGCAATCAAACTGATGAGGGAAAAACGTGTAGATACGTTGTTAGTTACCGATAATTCGAATGTATTAAAAGGATTTATCGATGTAGAAACGTTGAATAAAAAGCGAGGAAAAGTATCCAGTGTCGGCGACATTTTGAATAAACATGTTTTTTACGTAAAAGAATCCGCCTATCTTCGTGATACCTTGCAACGCATTTTAAAACGCGGGCTGAAATACGTGCCGGTCGTTGATGAACAGAACAAAGTCGTAGGTATCCTGACTCGTGCATCATTAGTGGATATCGTCTACGATGTGATTTGGGGAGAAGATCCCGCAACTACTGATGTTGCAGAGTCAGCTACTCCTGAAGAATCTAAGGAGGTCTGACCTATGCAGCAGTTTTTTCATCAGCACGGTTCAGAAATTCTCTCAAAAGGTTTTGAACATCTTTATATTTCGGGACTTGCTTTGATCATTGGTATCATCATTGCTGTACCGCTTGGTGTCTTACTGACACGTTTTCCAAAAGCTGCCACGATTGTGATTGGCTTAACCAGTGCCTTGCAGACAATCCCTTCTCTTGCTTTATTGGCATTGATGATCCCGCTATTTGGCGTAGGTAAATTACCTGCGATTATCGCACTCTTTATTTATTCATTATTGCCGATTTTACGTAATACGTACATTGGGATGAAAAATGTCGATTGGAATTATCGGGATGTGGCAAAAGGCATGGGGATGACTGAGTTCCAATCCATTTTTTCCGTTGAATTGCCCATTGCTATGCCAACGATCATGGCTGGTATCCGTTTAGCTGCCGTTTACGTGATTGCATGGGCTACACTTGCCTCTTATATCGGCGCTGGTGGTTTAGGTGATTTGATTTTTAGTGGACTGAATAATTACCAACCAGATCTCATTTTGGCAGGTACGATCCCTGTAACAATTTTAGCACTATTGGCTGATTGGCTTCTAGGTCTCTTGGAACACCGGCTGACACCGATCGCACTTAGAGAGGAGAATGAAGAATGAAACGTATATTAAAAATGACCATGATACTTTCCTCCCTTCTTATACTTGCGAGTTGTTCTTTCCCTGGTCTTGCCAGCAATACAGATGAAGACACCATTTCGATCACAGGTGGAATCACTTCAGAAGCACAGATCTTAGCAAGCCTAGTTGCCGGAATGGTTGAACATTATACAGATAAAAATACCGCAATCATCAACAATCTGGCTACCACAACTATCAACCATCAAGCGATGATGAACGGAGATGCTTCAATTTCAGCGGCTCGCTACACAGGAACAGATTTAACGACTACATTGAACCTTCCTCCTGAAAAAGATCCGAAAAAAGCGTTTGCTACCGTGAAAGATGAATTTGAGAAAAGATACGATCAAACGTGGTTCCCGTCCTATGGTTTTGAAAATACGTATGTCTTTCTTGTTCGAAAAGACACCGCACAAAAATACCATCTATCTAAAGTCAGCGATCTGAAAAATGTAGCGGATGAATTAGTAGCTGGTGTAGATACTTCTTGGATCAATCGTAAAGGAGACGGTTATGACGGCTTCCAAGAAACTTATGGCTTCTCCTTCAATTCGATATTACCTATGCAGATTGGACTTGTTTATGACGCAGTCGAAGCAGGAAAAATGGATATTGTTCTTGGCTACTCTACGGATGGACGGATCGCCAGTTATGATCTAGTCATGTTGGAAGATGATCGTCAATTCTTCCCACCATATGATGCTGCTCCAGTTGTAGACAACAAGATATTAGCTGATACGCCTCATTTAAAAGAAGCCTTAAATAAGTTAGGTCATACCATCAGTACGGAAAAAATGCAGGAATTGAACTACGAAGCAGATAATAATCTAGTGGAACCATCAGTAGTAGCACAACGTTTCTTACAAGAAAACCACTATTTTGAAGGGAAGTGAAGCAATTGGATAAAATGAATGTCTTTCAACAATTTTTCTATTATTTCCAGGAAAATGGCTCCTATATCTTTGCACAATTTATCCGTCACTTCCTGATTTCTATCTATGGTGTCCTCTTTGCAGCAGTTGTCGGGATTCCGGTTGGGATCATGATTTCTAGGAGACGTAAATTAGCAAACTGGGTGATTCGTTTGGCGAATATCATCCAGACGATCCCTTCTCTAGCCATGATCTCCATTTTAATCATTGGATTAGGCCTGGGAGTCAATGTCGTGATTGTTACTGTATTTTTGTATTCCCTCTTACCGATCATCAAGAATACGTATACCGGGATGATCCAAGTAGACAAAAACATCCTTGATGTCGGCAAAGGCATGGGGATGACTGCTAGACAACGACTATTCATGGTAGAGTTACCACTCTCTGTTTCTGTTATCATGGCAGGCATAAGAAACGCGTTAGTTGTTGCCATCGGGATAACCGCGATCGGTGCATTCGTCGGTGCTGGTGGTCTTGGAGATATCATTATCCGAGGAACCAATGCAACAGATGGCACATCGATTATTTTAGCAGGTGCATTGCCAACTGCATTAATGGCGATTATCACGGACTGGCTTTTAGGTATTTTGGAAAGACGGCTAGATCCAGCCAGCCGTACATCACGCTGATGTTATTGTAAAAAACAAAAGCTTCTGCGACCATTTGTTGGTCGCAAAGGCTTTTTTAGTTCTGTCATTTTTTAAGGCAATAATCCACTCTGATTCTTCCCTCCTTATGGGCAAAGAGTTGCTTTTCTTAGCTATTTATCCATTCCGTATACTCCAACTTCATACTGCCAACGGGTGCATCTCTGCATCCACCGACTAAGTTTTTTTCTTATCCGCTAAGGCATTTTGCCAATCCATTTTCCCATCACTCGTCATGGAATTCATACCACATGATCTCTAAATACTCGTCTGCTTGTTCTTTGAATTGGGCATCAATTCTTACATCCTTTGGCGTGGCTTTCATTTAAGCCTTTTCCATCAGTCCTCGATTGTTCGATGCCTTCAGCTACATCATCAAAACTGGTGACTGCCGTATCGGTTTCTTGATTGATGAACCAGTCATCAAAGCCATACGTATCGGTAACTTCGATCATCTTTTCTACAATCGGGAACTTGCCATCCTCATCCTTGGCTAAAAACATATCTAGCCATTCAAGCTTCTCGCCATGGGCGGTTTGCGGTTCCTAAAACCGATACACGATTCTTATGGACTGCATCCGTTGCAACTAGACTTGGCGGTACGATGATCCTTCACCAGAAGAGCACCCCCGTAAACCAATTGATCGATATATTGCCAATAAGAAAAGACATTGGCGTCAAAGGTATCGATCCCTCGTGATGCATTGCCGTTGATACTGCTATTCATGGCCGAAAGCGCCACGACTTTGACTTCTTCCGTTTGAGTAACATTCATGTTCGGCAATGTCGCTTTGGATACCCGCTCTGCTAAAGGAACGACACTGGTATTGTATTTCGTATCTGTATCTTTTCCAAAAGACCATGCCAACGAATCCTCTGGGAACCAATAAGACGACTCCGGTTGATTGTCCATTGCTTTTTTCAACATACTTTTGGCTGTTTCTCGATAAACGACATTTCCAATTGTCTTCGCCTCACTTTGGCGATAATCGATGGTCGTTGCCACTGCCAACACTAACAACGATGCTCCAATTTTACTGATTTTCCTTGTCACACTTCTTCCTCCTTGTTTTACATAAACCCGTCAACATTCCATTCCTAAACTCAAACAATGACCCTTCAAAGGTGGAGATATAGGAACAAATTAAAGAAATCATGCAATAAATCCAAGAAGGTTGGTTTTAGAACAAAAAAAGAGTCTCCTTTTTGGGGAGACTCTTTGTTAACTATCTAAAAAGGTTGGCTCTTCTCACTTCACTCATAATGTGTCCAGGCAGAATAAATTTCCACAACTTTATTTTCCTCATCAACTTTGTAAACCACTCGATACTGTCTATTCAGCCTGCGTGAGTATCTGCCTTCATGTGTAGGTCTCAGCTTTTCAAAAGACTGCGTGGGCATATATGGATCTTCCTTCAATGTCTGAATCACTTCTTCAAATTGTTTCTTTAAATTCGATTGCTTGATTTTTCTTAAATCCACTTTCGCAGAGTTTTTGATTGCGACTGTATAGTTATTCATCAAAGAGCTTCCCAATCAATATCATCGATATTCGTAAAGCCACTGTCGTCTTTTTCGCGGTCTCGTACTTTATCTAAAGTACCTGTTTGCTCAAGAAAGAGGGTTTCTTGAATCGCTCTCCAGTCTTCCAGCCCAATCAATACAGCATTGTTTCCACTACGATCACTAATAATCTCGATTTCAGTATGATTTTCATTTACCTCTTTCAATAACTGATAAAAATTTTTACGAGCAGTGCTAGGATTCATCGTTGTATTAGCCATTGTCTCTCCTCCTTTTTCTGATATAATTATAGCGTACTTGATTAAGTACGTCAAAAAATACAATAAAGCACTTAAATTCAGCAAACTTTTCCTCTTTTTTACATAGAGAAAAAGACCCCTTTTTAGGGAGGATCTTTGTCCACGCTCACTTCTTACTCCTTTACGACTAGCGGTAGCCAAACGTAAAGTAATTGGTAACAACGTATCATCTTTAGCAAAGGTCGAATCCAAAGCCTGTGAGTCTATGCAACAACACCAATACACGAAGGTTCCTCGTTGCAGTGTGACTTGATTGATATCTTGAATAACCTGAGGATACGCACGCAAGATTTGTAACGGTTATTCAAAACTGATTTTGGCCGTCAAGTCTTCTACTGCCTCAAAAATGATTGCCTCTTTCGTCTCCTGCCATTCATGTTCACTATCGATTTGATACTTGCTTAGACCGTCGGGTTTGTGAATCACCAATTAAAAATGGCACTGAGTTATGGTAACAAAAAATGGTCACTTGACGAGGCTGAGATTTCTACTTATGAAGACACATGGCACTTAAGAGTCGAGGTAAAGGAAGAAGCTGAAAATATAGGAGGCTGTACATTATTTGGCAAAGGATTCGGAAATTATGATCAAGACATCAAAATCAAAATGTTTTACAGCTAAATAGGAAGAATAATAACATTTCATACGCTGTTCCCATCTTTAATGGCTTATAGAGGGCACCTTTAGCTGGGAATAAGACAAAACAGACCCTCTAGCTTCAATTAAGAGCTAGAGGGTCTGTTTTTGATTTTAAAACTTGGTTTATTTCTTCAAATGGTAGCTATAGGTGCTGACAACGATATTTTCACGCCAAGACAATCGCAATCTTAACCGCAAACTTGTTTGGTTATGGAGAATATTCTGCCAGCGTCTGTTTGGTACAAATTGAGGAATCAACACAGTAGTTGTATAGTTTTGTTTCGCTGCATTTTTACTTACAATATCTACATAACGGATAATTGGATTTTCAATCGAGCGATAAGAAGAGTGGACGATTGAAAAACGGACATCTGGGAAATGCTTTTTAAATTCTGCTTCGATTTCTTTTTCTTTTTCGACATCTTCGTCTAGCGAAACATGCATCGCAACGACATAATCACCGATCGAACGTGCGTAATTCAACGCACCGATATTTACCCGTGTCACATTCCCGACTAATACAAGAACGGTATTCCCGTCATAATCATGTAGTTTTGCATCATTTTCTAAACGAAGCTGTTCTGCTACTTTTTTATAATGATCATGGATCTTATAAAAAATGAACATAACGATTGGCATAATGATGAAGAAAGGCCAAATGTCCCCTAACCGATAGACAAACAAAATCGCAATGATTGCATATGAGATGAACGCACCTGTAATATTGGCAATCGATTTGCTTAACCATCTTTTTCCTTCTTTTTTCCATTTGACGACCATCCCTGTTTGAGATAAAGCAAATGGAATGAACACGCCGATAGAGTATAACGGAATCAAGCGTTCTGTTGAGCCATGGAAAATAAACAGCAATACGATCGAACCTAGCGCTAGTGTGATAATCCCATTGGAATAGCCTAGTCGATCCCCACGATCTTGATACATGTGAGGCATGAATTTATCTTTTGCCAGATTGTATGCAAGAACTGGAAAAGCAGAAAAACCGGTGTTAGCAGCAACTGCTAAAATCAGCGCTGTAGCAAATTGAAGGACGTAATACAAAATACCATGTCCAAAGACAGCTTTACCAATTTGAGACAAAACAGTGACTTCTTTTTCAGGAACGATCCCATACCAATAGTTGATAAATGTGATCCCCACGAAGAAGAAACCTAAGATCAATGCCATCATCGTCAATGTAGCAGCGGCATTTTTTGCTCTTGGCTTCTTAAAGAATGGTACAGCATTACTAATCGCCTCCACCCCAGTTAAAGAGGAAGAACCAGAAGAAAATGCTCGTAAAATCAAAGCGATAGAAACACCCGGCACAGCCGCTCCTGGAAGTGCAGTAGCTTGCAATGGCACAGCACCTGTCACGATATTATATAAACCAACAACGATCAGTAACGAGATCACAAGGATAAATGTGTACACCGGAAATAATAGGAACGATGCAGATTCCCTCAGACCACGAAGATTCAGCATCATCAGTAGCAAAACGATTGTCACAGAAATAGCGACTTGATGACCGTAGAGTGCTGGCACCGCTGATGTGATCGCTTCAGCACCTGCTGAGACAGATACTGCTACTGTCAACATGTAGTCGATCAATAAAGAGCCACCGGAAATCAAGCCAGCATTCTTTCCAAGATTCTCACTGCTGACGACATATGCTCCCCCGCCATGAGGATAAGCATGGATGATTTGACGATATGATAGCGTTAATGAAATCAATAAAATAATAACAAAAGCGGCAATGGGTAGCGAATACCAGATGGCTGCAGCAGACAAAGCGACTAAAACGACAACGATTTGTTCCGTACCATATGCAATAGATGATAACGCATCAGACGACAATAATGCCAAAGCAGCAAATCGGGTTAATTTGTGCTCATCATTTTCAGCAGATTTTAAAGGCTTACCTACTAACAACCTTTTTAAGTAATCCAATTTCTAAACTCCTTTACACACAATTTTACTTCAAGTTTTATAGTCGAAAATTTATAGTAAACAAGATGTTATAGTACGCTCACTGACCTTAAAAGTCAATAAACTTTAAGAAAATAATTGGAAAAAAACAGAAAAATATCAAGCGCTTTTTCAAACGCTTTAATACAGCAAAAATCTAACATTTTTTTATGTGCTTTTTCTTTGAATTCTATAATAAAAGGATAGAACTTGACTTAGAAAATCAAGTTCTATCCTTTTTGATATCTTAACTTTTGAAAGAGAGATGTAAGGTTGCTTTCTACCCATCGTTCTTACTACTCGAAGCATAGCGCAGTTGTCACAACCTCTTGATAAACGGTGTTTAAAAGCTTGCATCTGCGGTAATAAGCCCAACCAAATTAAAAACATAAGAAGCTATTTTTATTTGGTCGTTCTTATTACTTGATGCAGAGCAGATTTTTTACAACCTCTTGGTACACGGTGTTCAATCAGCTGACCCTCGGCATTAGCTCAAAAAACGGCAAAATATGAGGAACTATTTTTCCATTTTTTTCTCTAATACTCAGGTCAAAACGCTGATTTCACAACCTCTTTTTTTAATGAAAAATATGGCTCTCATGCGCCGCTTCTTTGAATTTCGTCATTTTTTCTTCGATGAACGGATAGATTGCCGTTCCTACGATTCCAAAGACAACAAACAAACCGATCATGATCCAGATTGCTTTCGTAGCATTTGGCCAATAAATTCCTCCTGCAGATTCCCGTAACAAGTTTACCGCATGAGTAAATGGCAAGAACGGATTGATCATTTGGAAGAATTTCCCTGAGACTTGGATCGGATAGTTCCCGCCTCCGCCAGAGATCGACAGTACTAAGATGATAATAGCGATCCCTTTACCGACATTATCGAATAATGCAGCCAAGACATAGACGATCATCATGAACGCTAAGGCGATCAAGACAGCAAATGACACGCTGTAGACCGGATTTTGGACATCTACTCCTAGTAAGAAAATATTCCCTAATGTAACGATCAAGCTTTGCGCAATCGCCATTGTCAAAAATGTCAGCATACGAGCAACGAATTGTTCTCGTTTCGTAAAATTGTTTCGGTCTTTCTTTCCTAAATAGTATTCTGTCGTAGCAACACTTGAAAGAAGAACAGCGCCGACCCACAGACATAGTGCAGTATAAAACGGGGTGCTAGCTGAACCGTTATTTGCGATTGGATAAAGCGCATTGGTTTGTAGCTCAACAGGTTGTGTAAAGAAGTCACTTTCTTTTGTTGCATCTAGTTTCAATAATTTGATGACTTCGCCTAGATCGACTTCTTGTTCGCCTTTTCGGATCGCGTCTGCTGCTTTTTGGATACCAGCTTTGATATTTGGCCAGTCATTGTTGATCAAGTCCGCAGCAGCGTTCACAGCTGTTACGACTTCTGGCATTTTTTCATTTACTGTTGTCAATGTACCGGTGATTTCATTTTTTAGTGCTGGCCAATCATTTTGGATAAAATCAGCGGCCAATCCTAATTTTTGCTGAAGGATCGGTAATTCATTGTTGTATAGGTCTGCCCCTTCATTGATGCCATTGACGATGGTATCCATATTTCCATTCAGCATTGTATTGGCATCATGGATTTCTTGTCCAATTGCAGGCATTTCTTTTTGATATTTTTCTAAAATTGCCACTGCATTCGTTACAGTTGCTTTCGTTGAGCTGAGAAGCGAATCAAAGTCGATCTGGTCCGCTTTGCTCAGTGCGCCTTGTGCAGTCCCAATCGTATCGATGACTTGGTCTAGTAGAGAAGTGACAGTGGAACTGATTTGACCTGTATTGATACCAGCAATGATGCCATTGATATTATTAACAACGGCATCAATTTGATCTAGCAATTCATCAATAGCCTTCGTGTCTTCATTTTGAACAGCTGTGTTCAAAGCAGATAGGCGGTTTTGCAGATTGCTTAGCAAGGGTTTTAATTGATTTAGCTGATCAATAATTGGCTGCAATTTCGTATTTCCAGCACTTGTTTGCAATTTAGTCAGGAACTCGACCAGTTTATCGATTGCATTTTGTTGTTGAGATATTCCGTCAATAAAGCCGTTCAATACATTGCTGATGTTTTTCTTTTCATCATCAGTCAGCTTACCATCTTCAATAGCTGTTCTTACAGTATCTATTAACGAACCTGTCGTTGTTGCCACTTGTCCAATTGACTTCAATGTGACATCTACGCTGTTTGTGATGCTTGGTATCGCCTCTTTCAGCTGAGAGGCACCTGATTTTGTTTGGTTTGCTAGATCACTTGCCTGGTTTTCTAAATTTTTCACATCTGGCAAGATATCCTGTACTTGTTGGATGATCGTCAAGCCTTGTTTTGCTTCATCGATTCCTTGGTTCATTGTCTCTTGGATCGAAGCAAAATCACCGTCGATCTCTGCTAGTTGTTTACCGGCATTTTGGATCTCTGGGATTTTTTCTTGCAAATCAAGGATGATTTTTGCTTGGTCTTTCAATTCAGGCATTTTGTCATTCAATGCAACGACTTTTTCACCCATCTCATCTACTTTAGGGATGTAATCCACGAATTCATTTGCTTTATTCAGTTTTTCCTTGATTTCAGGTAGTTGACTTTGTAATTCGAGGACTTGTTTTGTGTAGCCGTCGATCGTGTCCAAATTTTCATCTGTTGATAAAATCATATCTTTGACTTTATTGATACTTACTAGGTTCGTATCGATGTCGTAACCTATCTCATTGAATACTTTCAATAAAGTCGAACTGGCTGTTTTGATAAATTCATTTGTGATTTGCGATTGGATCGAACTTGCTCCTTTATCGGTGATTTTCGGTGCAATCGCATTGATTTTTTCATTTACCGTATATTCGATTTTTGGTTTCTTGATATCACCACTAGTAAAACTCAGCAGATCTTCTGAGAAATCCTTTGGCAAGTAAATACCTGCGTAATACTTTCCGGAACGGACTCCGTCTTCTAATTGTTCTTTTGAATCAACGAATTGCCATCCTAATTGTTTATTTTTATGAAGCGATTCGATGACTTGCTCCCCAATGGCCACTTCTTTACCTTGAAACTCTGCTGGCTTGTCTGCACTGTAAACAGCAATTGGCAGCTCTCCAGTATTTCCATATGGATCCCATAATGCTTTGATGTTAAACCACGCATATAGCGAAGGGATGATCATGATCGCGATGATCAGAAGTGTTGCAATCGGGTTTTTGAAAATCCGTTTCCAGTCAAGCAAATATAATCGAAGCGTATTTTTGATTGACTGCATAGTTCTCCCCCTTCTTCTTTTTTCAGCTGAATTACTTTACCATGTATTTCATACTTTTTTCAATCGGCTTTTTTCAAAAAAGTCGAATTTTTGGACATATCACGGCAATTGTCTCATTGTAATCTCTTACATATTGAGAAATAATTAAGGATTACAGCCTTTACTTTATCATGAAATAAAAGGGAAAGATAATTTTATGCCAAAGTTTTTATCTATTATACGTATACGCAAAAAAGCTAAAACATTTTTTGTCTTTGCCCCCACAAAAATGTTTCAGCTTTTTTCGTTTTTTATTCCTGTATTTCTTATTTTTCGAATGACAGGATGATTTTCCCAGCAGGAGGATGTCCTTCAACTAGCTGATGTGCTTGGATGACATGCTTAAGTGAAGCAGACAGATTCATTGAAATAAAAACATGAAAGGCTCCTTTTTGGTAGGCTTTGATTATGCCAGCAAAGGCTTCTGCATCTAGATATTCCTTTCTTGGAACAAACGATTCATAAAAGCCTTCCTTTTTTTGCCGCAAATCTAGATCTGGGAGGTCATTTAATGCAACATACCTGCCGCCTGGTTTCATGATCTGGATGCCGGTTTCTCCTTTGATACTTCCTTTCGTCGCATCGATTACAAGGTCTGCCTGATCAGCAAATTGCAGACCTGGATTTGTTTTATCATAAGCAGCAAATGCTGAAGCTCCTAATTTTTTTACCTTTTCCTCATTTTTACTGGATGCACTGGTTAAGATTCGGATTCCCTTTTCATGGAGAAGCTGGATCAGACTTGACCCGACCGCACCTGATGCTCCTAGTATCATTACAGTATCTGTCGGCTGGATTTCCGTCAAATGGTTGATTAGATTATAAGCCGTAATTCCTGGCGTGACCATTCCGGCTGCTTCTTCCCAACTCATTTTATCTGGAATTTTTGCTACTTTTGCTGATGGCAACACGACTTCTTCTCCGTAAGTCCCGCCGACTGCATGGACAGCTACTCGATCACCTACATGAACAGTTGTGACATCTGAACCAATCTCTGTCACAATACCAGCACCATCATTACCTGGTACATAAGGGAATTTCAATGTTCGTATCTCTTTCATTTCTCCTAAACGCAAGGCAACATCATAAGGATTCACACTGAATGCTTTTATTTCTACACGAACATGTCCAGAACCGACTTCTCTGGGATGAGCATCGATTTCTTCAAAAACATCTTGTGCTTCTCCGTAACCGTTAATTGCAAATCTTCGCATGGTCACCATCTCCCTTTTTCTTTAAGTTTACGTTTATGCCTTTATTTTGACAAAAAAAATGTCTTTTCGTTTTGGCGCATGATTCAAAACAAAATAATTGTCTTTTTTCGCGAAACGTGTTAAATTATTTATCTAAAAGCGTAAAGATTACGATTTACGCTAATAAAAAATAATTGGAGGAATTTGTTGATGGCTAAAAAATCAAAGATTGCCAAAGCAAAAAAACAGCAAGAAACGATTGAACGCTATGCTGCTTTACGCCAGGAATTAAAAGCGCAAAAAGATTACGAAGGCTTGCGCAAACTTCCTTTAGATGCTCGTCCAGAACGATTGAAAAATCGTGATTTAATCGATGGACGCCCTCGCGGATACATGCGTAAATTCGGGATGTCCCGTATAAAATTCCGTGAATTAGCACATAAAGGTTTGATTCCAGGAGTAAAAAAAGCCAGCTGGTAATCCAAGTCTGGCTGTAATGTAAAGGAGGAGGGCGCATGGACCACTCCTTGGATCATCAAAAAAGATACGTCTGCTTCTAGCAGAAATGCTGGTACTAGAAGCAGACGTATCTTTTTTTACGCACAGCTGGTCCTTTTTTATATGTAAAGGCTGCATGGTTACTTCGCTATATTTATTTAGTAACAGGAGTCAGTGCTTCGATACCCACACTAATTTTCAATGCTCGGTCAACTTCTGCCATAATGGGTCGATCCAAATGGCAGACCTTTTCTTTCAATCTTGATTTATCGATCGTTCTGATCTGCTCCAACAGGATAACGGAGTCTCTTTCTATTCCTGTTCCAGTAGCTTTGATCCCAATGTGAGTCGGAAGCTTAGGTTTAGCCATTTTTGCCGTTATGGCCGCAACAATGATCGTCGGGCTAAAATGGTTACCTAGATTATTTTGAATAACCAAAACTGGGCGTGTTCCGCCTTGCTCCGATCCCACGACTGGAGAAAGATCAGCAAAATAAATATCTCCTCTTTTTACCATAGGATCCTCCTTATTCTTGATATTCTCTTGGTATCCGCTGTCCTAATCCGCAAGCCACTTCATAGTGGATCGTACCTAATTGATCTGCTATATCCTGCATAGTGATTTCTTTGTCTGCATTTTTGCCGATAAGCGTCACTTTTGTTCCGACAGGAAATTCTTGAGGCAATCGGATCATCAGTTGATCCATACATACACGCCCAATCGTTTCACAGTAGTTCCCTTCTACCAATAGAGAAAAACCCTGCATCTTTCGTGGCCAGCCATCTGCATAACCGATCGGTATCGTTCCGATCCACTCTGCTTCAGGAGTGATATATGTTTCTCCATAGCCGATTCCTTCACCTGCTGGGAGTTTTTTGACTTGAATCAATTCAGAAACCAGCTCAAGTGCTGGCTGCAATGGATAAACTTCCGGTAGTGCGTGCCCAGAGGGATTAAGTCCGTACATTGCTACTCCATAACGAATCATATTGCCGATTGTTTCATCATGCCATAAAGCCGTTGCACTATTGCTGACATGTACATATCGAGGAAGTTCGGGAAGTTTTTTCAGCACTTCTATAAAGCGTTCTTTTTGCAGATTCCAATATGTATCATCTGCCTGATCTGCTGTAGAAAAATGGGTAAATAAACCTTCCCATTCTAATACACGACTTTCTTTGATGAATGCAGCTGCCTCTTTTACTTCTTCAGGTGTACAAAATCCGATACGACCCATCCCAGTGTCTGCTTTTAGATGAATCGAAAGAGGCGTCTCTAGCTTACTTTTCTCTAAAACAGCAGCTGCTGCTTGCAACCATTCCCGTGTACCTGCAGTTACTGATAAATCATGAGCAACAGCTACAGTCAGTGCGTCGTAAGGAACCATATTCAAGATAAGGATGGGCTGAGTAAATCCAGCTTCTCTCAACTCGACTCCTTCATCTAAATTTGAAACACAAAAGCCCGAAGCTCCACCTGCAACTGCTGCCTCAGCTGTTTCAATAGCTCCATGACCGTATCCGTTCGCTTTTACTACTGCAAACAATTCTTTTCCTTGCGGAAGTCTTGCAACTTCATTTGCTACATTTTCAGTTATAGCTTTTTTATGTATCACTGCTTTCGTTGGGCGGTGCCAAGCGACAACCATCGTTTTTCCTTCTTTCTAGTCTTCCAAAATAATTTGTGCAAAAGCTGTTTCATTTGTATGAGTAATACTGACCCATACATTGCCTTCATGAGGTGAACGCGTCACAACAGGCTGACCATTTTCATTTTTTAAAATCTCGACATCTTGAAAGGTAACTTTTCCGATCCCAGTTCCCCAAGCTTTAGAGAAAGCCTCTTTGCAAGCGTAACGCCCGCCTAAAAATTCTACTTGGCGATGAAAAGGCAAGGACTGGAATAGTTTCATTTCACCAGAGGTCAAGATTCGTGCAATGAATTTTGGTTTTTCTTCGATCAGCCGAGTGATCCTAGGAAGTTCGACTGCATCGATCCCAATTCCTTTTATCATATGCTTTTCTCTTTTCAATAAATTTAGAACACTCTCATTCTACCAAATTATAACCATTTTGACACAAATAAGTCCACAAATAACAAAAATGAAAGTTTCTCTTAAAAAAGAGAAACTTTCATTTTATGTTTAATCGTTATTTGAACGGATTACAAATCCGCGTTTTTTATCATTGTGACGTTTACCGCCATCTTTTTGGCTGTTATTATTTTTGCTATAACCGCCTTTTGATTTGTTTCCACGATAATTACCGCCGTCACGACGATTACGGTTGTTTCCGCCACCACGTTTGCCATTTTTATTGTATCCTTTTTTCTGCATTGGCAATGGGCGTTCTGGTGTGATCTTCACTGGCACTGCATCAGCTGGATCTTTTGCTGTCGTTTTTAGCAAAAGTGCAACTAAATCTTGTGCAGAATATTCTTCTAATAATTTATCTGCTGTTTGCAGGTATTTATCTAGACCATTTTCTGCAAGTTTTGTTTCGATTTGTTCAACTGCAGCACCTAATTGACCTTTGAATGCTTCTTTTTCGGTTGGTGGACGTAAAGTCGTCATCCGTTTTTTCGTCAAGTTTTCAATCACATGCAAGTAGTCCATTTCATTTGGTGTAACGAAAGTCACAGACATACCGCCTTTTCCGGCACGGCCTGTACGTCCGATACGGTGAACGTAGCTTTCTGGATCTTGAGGGATATCATAGTTGTACACATGAGTGACACCTGAAATATCTAATCCACGTGCAGCAACGTCTGTCGCTACAAGGATATCTAAATGACCGCTCTTAAATGAACGCAATACGCTCATTCGTTTTTGTTGAGACAAATCGCCATGGATTCCTTCTGCACGGTAACCGCGTGCTTCTAATCCGCGTGCCAATTCGTCTACACGGCGTTTTGTACGTCCGAAGACGATTGTTAGTTCAGGTGTTTGAACATCAAACAAGCGAGTCATGATATCGAATTTTTCGTATTCTTTTGCGCGGACATAGTATTGATCGATCAAGTCAGCTGTCATTTCTTTCGCTTTGATCTTCACATGATGTGGATTTTTCATGAATTTAACGCCAATATTCTTGATAGCTGGCGGCATCGTTGCTGAGAAAAGTAATGTTTGTCTTTGATCAGGAACTTGTGAAATGATTTTTTCGATATCTTCCAAGAAGCCCATATTCAACATTTCATCTGCTTCATCCAAAACTAATGTTTGAACGGTTCCAAGTTTCAATGTGTGGCGGTTGATGTGGTCAAGCATACGTCCTGGTGTACCCACAACGATATGTGGACGATCTTTCAAGCCACGGATCTGACGGCCAATATCTGCTCCGCCGTAAACGGCTTGTACACGTACTTTTTTGTCGCGCCCTAAACGATATAATTCTTCTTGTGTTTGGATAGCTAATTCACGTGTTGGTGCGATAACTAAACCTTGTAATTCGTGACGATCTGGATCGATTTTTTCTAACATTGGTAATCCAAATGCAGCTGTTTTCCCTGTACCTGTCTGTGCTTGTCCAATAACGTCTTTTCCAGCTAATGCTAGTGGAATCGTTTCTGATTGGATAGGTGTTGCTTCTTCAAAACCAGCGCGTTCGACTGATTTCAACAATTCTGGTGATAATTCTAGTTCTTTAAATTTCAAATGAATCCTCCTATATGGTTGTTAACTGAGGATGTAGCTTTTTTGCTACCCCGTCGATTTGTTCGGTCAAAGTGTATTGTTTCTTTTTGACAGTGGCCACGCACGTTTTTATCCATTCTTAGCCCCTGTGGCACCACCGAAAAATCACTTTGCGAAGTTTAGGCATTAGAAAAGCCAAACGGGTCGCGTTCAGCTTTATCATTATTATGACATCTGGCTTCAACAAGTTGTTTCTATGGCAAAACCAGTCCAATTTCTCTTCATCTTTCGGCAATAGGTTATTCTAACATAGTTTTTCGTTTTCTGCAAGTTTACAGATTTTTATTTCATTTGCTGAAGCTGTTCTACCACTTCAAATAAGCCCATGCTGTTGCTGCCTTTTAGCATAATACTATCTGTTGCTTCAAGATTTTGTTTTACAGCATCAATCAATTTATTCTTTTCTTTTTCAAAATAGAACACAGGTAGTTGGGGGTATTTTTGGTTCAATTCTTCTTTTAGTGCATGCATTTGTTCCCCATAAAGGAAAATCATGGCGAATTTCTCAGGATCGATATGTTCACTCATTTGCGCATGCATATTTAAAGACTCTTTCCCTAATTCCAGCATATCTGCTAACACAGCGATTCTGCGTCCTTTTGTTGGTAGATTTTTAAAAGTATCTAATACCAGTCCCATGGCTGTTGGATTTGCATTATAGACATCGCTCAAAATAGCTGCACCATTTCCTGCCGTTAGCCATTCGGTTCTGTTTTGAGTGATAGAAACATGGGCGAGCCCTTGGCGTATCTCAGGTATGGACAGTCCAAAGAAGCGCCCGATCGTATACGCAATCAAAGCATTCGTTACATTATAACTTCCAGGCAGCGGGATCGTAAATGTTTCTCCTTCTACTACAAAATCGGTTTGTGCTTTTCCTTTTGCTGTCACTTCCGCATGAACATCGCCATTTCCAATACCGAATGTTGTGACTGTTTGTACTAATGTTGCCGTTAAAGGTGTCAGCAACGGTTCATCTGCGGGCACAACGAGTAATCCGTCTGGTACAAGTCCGTCAGTGATTTCCATTTTGGCTTTAGCGATTCCTTCTCGCGACCCAAGATTTTCTATGTGTGCTTCACCGATCATTGTGATTGCTGCAGCTTTTGGTTGAGCCATAAGTGAAAGTTCCGTGATTTCATTGGCGTGATCCATGCCCATTTCCAAAACGATCTTTTCTGTATCTTGGGGCATGTGCAAAATCGTGTAAGGAAGACCAATATTATTGTTGTAATTTCCTTGCGTCTTATATGTTTTGTATTTTTCAGACAAGACAGACGCGGTTAGATCTTTCGTGGTGGTTTTACCATTGCTTCCTGTAATTGCAACGACTTCTGCGCCTACTTTTTCCAAGTAATAGGTTGCCAATTGCTGCATGGCTTTCAAAGGATCTGCTACAGGAATAACTGGAAAATCTTTTGGAGCTTGTTCAACAGGCAAGCTCCAAAATGAAGCAGATGCTCCGTTTGTGATCGCTTGCTGGATAAATTCATGTCCATCTCGCGTACCAGCAAGAGGAACGAATAAACTTCCTTCGGTTATCTTCCGGCTGTCAAATTCGACATTGGTAATCTTTGTTAGTGCAGAGCATTCGCTGCCCACGGCTTGTGCAATTTCTTGTATTGTTAGATTCATTGAGATCTCTCCTAAAAAAGGTTGTGAAAAAAGCGTTTGGTCTAAACGGCGGGTCCGTATGACTCTCACTTCCAAGTAAATTTCTCTATTCGTATTTAGAAGCTAGAATGAACGCGGCTACGCGTTCACTCCAGCTTCTTCCTTTATTTTTTCTTTATTCATTTTTTTCAAAAAAAGATTGACGCTGATGGTATCGATTCATTCCTAACTGGATCAGTTCTTCAATCAGATCGCCGTATTTCAAGCCCATGTTTTCCCATAAAAGTGGGTACATACTGAACTCCGTAAATCCTGGCATAGAGTTTAATTCATTCAGGAATAATTCATTTTTATTTGTCAAAAAGAAATCACACCGGCTCAATCCGCTTCCGCCTAACATCGTGTAAGCTAACTTCGCGTACTCTTGTGCTTTTTGATAAACTTCTTCTGGCACTTCGGCTGGAATCTGCATTTCGATTTTATTATTGATATATTTTGCTTCATAATCATAGAATGCTACGTCTTTTACGACTTCACCAGGCAAAGTCGTCCGAACGTCTTCATTTCCTAATACAGCAACTTCGATTTCGCGCGCTTCAATTCCTTGTTCAACGATTGCTCGAGAATCATACTGATAGGCTGTTGCTAAAGCATTTTGCAGCTCTTCTCGGTTTTCTGCTTTTGTAATGCCGACACTAGAACCCATATTCGCCGGTTTGACAAACATCGGATAAAGCAAAGAACCTTCACATTGATCAAATACTTTTTTAGGATTTTCTTTCCATTGATTCTTAAGTACTGGTACATAAGGAACTTGCGGCACACCAGCAGCTTGTAAAATATACTTGGTCATGATTTTATCCATGGCACATGCACTGGTCAATACGCCTGCGCCGACATAAGGCATATTCAATGTCTCTAAGAAGCCTTGGATCGTTCCATCCTCCCCGTTTGGCCCATGTAAAACTGGAAAAACGATGGCTCCTTCTTCTTTGATTTCGCCCGGATTGATCACTTTTCCTGTAAAGCCTTCCTCTGTCTGTCCACTTGGGTCCCATGAAAGATGCAAGACATCTTTGCTGGCAGGTTTTTCTGTTAGTAATGGACCTTTGACCCATTGTCCTTCTTTTGTAATAAATATGAGTTGAACTTGGTAATAATTATAATAAATGGCATTTAAAACTGAAAATGCGGAAAGAATGGACACTTCATGCTCTGCGCTGCGTCCGCCATATAGTAAAGTAATCTTCAAAAGATTGTCCTCCTGTATTCTAAATCGTTCAGTGATTTACTCTCATATTTTAGCACAAAACAAAAATAAACGAATAACTTATTTATAAAAAAACGAGTTGGTTCCTAAAAGAACAAACGTCATTTATTTTTTGTCAGCTAGATTATTTGTCCCGTTTTTTATAAAAAGTTATGATAAAGAAAAGGAGGGATGATGATGGCGCAAACAAATCCACGTAGCCGCTTGGCAGAAATCATTCGAGTGTTCATCAATTACAATGTAGTGCCAAACTTTGTACAGCAAAAAAATCCCGAACAGGTAAAAAAAGCCTTTGAAGAACTAGGCCCCACCTTCATCAAGATAGGACAGATGCTTTCTGTTCGAGAAGATTTGCTTTCTTCTGCCTTCACTCAAACATTCAAAACATTACAAGATAGTGTACCTAGCGACACATTTTCAACGGTCAAAAAGACGATCGAAACAGAACTTTCTCTTTCATTATCAGATATATTCGATGATTTTTCCAAATCGCCTTTTGCCTCTGCTTCTATGGGGCAGGCTCATCGTGCCAAGCTGAAGAACGGTGACTCGGTCGTCGTTAAGATCCAACACCCTAACATCGCCGAAGAGATTCGACTTGATCTTCAACTATTTGAACGAGCAATCCCTTTGATCAAATACATTCCTGAAACTAGCGTAGTTGATCTAAAAGGGGTACTCCAAGAAGTAAAACGTTCCTTGATCAATGAAATGGACTTCTTAAAAGAAAGTCAAAATGGCGAACAATTCTATCAAAAGAACAATGGCTGGAAAGAGATCCGCAGCCCCAAGATTTATGACGCTTTTTGTTCGAAAAAAGTGATCGTGATGGAAGAAATGTCTGGTAAAAACTTGAATCATTTAATGAACGCCGAAAACAAAACTGAAACTTTTATCACTGGAATTCAAAACAAGCAGCTGAAACAAGAAGTTGCAAAGCTTTTAGTTGAGAACTTTATGAAACAGGTGTTTGATGATGGTTTTTTCCATGCTGATCCTCATCCAGGGAATCTGCTATTCCATGTACTAACAAAAGAAGAACAGACACAAGCTAGCCGAAAAACTGAAACAGTCCATGAAAAAGAGTTCGGTTCCTTTGCTTTTCGAGCCTCCACTTCTACAGAAGACCCTGTTGCGCCATATACCATCAACTACATCGATTTTGGTATGATGGGGCATCTTTCTGCAGGACTTAGGCAAAAACTCACACAAGCCGTTTTAGCGCTGTATACGAAAGATGCTTATCGAATCGAAAAAGCGGTCCTTCGACTTTGTCAGCAAGAAGGCTCGTTTGATGAAAGTCGGTTCCACCAAGAACTGACAAGTTTTCTTGAACAGTATTATGATTCTCCTATTGATGAAATCAACTTGCAAGAAGTATTCACACACGTCGTGACGATTTGTCATCAAAATAATCTGCAGTTCGATCGTGATATCACGCTTTTGCTGAAAGCATTTGGGACATTAGAAGGGGTGATCCGCGTCCTTGACCCTGAAGTTTCCCTCATGGAAGTCGCTTCGCCTTTTGCCCAACATTATTTTCTCACTCATCTGGATGTAGAAGATACATTGAAACAAAGCGGATTAGACTTATTGGAAGGGATGAAGGCTGCGCCTAAGATCCCTCAACAGCTCCACCATCTATTAGAAATGTGGACTTCGGGACAAGGAAAAGTCAATTTGGAATTGAAAAAGCAAGACAAATTATTGAGCAGGATCGAAAGTATGATCAATCGGCTTGTTTTCGGTATGATTTTAGCTGCATTGATCGTAGGGTCCTCCCTGCTTGTCCAAGCAGCACCTGTAGAAAACGCAGAGGTCGTTTCCTTATTAGGGATATTTACGTATGCTATTGCCGCATTCGTCATTATTTTTTTGGCAATCGATGCATTGATCCAAATGTATAAGAAGAGGAAAAAGTAGAAAAAGGTTGTGACAGAAAGAATCAGCTTCAAGAAATAAGAAGGGATTTTGCATAAATTGTTTCTCAAATTTTTGTGAAAATTCGGCTTATTTTTCGAAGAGGCTACTTCTGAAGCACCGAGAATAAAAAATGTGAAAAAGCTGTTCTGCACCCAGTAATAAGAACAATCAAAAAGGAACATGGAACACATTTATCCTGTTTCCCTGTTCCCTTTTTGATGTATTCGAGCATAAATAAAATACCTTCGTTACCTACTATCTTCTGTACTTGGTAAACCTTGGTCAATTGCCTTTTTTAACGCTTGACGAAAAGACATATGATCTTTCTCCGTAAAGGGTTTTGGACCCTTTGTCCTTATGCCAGCTTTTCTTAACTTTCCACTATGATAACGTTGTTCTAGAAGCGTGCCGATATTCGCTTCGTCAAATTCTTTTCCAGAGTGATGGAACACTCGCACACCCTTCGGCAATACAAGTGAAGCTAAACCATAATCTTGCGTGATCAAAAAGTCATTCTTCTTAACCATACCGACGATTTTATAATCCGCACTATCAGCTCCGCGGTCTACGTAGACGATTTGGACATGATTAGCGTATTCTTTGGTCGTATAATGGTCCACACTGGTTACGATAATCACGTCGAGACCATAGGATTCTCCTAATTTTATGACATCTTCTTTTACTGGAGAACCATCTCCATCAATGAATAGCCTCATTCTTTTTCGCCTTCTTCCATAAATGATAAACAGTTACTAATCCGCTCAGTAAAAGACCAACATTGATCCATTTTGCCAAGATAAGCAGTTGTACACTTTCTATCGGCACTGATTCATGGTTCAGCGTGATCAATAATAGATGGATTGGCTCTCCCATTTCTTTTGCTAAAATAAACAAAAGCGTCATCAATAAAAACTGGTGGATCACACTCCCTTTATTTTGAGTAGTATACTTGACAACGATCCGGCGATCCATTGGAATAGCTGCATCAGTTTGATAATATTCCTTATTTAGCCAGCTGCCTGTTACTACGTGCCAGAAACTAAGCAGAAAGACACCTATCGCAAAACCATTTGGAATCAAGAGGACCAATAAAGAAGAACTCAGTCCAAGCAATTGCATAGCCAATGGAGACCATGATAAACGTTTCAAAATCCATGGTCCGACTATTTTTGCTGCAATCAAGCCTGCTGCATAAGGCAAATACATAAAAATCGAAAGTTTTTCTAATCCGTACAGTATGCCAACATAAAAACTGCTAAACAAAAAAAGGAAATTCCCTAGCATTCCATTTAGAAAAGTAAACAGATTTAGCCAGCTTGGCAACTTCCATTCCTTCTTCTGGTGTCCTAAAACAAACACGAACAAGATGAACAGCAGCAAGAAACCATAAATAGCAAGATCAAAAAGCCTTTCATCGAATAACAATCGGGCATTTCTCAAAAGAAACAATAAGCCAAAGAATATCAAAAATAAAACAAGCTCTCGCGTAGCTACCAGATTTCTTTTGATGTCTTTGAAATCCAGTTCGTAACGCGGATAATGACTAACCGTATGGTAGGCCATGACGTAAAAAAGTGTATAAATAGTAAAGCTTGCTGCAATCTGAGTCGGTGCAGGCAACTCAATCGCTTGATACAGGAGAAATAGCCAGATAGCTGCAAATAAGTACTTTTTCCCATCCATATTGATAAAACCTTGCGTCTTTTCGTGAAAATTGACCGTGGTATTAGCAGGTACAAGCCATGCTGCACTCAGCCCTAGCAAAACACTTGAAAAATAAAATAAAGGAAAATAAAATACGCCTAATATTCCAAGCAATGAACCAGCACCACCAATCAGCAGAGCGATCATCAGCAACGTGTAACTATCTAGACCAAATCGTAGACTGTTGACTAAAAATAGTCCAGTCATCCGAAAGGCATAAAACAGCGTAAATGGCAAAATCGTCAGCCAGTTATGCGAGTCTGTTAGTCCCAAAAATAAAAGATAAGGAATAAAAATAACCGTGTTACTTAAGATAAAGGGCGTTGTTTGTGTAAAATTACGCCCAAATCGTTTGAGTTTTTCGAACATGACAATGGCTCCCTTAAACAGTCTTATAACTAATCTGCTCTTCGATTTTAGCATTAAAGGGGAAATAAACCAATTTTACAGAATATATTCTTGTAAAAAAAAATGCAGAAAGAAGCATAAGCTTCTTTCTGCATTTTTACGGTACTTGATTACTCAAGCAGACAAGCCCTTCTCCACAAAAGTCTTGCCCGACACCCCTGCATCCGGCAGGTGATAAAGATAGAAATCAATTATCCTGTGCCTCCAAAATCAATTAGGAGCTCTGTAAACCAGAGTCCTTCTCGACCCGTCGCATAAATTTACTTTAACACAGTTCCTATGTTTATGCGAGAGCTTTTTTCATTTTATAATCGACCATTTGAAATCCTTGACCGATATCTGAAACAAGTTCTTCTGTAATCTCAAATCCTTCATGCTTATAAACCTCGATTGCTTGATGATTTCCCTGGTTCACTCGCAAAAAGATCTCTCTTTCCTTTGTTTGCGCAGCAAGTTCTTCATACCAGCGAAAAACTGAAGAAGTCAATCCTTGACCACGTACTTTATTTAGCAAATATAATTTACTTAAATAAATTTTTCCATTTATCTCTTCATAAGCAGTGTAACCGACCGTCTTTTCTTCGCTTTTTAATAAAAAGTAGGACACACCTTCTGTCAGTTCTTTTTGAATCTGTTTTTTTGACTGATAAGTTTTCAGCATGTAATCCACTTGTTTTTGACCAATGATCGGCACAAAAGCTTCCGGCCATACTTCTTGTATGACTGCCATCAGCTCATCCAATTCATTTTCTGTTACTTTTATTTTTTCCATACACCCACGTCCTTTTTTACATTATAAATGACCTTGCGCTTGATGGAATAAAAAGAGCATGATCATGCTATACACACCTACCGACCATGGTTTCAAGAAAATCACAATCTGCATAAATTCCCTAAAAGATAATTTCGTCAAACCAGCTACTAGACAGATCAAGTCGTCTGGCGCAAAGGGAAGCAGCAAGGTAACGACTAGTACTTTTTTGATATCTTTCGTTTTTCTTGTCAGCAATTCATCAAATTTCTTATACTTTTTTGGCGATAAAATAAGCTGGACAAAGGCTACGCCATAGTAACGGACAAGTAAAAATCCGATTGCTTCCCCAATCACTAGGCCAATACAACTATATAAAAGCCCAAATCCATTGCCAAACATCAGCATGCCCGCTACTGAGGAGATCCCTCCCGGCAAAATAGGAATGATCACTTGGATCACTTGCAGCAGAACAAATATCATCACTGCATACTTGCCAAATTGCTGGATAAACGCTTGCAAAGACGTGCTCGATCGAAAAATCCCATGATGATAAGCATAAAGAATCAACACAAAGAAAAACAACAGACCAATAATGGGCATGATCTGAAGACATTTTTGTAAAACTGATCCTTTTTTAGACATCTATATTCCCCACATCTTTTTTCATTTATTAAAACTGCCTCCTTAGGGGGTGCGACAAAAGAGCTTCTTCAAAAAAATAAGACGAAATCTCACACAAATTCGAGAAATAATTTTCGTAAGTTTCTTCTTATTTATTGGATCTGACCACTTCTGTTGCAACCTCTCGTTAAACGGTGTTCAAAAGCTTGCATCTACGATAATAAGCCCAACCCAACGAAAAACGTGAGGAGCTGTTTTATTTGGATGCTCTTATCGCTTGATGCAAAGACAGCTTTTTTACAACCTCTACTTCACGGTGCTCAATCAGCTGACCTTCGGTATTAGCTCAAAAAACGGTAAAATATAAACAGCTATTTTCCATTTCTTCTTTTTAATACTTAGGTCAAGATGCTGTTTTCACAACCTCTTGTTATAAATAAAAAAACAGTTGGCTGGTGACTGTTCAAAAAGCAGAATCCTTGCTTTTCAAACGGTCGCAGTCCGTTCAACTGTTTCGCTGCGCACTATTTATGGTTTAAGAAACTAGCTACTTTTGTTGTAATCAAATCAATAGCAACGTGGTTTTCTCCGCCTTCTGGAACAATGATATCCGCATAGCGCTTCGTTGGTTCGATAAATTGATGATACATCGGTTTAACAACTGTCAAATATTGTTCGATCACGGAGTCCAATGTGCGTCCCCGTTCTTCCATATCCCGTTTGATACGACGAATGATACGAATGTCATCATCTGTATCTACGTATACTTTGATATCCATCAAGTCACGCAGACGTTCGTCTTCTAAAATCAGGATTCCTTCTAGAATGATCACTTCTTTTGGTTCCTGAATGATCGTTGCCTGACTTCTTGTATGCGCTACATAGTCATACACGGGTTTTTCAATGGCTTTATAGTTCAGTAAGTCGCCTACATGCTGAATCAGCAGATCATTATCAAAGGCAAATGGGTGATCGTAATTTGTGTTCAATCGTTCTTCAAAACTCAAATGGCTCTGATCCTTGTAATAAGAATCTTGTTCAAGCATCATGATGGAATGGTCCGGGAAGTTGTTGAAAATCGCACGGCTGACACTTGTCTTTCCGCTTCCGGATCCACCCGTCACACCAATGATAATTGGCTTGCTTTTTGTCATTGACTAAAACCTCTTTCGTATCCGTTTTTTCATTCTAATCTATTATAGCGAAAAAACACGAAAATGCTATATTTTTCTGAAAATTAATCCTTTTCAATTTCCAATAATGAATAAAGTTCCTCTAATGAATCGATTCGATAAGTAGGCTGGATTTCTTCGATTTCTGGTAATTTATTTCTATTGAACCAAATCGTATCGATCCCTGCCATATTTCCTCCTTTGATATCAGAAGTCAAAGAATCACCAATGATCACAGTTTGCTTTTTATCAAAATTAGGAATGTGGGAAAAGACATGATCAAAAAATTCTTTCATCGGCTTTTGCGCTCCGACAGCTTCTGAGACAAAGATATCCTTGAAGTAATCAAGCATTCCTGCATCTGTTAATCGCCGATGTTGCGTGTGCGACACACCGTTCGTCACAATATAAAGTTCAGCATGCGGATGGACCTTTTTCAGGATTTCTAGACTTCCTGGAACAAGATCATGACCTTGGTT
The DNA here is from genome assembly GCF_035726465.1 of Enterococcus sp. E4-150. Lineage (NCBI taxonomy): Bacteria > Bacillati > Bacillota > Bacilli > Lactobacillales > Enterococcaceae > Enterococcus > Enterococcus sp. E4-150. Next base: position 172,861 of record NZ_JAPRGK010000001.1, on the reverse strand, counting down.
CAAGTAGTGGCGGTAGCGTTTTTCCATTTGATCACTATCTACTGTTTTCCCAAATTGCTGGAAAAGTAACCCAAAACGACTGCCTATTATTTCTTCTCGTGATAGTCTGCCTTTTTCAAACTCCTGCCATAAATGATGATTCAAAGCCTTATAGCTGGTTTCGATTTCTGGTGTCAATGTGATTCCTTGTTCTGCAAACAAAGCACTTAAAGCATTGGCTTCAGTTAATTGAAAATCTAACAATGTATCATCTACATCGAACAATAAAGTTTTATATTTCATCTTTTTGACCTCCTATTTAAAATAAATACTTAACTTTTTCATCTCTGCTAATGTCAACGATCGATACTCGCCTACTCCTAGCTGTTCATCTAATTCCAATGGTCCCATGCTTAACCGCTTCAATGCGATCACTTTCTTTCCTTGGGCTAAGAACATCTTTTTGACTTGATGGAATTTTCCTTCTTGGATCGTCAATAAAACCGTACTTTGGTGCTTGTCTGCTTTGAGTATTTTTAAATCAGCCGGCTTACATTGATACCCATCAGCGAATACGATTCCATTTTCAAATGCTGTTACGTCTGCTGATGTCACCCTTTCGTTCACAACTACTTGATAAGTCTTTGAAACCTTTTTTTCTGGAAGTAGCATTTCATATCCCAATTGTCCATTCGAAGTGATCAGCAATAGTCCTGTTGTATCTCTATCTAGTCTTCCCACTGGATATAATGGTTGGAAACGATCGGCACTTGCAATCAGATCGATTACTGTCGTCTTTTCTGGATCTGATACAGCTGTAACAGCTTTTTCAGGTTTATTGAGAAGATAATAGGACTCATTTGTTTCTAAGTGTTCACCTGCTACTTCGATTTGATGCAGTAAACTATCTACATTTCGATTTTGTCGTAATTCGACTGTGCCATCTATCATCACTTGCTTCAAAGCAAACAGCCGCTTCATTTCCTTGCGTGTCGTTTCTAATTTTTCTTCTATTAATTTATCTAAACGCATGCTGTTTCCTTTCTTATTACTACTAATTAATTATACCTTGAATATTCTTGCTTGCAAATACATCATCATAGTTATTCCTTGACTTAATTAACAGTTCACGTTACGGTTAAATAGTAAAGTGAATTGGATTTCTCATACACAGCGTAATGACCTGGTGGAGAAAAGTTGAATCCTGACTTTCTAAGGGGAGATGCGCGCATCTCTCCTTTTGCGCTTTTTTAAGCGCCCTGCCTTCGATGATGTGCACGAGATTAGCCTTTAGAATTCACTTAAATAAAATCTGTCCGTTACCAAAGCAGACAGTCACATTTTAAGGAGGAATTTTGGTTATGTCAGTATCATTAGAAGTAAGTAAAAGAGAAGTACGTCCCCGTTCATTAAGAAACAAACTTCGTCACGAAGGGAAAGTTCCAGCTGTTGTTTATGGGTATAAAGTAGAAAGTACCCCTATCTCATTCGATGGTTTGACACTAAGCAAATTGTTGCGTGAGCATGGAGCGAACACAGTCATCACGATGGACATCGATGGACAAAAAGTCAATACATTGGTTCACAAGATCCAAACGAACACTTTTACCAATCATTTCGAACATGCAGAATTTCTATCTGTAAACATGTCGGAAGAAACAGAAGTCGAAACAGAAGTCGTTCTTGTTGGCGAATCAGTGGGTGCTAAATCTGGTGGAGTGTTAGCTCAAAACTTGTATACAGTAGTCGTATCTGCTACACCAGACAAATTGCCTGAACGAATTGAAGTTGACGTGACAAACTTGGAATTAGGTGATTCTATTACAGTAGCCGATCTTCCAAAAAACGACGATTACAAATTCGTGACCGACAGTGAAGAGCAAATCGCTGCTGTAGTCGCTCAAAGTGAAGAAGAAGAAAGCACAGGTGAAGGTGGCGAACCAGAAGTGATCGGTTCAACAGAAGAATAATACTGAAACAATCAGGTGGTGTTAGAAGCGGCGGGTCAGCAGCTTTTAACACGCCTTTTTTTCTTTCTAATCGTTTATTTTCATATGAGGCTTCCACTTTTACAAATAGCTTTGCAAACGAAAAATCCTAATTTACCAAGCTTTTCCTCGCATACTTTTATCGTACCTTTATAAAAATTTATACTTTGAAAAAAAGTATTCAATTATTGTTGCATTTTTCCTGATTCTTTATTAGAATGAACCCTCGTTGAAGTAAGTATTTCTAGTTTATCCTAGGATTAATTATAAAAATAAAACATTCGTTGATTCGAAGGAGGTTAAACAGATGTTTGAAAGTTTTGATAGCAGCCGCAACCGTTACGCTTCAGTTGGTGTAGTATCAAGTTTGCCAGATGAATTGATTGACAGTATATGGTTTATTATTGACCTAGATCTTAAGGGAGTCATTCCATTAGAAAATATATTAACCTTTGATTTGATCGAAAATCGTGGAAAAGTGACGATGCATTTTTCTCAAGCAGGAAGCAATGTGGAAATGGATATTGATTTGCCGTTTGCCTATTCGAACCAATTTCCTGCTCAAGTATACGCCTATGATGACGGTACGAGAGAAACGATCCTTTTACCAAGTGAGATTAGACAATATTAAGGTGATAGATAAACGTGGATGTCCCTTATTTTACAGACCAGGCCAAGTTGTTGATTCTTTGACTCAATTCTTGGCTTCTTTTTATGGAGTTTCATAAATTATCATTGATTTCTAATTGGTATTCTCAGGATAAACGCTATATACTACTAACTAAATTTTAAAGATATAAGGAGTTTAAAAGATGCGCGATTTAACAAAAGGAAGCCCCGCTAAACTGATTTTGATGTTCACTGTTCCTTTACTGATCGGAAATGTTTTTCAGCAGTTCTACAATATGATCGATATGATCATCGTGGGTCAGACGCTAGGTAAAAATGCGCTGGCAGCGGTTGGTGCAACTGGAAGCCTGACATTTTTGATCATTGGCTTTGCCCAAGGTTTAACAGCTGGTTTAGCCATTATTACCGCACAACGTTACGGTGCAAAAGATTATCGGGGTCTGAAGAAAAGTTTTGCTGCTAGTGTTGTCATTAGTCTTGTCGTCACTGTGATTTTAACTGTCCTAAGTCTCCTGTTTATTCGTCCGATGCTTCAATTGATGCAAACTCCTCCTGAAATACTTGATCAAGCACAAACATTTATTTCAATTATTTTATTAGGGATCTTTGCATCAGTCAGTTTCAATTTGCTTTCTAATGTCATTCGCGCACTTGGTGACAGCCGCACACCACTATTCTTTCTGATCATTGCGGTCATCATCAACGTCGTACTTGATTTGATCTTTATTATCTATTTTGGCATGGGTGTAGAAGGTGCAGCTATTGCTACAGTAATCGCACAAGTTTCTTCCAGCGTACTGTGTCTAGTGTATATCAAGAAAAAAATGCCTTTGTTACAGTTACGCAAAAAAGATTTCAAATTTGAAAAAGAAGAGTTTGCTGTACACCTAAACGCTGCTTTGCCAATGGCGTTTCAATCTTCGATCATCGCTGTTGGTGCTATCGTGTTACAAGCAGCACTAAATAGTCTAGGGACAGATGTCGTAGCTGCTCAAGCCGCTGCTGGTCGTATCGACCAATTTGCAAATCAGCCGATGATGTCATTTGGTATTGCAATGGCAACTTTCACTGCACAAAACTATGGTGCGAAAGAATATGGCCGAATCTTGCAAGGGGTACGTCAAACTTTATTGATGAGTGTCGGATTTAGTCTCTTAGCAGGTGCTATCGTCATTTTCTTCGGTCATTTCTTTGTTCAATTGTTTGTTAGCCCATCAGAAACACGTGTATTTGAATTAGCACAAACCTACTTCAATATCAATGGGTCTCTTTACTGGATCTTAGCAGTCCTGTTCATTTTACGCTACACACTTCAAGGGCTTGGACAAAGCAAGATCCCTACGATCGCCGGTATGATGGAATTGCTTATGCGTTCTTTTGCAGCTATCGTTCTTACAGGAATGTGGGGATACCCAGGAGCAGCAGCAGCTTCTCCTTTAGCTTGGATCGGTTCTGTTGCCGTGTTGCTTTACTCTTATATGCGTTCGATGAAACAATTGAAACACATGGGTGAAGAGGAACATTTCACATTAGAACATGCAGAAGCAAGATAGCCTTGATTAAAAGAAATCGTTGCGGCTAAAAATGAAAACTTTTATTGAAAATATCTTCTTCGTTTACCGAAAACAGGTTTTTTAGATAACAAAAAGGCTGTGACAAAAAATGTCACAGCCTTTTTCTTTTATTCTGTTTTTCTTTCCGTGGACTCTACTTTGAAATAATCGATATGTGCATGCTGGTATTCTAATACCGTGAAACGGAAAGATGCAATCTCAATGATTGTTCCTGCTTTTATTTCTTTATATCGGCTAGAAGCAAAGCCCGCAAGTGTAGTAAAATTCGTTTCTTCAAACTCTGGAATCTCTACATGAAAATAACGCTGGAAATCATCTAATGTTAGTTTGCCGGAGATGATATAAGAGCCATCTGACTGTTCCGCTATCAATGCTTCGTCCAAATCTGTCTCATCTCGGATTTCCCCGACAATTTCTTCCAAAATATCTTCAATTGTCACTAAACCGCTTGTTCCTCCGTATTCATCTTTTAAGATAGCAATATGCTTTCCCTTTTTTCGCATGATCGTCAATAATTTTTTTATAGGGATCGTTTCAGTTGTTACGATCGGCTCTTCAATCAACTGTTCTACTGTCAGCTGGTCATCTTTATAAGATTGCTTGATCAAATCTGGCAAGGTGACATAACCTAAAACATTGTCTTTTGATTCTAAGATAACCGGATAGCGAGTATGTCCTTGTTCAATCGAAGCTTTTATCGCTTCTTTGACGGTTTCTGAAGCTTCGAATACTTGCATGGACGTACGGTCTACTTGTATATCTTTTGCCAAGGTATCATCAAATTCAAACACGTTTTCCAAATAATGATATTCTTCTTTGGTCAACTCTCCTTTTTCATAAGAATTCAATGCGACTAATGTCAGCTCTTCTTGAGACAATGTCTCTTCTCCTTCAGATACGAGACGCACACCTAATAGCTTCCCTAGCCCTGCAGCTGAATGATTCAATATCCAAATAAAAGGAAACATTACTTTATAAAAATAATGAAGTGGTTTAACTACGAACAAGACGACCTTCTCCGTATTGACGATACTATAGCTCTTAGGAAGCAGTTCGCCAATAACCACATCGATATACGTAACTAAAATAAATCCCAGCGCCACAGAGATTGTACTGCTAATAGCCGAACTAAAAGGTAGTTTACCGATCACTGGTTCTAGTAAAGCCGCGACAGATCCTTCACCGACCCACCCGATGATCAAACCGGTTAGCGTAATTCCTAATTGACTAGCTGATAAATAGTTATCTAAATGGTGTGTAACATGAAGAGCTAGCTTGGCGTTCTTTACATTTTCCTTTTCTAGTTGTTCCAATCTTGATCGTCTGATTTTCACTAAAGCAAATTCACTTGCTACAAAAAATGAAGTAATTGCAATCATCAAAAATAAAATAATAAAATTGATAACCATATTCTCCCGCCTTTCTCTTTTTCTATTGTACCCTTTTTCTACAAAAAGATTGAAAATAATGCGTATTCATATTTAGGAATAAAAAAGGAGATGCGGCATTTTTCAGCCACATCTCCTTATCACTTCAAAATCATTGCGTTACTTGTTGCTAAACAGCTTTTTCATGACCTCTGATAAAAACGGTATTCAAAAGCTTGCATCTGCGGCATTAAGCCCAAACAGATGAAAAACATGAGAAGCTGTTTTTATCTGCTCGTTCTTACTGCTTGTTGCAGTACAGCTTTTTCATGACCTCTGATAAACGGTGTTCAAGTAGCTGACATTCGACATTAGTTCAGGTCAAAGCGCTACTTTCACAACCGCTCTTTCAACCATGTTTTCCGAGTATTTCCAATGATAAGCGGAACAGTTTCATGTTTTACTTCGCTGTACTCTAGCCCAAACCATGTTTCTGGCGAGGTAGCGATTTTTTTGATTGCCAGTTTTGCCTGCATGATTTGACGTTGCCATTTTCCTAGAGTTGTCACATTGGAAACTACTTCATCAATCAGGACAAATTGGAAATCGCCAACTTCTCGCCCTGGTGTCAGAGAGTATCTTTGTGGCTGTTTTGGCAAACGGCCTTGTTTCATCAAATCATGGATGACTTGGCGAACATATACGTTGATTTCCTGTTGAACCCTGAAACCTAAGAACAGATTCACTTGGACAATAAAATCAGTGTCCATCATGTCTACTTGATATTCTTTCGTATATGGCTCATCCGTCACTTCCACATGAACAAACCAATAGACTCGTGCTCTTTTAGGCCGTTTATCTAAAATCGAATAGATGAACTGTCGGCCAACTTTATCTTCAGCCATATCAGGAACCAAGAAGACCACATTTGTCTGATAGATTGGTAAAGAAGTATCATCACGTAATTCTCTAAGCTGCGGGATATAATCTCTCAAAGACACATCCTCGGTTGACGATTCGCGAATAATGTTCCCTTGTTCCCAAATAAACATCACGACTAAGATGATCAAACCAATCAGAACGGCTACAAAACCGCCTCGGAAGAATTTGACAACACTTGAGATAAAGAAAACGACTTCTATCGCACCGAAGAAAAAGGTAACTAAATATGCAAGCCAACGAGAATGCCCATTTTGGATAAGATAAAAGTAAAGCAGTGCTGTTGTCATCAACATCGTCACAGTGATCGATAGACCGTAAGCAGCTTCCATATGATGAGACGTTCGGAATGTGACAACCACTAGAGAACAGGCGATCCATAAAATCAGATTGACTGCTGGGATATACATTTGCCCGATACTGTTCCCAGGATACATGATCTTTAACCGAGGCAGCAGTTTCAATTTGATTGCTTCTGAAACTAGCGTAAACGAACCTGTAATCAATGCTTGCGAAGCAATGACTGCAGCGACTGTTGCAAAAGCAACGCCGATCACGATCCAACTTTGAGGCATCATTTGGAAGAATGGATTCAGGTTCTTGATTTGCTGTGCTTCAGGGTTTTGATAAACATTCAACAACCACGCAGCCTGCCCAAAATAATTGATAACCAAACAAATTTTGACGTAAGGCCAGCTCAGACGAATATTTCGTTTGCCGACATGTCCAAGATCGGAATAAAGCGCCTCTGCACCTGTCGTAGCCAGGAAAATATTTCCAAGAATGAACAAGCCTAATTTGTTATCTGCACTAAAAAGCAGCTGGATAGCATAATAAGGATTCAGTGCACGGATAACTGTCCAGTCTTGACTGAAGTTCATTAATCCCATTACGCCTAAAAAAGTAAACCAAGCGAACATGATTGGTCCGAATGCTTTTCCGACAATATCTGTACCAAAGCGTTGGACCATGAATAAAACAAAAATAATAACTAAAGTGATAATGACGATCACGTTCTGGTTATTACCGAACCGGTCAAAAAACTGCGGAATTCCTCGCAAGCCTTCAATCGCAGTCGTTACCGTCACAGCAGGGGTCAATACCCCATCTGCTAGTAAGGCAGCTCCTCCGATCATTGCAGGAATGATCAAATATTTCCCACCTTTTCGGACAAGTGTGTAGAGTGAGAAAATTCCACCTTCACCATGGTTATCTGCATTCAATGCAATCACGACATATTTGATTGTTGTCAGTAGAGTCAATGTCCAAAAAATCAATGAGACTGATCCGATAACAAAATCAGGATTGATTCCTGACAATCCGCCATTATCTTCAACAATCGATTTCATAACGTAAAGCGGACTTGTCCCGATGTCTCCGTAGACGACTCCCATCGCTACAAGCAGGCCAGCCATTGATATCTTTTTGGTATTGTGCGTTGTTGCCACGTTTTTCCCTCATTTCTTGTTATATGGATATCCTTTAGGTAAGCTTGAATGATAGATGATATTCTTATCCATGACACCCGCTTTCCTAAATTGCTTCTAATTATCCAAGTAACACACTGAAGTGTCAACTTATTTGAATAAAATTATTCTTTCTTTGGACGTTCTCTGATACGTCTTGCCACAAATGAATAAAGAGCAAGGCAAAAAATTGCACCCAATAATGCTGGTATCAAATAAAAACCGCCGAGTTCCGGTCCCAGTGGTCCTAGTAAAAATTCGCCGAGCCAACTACCTAAAAAACCGATAATGATATTTCCAGATACGCCTCCCGGGACTTCCTTTCCTAAAATTGCGCCAGCTATCAAACCTAATATACCGCCGATAAATAACGACCATAAAAAATTCAGCATCTCCTTTCCCTCCTTTATCCATATTTCTCACTTTTATTTTACGCTTTATTCAGAAGGACTCCAAAAATATGCGCCAAGAAACTCCAGAAAAAAAGAAGTTGTAACAAAAGTGTTCAGCTTATTTCCGTAGAAGCTGCTTCTGGAACACCGTGAATCAGAGGTTGTGAAATCAGCGGTTTGACCTGAGTATTAGAGAAACAAACGGAAAAATAGTTCCTCACATTTTGCCGTTTTTTGAGCTAATATCGAGGGACAGCTGATTGAACATCGTTTATTGGAGAGGTTGTAAAAAAGCTGTTCTGCATCAAGTAATAAGAACAGCCAAGTAAAAACAGCTCCTAATGTTTTTAACTTGGCTGGACTTATTACCGCAGATGCAAGCTTTTGAACACCGTTTATTCGCAAAAAAAGGACTGTGACACGGCTTTTGTCACAGTCCCCTTTTTTCGAATAATTATTGTCCCCCTGTCACCTTCACGATCACAAGTACATTATTCCTATGAATTAAATTATTTTTCTTCATTTTTCGTTGAACCATCTTCGTTCAACATTGCTTTTCTTGACAGATTTACGCGTCCTTGTTTATCGATTTCAGTTACTTTCACAAGGATCTCATCACCTAGTTTAACAACATCTTCGACTTTATTGACACGATCGTTTGCTAATTGGGAAATATGGACAAGTCCATCTTTTCCTTTGATCAAGTTGACGAATGCACCGAATTTTTCGATACGGACAACTTTCCCTAGATAAACTTCACCAACTTTGACTTCTTTGGTCAAATCTTCGATGATCTTGATAGCTTTTTTGATCATTTCTGCATCAGCTGAAGCAATACTTACTTTTCCATCTTGATCGATATCGATTTTCACACCAGTTTCATCGATGATTCCGTTGATCGTATCGCCGCCTTTACCGATAACATCTTTGATTTTAGCAGGTTCGATCTGGATCATTTCGATTTTTGGTGCATATTGGCTTAATTCTTCACGTGGAGCAGCAATCGTTGAAGTCAATTCTTCTAAGATTTCCATACGTGCTTGTTTTGCTTGAGTTAATGCTTCAGTTAGGATTTGTTCTGTGATTCCTTGAATCTTGATATCCATCTGTAAAGCAGTGATACCATCTTTTGTACCGGCAACTTTAAAGTCCATATCGCCAAGATGATCTTCCAGCCCTTGGATATCAGTTAGGATCGTATAGTTTTCACCATCAGAAACAAGTCCCATCGCAATACCGGCGACTGGTGCTTTGATTGGTACACCTGCATCCATCAATGCTAATGTGCCAGCACAGATACTTGCTTGGGAAGAAGAACCATTTGATTCCAATACTTCTGCTACTAAACGGATCGTATAAGGAAATTCTTCTTCTGAAGGGATTACTTGTGCTAACGCACGTTCACCTAATGCGCCATGTCCGATTTCCCGACGCCCTGGAGAGCCTGCACGTCCTGTAGAACCAACAGAAAATTGAGGGAAATTGTAGTGGTGGATGAATCGTTTGCTGACTTCCACCCCTAAACCATCAATGATTTGGTGCTCTCCTAGAGGTGCGAGTGTACAAGCTGATAAAGCTTGTGTTTGTCCTCGTGTGAACAAACCTGATCCATGTACACGTGGCAATAAGCTGACCTCTGATGACAATGGACGGATTTCATCCAATTTACGCCCGTCAGGACGGATCTTATCGATGGTGATCAATTCACGTACGACATCTTTTTCAAGATCTTCTGTGATTTGTTTAACTTCTTTCACCAAGTGATCTTCATCTTCATGACCTGCAAATTTCTCAGCATAAGCTTCGCGGATATCGATCTTCACCTGCTCGATATTATCTTCGCGAGCAAGTTTTTCTTCAGTCATTACTGCTGCTTTCATTGTAGCGTAAGAAGCATCAAAGATTTCTTTTTTCAATACTTCATCAACTTGCAGTAAAGTCACTTCCATTTTTTCTTTCCCTACTGCTTGAACGATTTCTTCTTGGAAAGCAACTAACTCTTTGATAGCGTCAAAACCAAACAGCAATGCACCAAGCATGTCTTCTTCTGAAACTTCTTTCGCGCCGCTTTCAACCATATTGATGGCTTGTTTCGTTCCGGCAACAGTCAATTCGATATCTGTTTGTTCTGCTTGTTCTACTGTTGGATTCAAGACGTACTCGCCATTTACACGACCAACTTCTACGCCTGCAATTGGGCCGTCAAATGGGATATCTGAGATTGATAGTGCTAAAGAAGAACCTAGCATTGCTGCCATAGCTGGCGAGCAGTCTGTTTCTACACTCATCACGATGTTCGTTACTTGGACTTCATTACGGAAGCCTTCTGCAAACATCGGGCGAATTGGACGGTCGATCAAACGGGCAGTCAATGTTGCTTCCGTACTTGGACGGCCTTCTCGTTTGATGAAACCTCCAGGGATTTTCCCTGCTGCATACATTTTTTCTTCATAATTGATCGTTAATGGGAAAAAGTCTGTATCTTTTGCTTCTTTAGAGGCCACAGCTGCACTTAAGACTACTGTATCTCCATAACGGACTAAAACGGCTCCGTTTGCTTGTTTTGCTAGCTGACCGACTTCGATTTGTAAGGGACGGCCGCCCCATGTCGTTTTGAATACTTGTTTTTCTGACATAACTTCTCCTTTTCCTTCTCGTGAAAGCAAGACGCTACTAAACAAATGAAAACTGCCGAAAGCCGTCTTTTGAGCAGCTTTCATTTGGTTAGTAGGAGTCCATCTAGCTTGATCACGGAATTTTACTTAATTGATATACGAGTAAAAAAAGTGAGATTCATGTGAATCCCACTCTTTTTGACTAAAATTAACGACGCAAGCCTAAACGTTTGATCAATTCGCGGTAACGTTGAACGTCAGTTTTACGTAAGTAAGCTAACAAGTTACGGCGGTGACCAACTTTTTTCATTAGGCCGCGGTATGAATGATGGTCTTTTTTGTGCACGCGTGCATGTTCATTCAAGTGGTTGATTTCTTCAGTTAATACAGCGATTTGTACTTCTGGAGAACCAGTATCCCCTTCATGGCGAGCGTATTCGTTGATGATTTCATTCTTGCGTTCTTTTGAAATTGCCATTTCTTTCACCTCTTTCGATTATTCCCCTGCGACTGAGTAAAACGTTGGTGATTCGCTTAACCAAGTGGCAGGTCATGTGCCTAGAGCACACAGCTATACTTTACCTGAAACCGGGTTGAAAATCAAGTAGTTAATCATTAAGAAAAGGTAGTTTTCAAACAATCTTACTACTACTTTTCCATTTTTGTGGTAAACTATAATGCGAAAATAGACTTGAAACACAGTCTTTTAAGAAAGGGGTACATATTCCATGATTACAATGGATGATATCATTCGTGAAGGAAATCCGACCTTACGCGAAGTTGCAAAAGAAGTTTCTCTTCCATTAAGCGAAGAAGATATCTCTTTAGGAAAAGAGATGCTTGAGTTCTTAAAAAACAGCCAAGATCCAATCAAAGCTGAAGAACTACACTTACGAGGCGGTGTTGGCTTAGCTGCTCCTCAATTAGATATTTCTAAAAGAATCATTGCTGTTCACGTACCAAGTCCTGACCCAGAGGCAGATGGACCTTCTCTAAGTACTGTTATGTATAATCCTAAAATTTTGAGCCATTCTGTTCAAGATGCTTGTTTAGGGGAAGGTGAAGGCTGTTTATCTGTTGATCGAGAAGTACCAGGATATGTTGTTCGCCATGCCAAAATCACTGTGTCTTATTATGATATGAATGGTGAAAAACACAAGATTCGTTTGAAGAATTATGAATCAATCGTCGTTCAACATGAAATCGACCATATCAACGGTGTGATGTTCTATGACCACATCAACGATCAAAATCCATTTGCACTAAAAGAAGGCGTATTGGTAATCGAGTAGAGAATTGGCAGGTTCCTTCGATACTATGCTACAAGAAAGCTTTATAAAAAAGGGGAGTGCTCAAAAGCTGCACTTCCCTTTTTTATGTTTCTCCACTAATCGAAATTTAGATAGACATCTAGAAATCGCAATTCCAAAAAATTCTGTGTATTGGATACGCATCTTTTCTTATTTTTTCTTATTTCTTCCATATGGGTGTTTATCTCAGAGATGATAGAATAGTTTCTAGGATAAAAAGTAGCAGCTACGATGTTATCCTTCGTAGAGGATTCCTGCTTCAGCTAGTTTTTGTTTGATGATTTTCAGCATATGCTTTTCTGGGTAGCGGATCGTATGCAGATGGATGCCGCCTGTTAATTCGGATAACAAAGTAGCATTACTTTTTTGATAACGTCTCATAAAGGAATCGATATCTTGTGGCGTTTTGATGTGCAAAGTTCCTGCTAACTCACCGTAAAGGGGATGTTCCACAATTACATCAATGATTTCACCACCATTTTCAACGATTAGTCTCAGTTCTTCTTCTGTTTGATCTTTTCCATGTTGGACAGCGATTTTACTGATGTGCCCAGTATTGGTTTCTTCTGTTTCGAGGATATAACCTCTTGCTGTTGCCACGATACTTTTACCTGTAGCTCGTAGTAAAGCAATATCGCCTACAATGATCTGACGGCTGACTCCAAAAGTTTTCGCAAACTTGCTAGCACTCACTGGTTTTTCTGTATTTGCCAAGGTTTGCATGATTTGTTTTCGCCGTGTCTCTCCTTCGATCACACTTATTCCTCCTTCATTTTGTTTTGGTATTCGCGCGAGTGTTTCATCAAATCAACATACGTGTCTGTTATTGTTTCCTTATATCCCTTATTTTTCAGCAGACTAACAACTTTATCCAATACTTGCTGCTCTCTTTTTGCATCATAAACTGCTTGGTTTTCTTCTTTTTTCACTTGTCCTATTTTAGTTACCGTATCCATTCTTTTTTCTAATAAAGCAACCAACTCTCGATCGATCATATCGATCTTATGACGTAATGTTTCAAGAGACTCTTCTGTTAGTTCTTCCTCTACTGTCTTGATGATACGAGCAGGATTTCCTGCAATCACTACATTGTCGGGAAAAGATTTGGTCACAACCGAACCTGCGCCGACTACTACGTTGTCCCCTAGAGTGACACCCGGCGTGACGATAACTCCTCCGCCTAACCAAACATTATTACCGATTTTAATGGGTTTTGCGTACTCCAGACCGCTGTTACGTTTCACTGGATGTAGTGGATGCGTCGCCGTGTAAAGCTGGACATTCGGAGCGAACATGCAGTTATCACCGATTTCAATCGTGCTGACATCTAAAAATGTACAATTGAAATTTGCATAAAAATTCTCCCCAACAAATATATTATATCCGTAATCAAAATTGATAACTGGCTCCATATAGATTTTTTTCCCTGTACGGCCAAAAGTCTCTTTCAACAATTGGGATCGCAGTTCCGCTGATTCTGCTTGGTTGATGATTTGGCTTTGACTTCTTGCAAACATACGGTCGGCAACCAGCTCAGGATCATTGGCAAAATAAAGCTCGCCTGCAATCATTTTTTCTTTTTCGGTTTTGAATTCAGTCATAATCTGCTCCTAATTCTTGTATTTTTTTGAAAACAACCGCTCCGTCTTCTTGAATAAACGTATAAGGCTCCGCTAAATAAACAGGCGTTTGATTGATTACTAAGATTTTGGCTGACGGCTGGCGAAACTGTACCAGATCACAAAACGGATGAACTTGAAAACTCGTTCCAACAATGACGATCAGCTCTGCTTGGCTGACGGCATAAGCCGCCTGCTCCATGACTCCATCTTGAAACCCTTCACCATATAACACGATGTCTGGGCGTATTTGTCCTCCGCATGCTTGATGTTTGTCGCTGTGAAGATATTCTTTCCAGTCTACCGTTTGTTGACATTTTCGACAATGACATTGATACAGACTCCCATGAAAATTGACGAGTTGCGGGCTTTTAGCCTTTGCGTGCAAACCGTCGATGTTTTGGGAAACAACCCAAACATTTTTTTCTTTCGCTAAATGTGCTATTTCCAAATGGATGATATTGGGTTTTGCTTCAGGATGATAAATCTTTTTGACAAATTGATAGAATTTATCCGGTTCATTCACCATTGCTTGATGACTCAGCAAGTATTCCGGCTGCTCCATCCCGTGGTAGATTCCTGACAAAGATCGATAGTCTGGCACTCCAGAAGGTGTGGATACCCCTGCACCGGTCAAAAATGTAATTTGCTGATAAGCTAATATCTCTTTTGCTGCTTCGTCTACTGTTAATTGTTTCATGTTTTGTCACCTCACTTTCCATTATAGCCCATACTCGAACAAATTTATTGTTGAAAAGTCAGAAAAATGGGAATAAAAAAGTGTTATGGGCATTTGAGCAATTTATCACAATGTTCACTGACAAAAGAATGAAAACGTGTTACAATACTGCTGTATAAAAGTGAGGTGAATCGATATGTTACCATTCTTTATTTATTGGGGCGTTATTCTGGCTTGTATCGCCTGGTTAGCGTTAAGCGTTTATTTCTCTGTTTTTTATCTTGTACGCAAAGAAAATGGAAATCTTTGGGCTTTTGCTTTATTCAACGTGATTGCCGCAATTGTTTTAGCCATTACATTAGCCGTATATCGAACATGGGGCTGGGGAATCACCCAATACTCAAGTTTGATTTATCTAATATTAGCCATTTATGGCGTCGTTGTTCTTTTGCAAGCGATCCTAGGACGTGAGCCAAAGAAAGCGGCAGCTTAAATGATCGAGATGGAACTGGACACAGGAAATTTTCTGTTCTAGTTCTTTTTTTATTGTATTACATACATTTTTGTGTATAATTATACTATCGTTTGCAATGGATAGATGATTCACATTTTGATTGTTTTTTCGGTAAAAGTAAAGATTTCTATATTTATCAGTATTTTTTCAAAAAACAGCAGTTATAGATTGACAAAGCCTCTCGAGTATCGTAAACTTTTTTTTGTATAAATAACTGAATACGAGATGCCTCAATCAATGAGGTAGAGGTCGCGAGAATCATTAACCCTGTGGAGTGAAGCAAACATGGAGAAGCAGGAATAGGGAGGATCGCCGAAATGTGCACTTTTTTGCTTGGAGTGTATGTTGGGACGCAAGTTAAGAGCTTGCGGACTGTCTTAGCAGTGATGCTAAGTTGCGCTATGTTTTGTGAGAGGTTTATCACCTTATGGAATTTTAGCGGCCTTTTTATATCTATAAATCGGTCGCTTTTTATTTTTTCAGATAAAGCTTTACCGCATTTCATCTAGACCGCTCGTGTATCATATAATCAGAAAGGGAGAAAAAAATGAAAAAAAATATGGTTTCAGTTGCCGTACTATTTGCTTTTGTCTTCTCACTATTCAGTGTGGGATCTCTGGCAAATGCAGATGAAAAAACACCGAGCGATGAGTTTCGCGTAGGTATGGAGGCTGGGTATGCACCCTTCAACTGGTCTCAACAAACAGATGAGAATAATGCCTTGCCAATTCAAGGCCAAAATAGTTACGCCGGCGGTTATGATGTTCAAATCGCTAAAAAAGTAGCAGATGGTTTAGGGAAAAAATTAGTCATCGTCCAAACGAAATGGGATGGTCTGGCTCCTGCCCTTCAATCAGGCAAGATCGACGCGATCATCGCCGGAATGAGCCCTACTGCTGAACGACGAAAAGAAATTGATTTTACCGATCCTTATTACGAATCACAATTAGTAGTAGTAGTTCAAAAAGATAGCAAATATGCAAAAGCAAAAAGTTTAGCAGATCTTTCTGGAGCAAAGATCACTGCTCAGTTAAATACATTCCACTATACTGTGATCGATCAGATACCAGATGTGCAGAAACAACAAGCAATGGATAATTTCTCAGCAATGAGAACAGCTTTAGCTTCTGGAATGATCGATGGTTATGTCAGCGAACGTCCGGAAGGTGTAACGGCAACTAGTGTGAACAAAGACTTGGAAATGCTTGAATTCAGCGGTGCAGATGGCTTCCAGACAAACCCGGAAGATGTTCAGATTTCTGTTGGTATGCGTAAAGGCGACCCGGATATCCAAAAAGTAAACCAGATTCTTTCTGGCATCTCTAACGATGAACGAACCAAAATTATGGACCAAGCAGTCAAAGATCAGCCTGCTGCAACTGATAGTGAAGAAAAACCTGGCATCATTTCTGATTTCACTACGATTTGGAAACAATACGGCAATATGTTCTTACGAGGTGCTGGACTTACCTTGTTCATCGCATTGATCGGGACAGTTGTCGGTACTACACTTGGATTACTGATTGGTGTCTTCCGTTCGGTACCTGAATCAGGAAATGCACTGACTCGCTTCTTCCAAAAAATCGGAAATGCACTTCTTTCTATCTATGTCGAAGTATTCCGCGGAACACCGATGATGGTACAAGCAATGGTCATCTTCTACGGTCTGGCACTCGCTTTTGGCATTTCATTGAACCGAACGATTGCCGCTTTGTTTATTGTCTCTCTCAATACTGGAGCTTACATGACAGAGATCGTTCGTGGGGGGATTTTTGCAGTAGATGAAGGGCAGTTCGAAGCTGCGCAAGCCATTGGTATGACCCATGGCCAAACGATGAGAAAAGTTGTTATTCCACAAGTTTTACGGAATATCTTGCCAGCAACAGGAAATGAGTTTGTTATCAATATCAAAGATACAGCAGTTTTAAGTGTAATCGGCGTAGCTGATTTGTTCTTCCAAGGAAACTCTGCTTCCGGTGCGAATTTCCAATTCTTCCAAACATTTACGATCGTCGGGATCATCTACTTAGTCATGACCTTTACGATCACCAGAATCCTGCGGGCGGTAGAAAAGAAAATCGATGGTCCTTCAGCTTATACCAAGCTTGAAGAAATCGACAATTCAAATTTGCAGGAATAAGGAGGAAGAATCATGAATGAAAAAATTATTGAAATCAATCATCTAAGAAAAAGCTTCGGTGAAAATGAAGTATTGAAAGATATCAGCGTAACAGTCAATAAAGGTGAAGTTGTGACGATCATCGGTTCTTCCGGTTCTGGTAAATCTACTTTCTTGCGCTGTATCAATTTACTGGAAAAACCAACAGGCGGCGAGATCATTTATAATGGAGAAAATGTATTAGCTCCTAAATATAATTTACCTAAATATCGAACGAATCTAGGTATGGTTTTCCAATCCTTCAACCTGTTCAACAATATGAACGTCTTGGAAAACTGTATGTCTGGTCAAACAACTGTCCTGAAACGAGATAAAGAAACTGCCAAAAAAGTAGCAATCGAAAATCTGGAAAAAGTTGGTATGGATCGTTATATCGAAGCCAAACCAGCACAATTATCTGGTGGACAGAAACAGCGTGTCGCAATTGCTCGGGCATTATCAATGAATCCAGATGTATTGCTATTCGACGAACCTACTTCGGCGTTAGACCCTGAAATGGTTGGCGAAGTGCTTAATACGATCAAAGACTTAGCACATACTGGCTTGACAATGCTTATCGTGACGCATGAGATGGAATTTGCAAAAGATGTATCTGACCGTGTCATTTTTATGGATAAAGGTGTGATTGCAGAAGAAGGTACACCAGAAGATATCTTTGTCCATCCGAAAGAAGAACGTACAAAAGAATTCCTTTCACGTATTTTAAATGCTTAGATCAATAGCTGATTGGAACAAAGAGCTGCGGTGTTTACCGCAGTTCTTTTTTATGAATTACTCATAAAAGGTAAATTTCTGAAAATTTTGGAATCTTAGTTGTGTTTTTCAGAAAACTCTCTTAATATGGAAGTAATTAAACTTTTTTAGTTAGGATGATTTAAAAATGAATGAAGAGCAAGAACTGCAGCGTGGACTGAAAAATAGACATGTCCAACTGATTTCTATTGGCGGAGCGATTGGAACGGGGTTGTTTTTAGGTTCCGGAAAGTCTATCCAGCTAGCTGGCCCTTCGATATTGCTCGCCTATCTTATTACTGGATGCATCTGTTTTTTCATTATGCGTGCGTTAGGCGAACTTCTGTTATCAAACACCAATAACCATTCTTTTCTGGATTTTGTTGCAGAATATCTTGGCAAAAAAGCGGCTTTCATCACTGGCTGGACGTATTGGTTCTGCTGGGTATCGATTGCAATGGCCGATTTAACAGCCATCGGAATGTATGTACGCTACTGGGCGCCTGGTGTTCCTCAGTGGCTTCCTGAACTGATTGCATTAGGTCTTCTTCTTTGCTTGAATATGGTGGCTGTCTCATTGTTTGGTGAGTTAGAGTTTTGGTTTGCATTGATCAAAGTTGTAGCGATCATTGCCTTTATCCTCGTAGGAGCTTATATGATCCTCACCCACTATACGACAGATATTGGCACAGCCAGTATCACGAATCTATGGTCTCATGGCGGATTCTTTCCAACTGGTGCAAAAGGATTTATCTTAGCTTTCCAAATGGTAACCTTTGCTTTTGCTGGGATAGAATTAGTTGGATTAGTCGCTGGAGAAACAGAAAATCCTGAAAAAGTGTTGCCGGAAGCTATCAATAATATTCCTATCAGGATCATCTTATTTTACTTAGGATCTCTTTTTGTCATTATGGCAATCTATCCATGGAACAGCTTGAATCCAGATAACAGTCCATTTGTAGAAGTATTTTCGGAAATTGGGATCACGATTGCTGCTTCCTTGATCAATTTAGTCGTATTAAGTGCAGCAGCTTCTGCCTGCAACAGTGCAATATATAGTACAGGACGTATGCTTCGTTCTTTAGCGCAAGAAGGCAGTGCCCCTAAAAAATTCAAAAAGTTAACAACACATCATGTGCCAGGGAATGCTTTGACATTTTCTACTATCGTCATTTTCATTTCTGTTATCTTGAATTATGTGATGCCTAGTGAAGTATTCACACTAGTAAGCAGTATTGCCACTACTTGTTTCTTGTTTATCTGGAGTATGCTTGTCTACACGCACATGAAATATCGTAAAAGTATCCTCGGCAAAAAAGCTCATTCATTTAAAATGCCGTTGTACCCATTTAGTAATTATCTGGTATTTCTTTACATGGCCTTTGTGTGTGTCGTCTTGTTCCTAGGAAAAGATACGAGAATCGCTTTATTACTAACACCTGTGTGGTTCTTGCTTCTATTACTGATCTATCATATGAAATATGAACGTAAGAAGTAAGAAAGTAGTTGTGACAGAAGTGGTCAGCTTCGAGAAATAAGAAGGAATTTACGAAAATTGCTTCTTAAATTTTTGTGAAATTTCGGCTTATTTCTTGGAGTTAAAAGCTTCTGTCCCAGCCTCTTTTCTATTTCCCCGGAAACAACCGCTGATAATAGGCATCTGCTTTTTTATAGGAAAAAATCCAAATACCAGATACAAAAAAACGTCCGAATAACCCGATCAACGGTACAAAAAAACGTCCGAATAACCCGATCAACGGTACAAAAAAGACACCGGCAATCAAGCATAAGTTAATCATCATGGAGATAAGACTTCGACGGTCCTTTGACAAAACTCTCACGACATGGGAATCTGGTTTATTTGCTTTCATGATTTGCCTCATCAAGATACCAAAAGAAAAACTCCACATCGTGTATACTAAGACATAAGCCATCTCAGGCCAAAAAGCTTCAGGGTTACGCCCAACCCAACTAGTAACAGAAGGACATAAAGTCAGCCAGAAGAGCCAAAAGATATTCGACCAGACCACTCGGTAATTAATTCGTTCTGCCATCTGAAATATACGATGATGGTTCACCCAGATCACCGCAACAAATATAAAGCTGATGGTATAAGCTAATAATGTATTTCGGATGACCCATAAAGAATGAAAGCTAGATGGATTAGGGATCTTGATCTCTAATACAAGAACTGTCAAAACAATGGCTACCACTCCATCAGTAAATGCTTCTAATCTCGTCTTTGTCACGATGATTCCTCCTCAGATGATTCAGCGCTTTTATTTTATCACTTACGTTATTAAATAACCATCGTTTTATATAGGAAATTTTCTGAAAATTGTTGCATATTTTTCGAAATTTTGTTACTTTTAAAAAAACCGTAAAGGAGTTATGTATGACAAAAAAATTATCATTTAAAGACTATCTTTTTATAGGCTCCATGCTTTTCGGTCTATTTTTTGGTGCTGGAAATCTTATCTTTCCCGTTCATTTGGGTCAAGAAGCAGGCGCTGCTACCTTTTGGGCGAATCTAGGTTTCTTGGTTACCGGTATCGGTCTTCCCTTCTTAGGGGTGATTGCCATTGGTGTATCGAAAAGCTCAGGTGTATATGAATTAGCAAAACGGATAAATCAAACATATGCGATGGTTTTTACCATCTTGCTTTACTTAGTTATCGGACCGTTTTTTGCTTTACCTCGCCTTGCAACCACATCTTTCGAGATTGGTTTAGCACCATTTATCGATCCTAGCAGACAGACGCTATATCTAGCAATTTTCAGTATTGTATTTTTTGTGCTGGCTTGGTGGTTTTCAAGAAAACCGACAAAGATATTAGATTATGTTGGAAAGTTCCTGAATCCTGCATTTTTGGTTTTATTAGGTGCTTTGCTTCTCCTTGCTTTTTTGAATCCACTAGGTTCTGTAAATCAAGCGCCTATTCAGCCAAATTATCAAGAGCATGCTTTTTTCACAGGGTTTACTCAAGGATATAACACATTAGATGCGCTTGCTGCTTTAGCATTTGGGATCATCATTGTCACAACAATCCAAAACATGGGTGTAACAAAACCTGCTGAAATCGCTAAAGACACGATCAAATCTGGTGCGATCAGCATTATATTGATGGGAATCATTTATACTTTGCTCGCTTATTTAGGTGCTATGAGCTTAGGTAGCTTTGCTCTAAGTGAAAATGGCGGGATCACGCTGGCTCAGATTGCTGATCATTATTTAGGTACTTATGGCAGTATCTTATTAGCATTTATCGTTATATTAGCTTGTTTGAAGACCGGTATTGGTTTGATTACAGCTTTTGCAGAAACATTCACAGATTTGTTTCCGCAAAGAAATTACGCATTCTTTGTTGCACTTGCTAGTATCCTTCCTTGTTTAGCGGCAAACGTAGGCTTGACGAATATCATTCAATTTTCGTTGCCTGTTTTGATGTTCATCTATCCATTAGCAATGACACTGATTTTACTAGTGTTAGTTGGTCCTTTGTTTAAGCAGCGTACGGCTGTTTATCGAATGACTACTTATTTTACATTGATTGCTTCGATTTTTGATGGGTTGAACGCTTGCCCAGAAACTATCAAACAAACACCTATTGTTCAAAATCTTTTACATGTTGCGGAAAGCTACTTGCCGTTTTTCAAATTGGGGATGGGGTGGATCGTACCAGCAGTTATCGGTTTTGTTATCGGACTGATTTGGAGTTTCGCTAAGAAAGAAGAAGTAGCAGATTGATAAAAGAGGTTGTGAAAGAGACGTTCAGCCTTGAGCAATAAAAAGTAATTTTGAAAAATAGCTTCTCATATTTTACAAAATTGTGCCTTATTGCCGATAGGCTGTCTCTTGAACACTGTTTATTGAGAGGTCGTGAAAAAGCCGCTTAGTTTCGAGTATTAAGAAATATTTTGTGAAAATGGCTTCTCACATTTTTGCATAAATTTGACTTAATACCGAGAAACTGACTTTTGAACACCGTTTATTGAGAGGTCGTGAAAAAGCCGCTTAGTTTCAAGTATTAAGAAATATTTTGTGAAAATGGCTTCTCACATTTTTGCATAAACTTGACTTAATACCGAGAAACTGACTTTTGAACACCGTTTATTGAGAGGTCGTGAAAAAGCCGCTTAGTTTCAAGTATTAAGAAATATTTTGTGAAAATGGCTTCTCACATTTTTGCATAAATTTGACTTAATACCGAGAAACTGGCTTTTGAACACCGTTTATTGAGCGTCTATAAACTGACCTGAGTATTAGAGAAACAAAACGGCAAAGTAGCTCCATATACTTTGCCGTTTTGTTTTGAACTAATACCGAAGAGTAGCTGATCGAACAACATTTCTTTTATAATATAGATTTTAGACATATATATGATATAAAAATAGTTTTCGCAAAAAAACTTAACAACTTTCGAAAACTTTCGTCACAAAATATTCACAACTAGTGACTATTATATAAGCATACCAACAAACAACCCTAACAACACTTTTTCATTTTTAACTCCTTATCCTGCTAGCTCCCCGGCTAGCAGGACCTTTTTTTATCAAAAAAACTTGTACCATCCAATCGATTCAACTAATCAACCCAATGCTGTCATGCTGTGATACTCATCCTAAAACGTTCCGTTTTACTGATATCAGCTTAAAGCATTCGGTTATTTTTGATTAGTAATGATTGATGGTACAAGCTCATACGTGCTTTTCTATCTGGTATAAATTATTTTGATAATCGTTCCTGTTCCCCTGCTGGTGAAAGGATTGTTATTTTTTCAATTTGTTCTACAGGAACCATCCGGATCTGCTGCTCTTCGTTTTGTAGGCGGATCATCACTCGGTCTTTTTCGACCGTTTTTGTCGCCACCCAGCCTGAGATCGTTTCATACTTGCTACTCAAACGATTTGCTCTTACTTGTAAGATAACTAGACTATGTTCAGTAGCAGCTTTTTGCAGCTCAAGAATAAACTTTCCTTGCAATCGTACATTCTTAGCATGTTCTTCAGTGTCATTTACAAAAGAATCAAAAAGTTGATACGAAGTATGAGTAACTAACTTCGTAAGCTTCTTCATTGGCGATACTGTCTCTTCGTTCATCGAAAGCACTCCTCCTTTAGCTAAGAAAGTGTTACTTAATTAATTTTATTTTACCTAACATTTTACAAAAAAACAAGGAAATGCTCTAACATCGCCTTAAAAAGAAAGCGTTAACTTTACAAATTGTTCGTTATTTTATTTTCGTCAATCCAAATATTCCACCAATGATTCAGGCCTTCTGTGATCAAGTGATATGTCTCATCAAAGTTATTGGTATAGTATGGGTCGGGAACATTTTCTTTTTCTTTTCCAGGAATGCTACTTAAAAACAAATGGATTTTCCCCTGCGCTGAGCGTGGTGCTCTTCGTTTCAGTTCTTCTACATTTTCTTGATCCATGCCAATGATCCAATCAAAAGTTTCAAAATCGTGGGGTGTGATTTGCCGAGCAACCATATTCGTCATATCTACTTTTTCTTGGTTTAATATTTTTTTCGTTCCAGGGTGCGGTGTCTTTCCAACTTCATACGTGCTTGTAGCAGCAGAATCCACAAAAAATTCTGCTTCCCTTCCTTCTATTGCTATTCGTTTTCTCAGCAAGCCTTCTGCCATCGGTGAACGGCAAATATTTCCCAAACAAACAAATAAAATTTTTGTCATTTCCCCATCTCCTTTTAGCGATTATTGCTTTTCCAACAAAAAATTTTTCTATTACTGTTCTTCCAACTCTTCTTTTGCATAAAGACGATAAGAATATAATTCCGTATCCTTGGCTAAACGGAAAAGCTGCATAGCGATTTCCATCGGTGTTTCTTCATATTCATTCGTGATCCAATTGACTAATACACCACTGCAACCGTAAGAAAAAAAACGAGCATAAAATAGTTTGTCTCTTGCAGAAAGTTGTCTTTCTTCATCCATTTGTTCAAAAATCTTGATAAATGATTTTTGGATCAGTTGAGAAAACTCTTTTTGTAAAATTTCTGGGTCAGAAAGCACAGTATTTGCATAAAATTCTTTCTTCTCAGCAATTGCTTTCAGCATTTTCAATGCTTGCTCTTCCCAATTATCAAGTGAAAGACATTGTGGATCTAAATAATGCAATGCATCCTCACAATAGACCCAACGAAGCAAATCGTATTTATCTGTAAAATGATAATAAAATGTTTGTCGATTGATTTTTGCTTCATTTGCGATTTTTTGGACGCTGATTTTTCGAAAAGATTGCGTTTGGCACAAATCAATCAATACGTTTTTGATCAATTGTTTCGTACGTGTTGTATCACTCATTCATTTTCCTCCAATCTAAAAGCAAAAATCATATATGATAGTCGTAACCAAAATGTTCATAGGCATAAGCAGTAGCAATTCGCCCTCTAGGTGTACGCTTTAAAAATCCTTTTTGGATCAGATACGGTTCATACATATCTTCTACCGTCTCACGCTCTTCTCCTATGTTTACTGAAAGCGTACTTAACCCTACTGGTCCGCCGCCATATAACTCGATCATTGTTCGCAACAATTTCTGGTCAACATAATCCAATCCAGCCTGATCGACCTGTAGCAAAGTAAGTGCCTGATCCGCTATAGGGCGATCGATTTTCCCGTCTCCTTGGACTTGCGCAAAATCACGAACCCGTTTGAGCAAGCGATTAGCAATTCTAGGCGTTCCTCGTGATCGGCGAGCAATTTCCAATGCCCCTTCTTCAATGATCTCTGTTTGAAAAATATCCGAAGAACGTAAAACGATCTCCTGCAGATCCTGTTCGTCATAATATTCCATATGAGAAATGATGCCAAATCGATCTCGTAAAGGTGCAGAAAGCATACCTGCCCGTGTCGTCGCGCCAATCAAAGTAAAGGGAGGAAGAGGGAAATGAACCGGATGTGCGGTTGGCCCTTGTCCTACCATGATATCTACATAGAAATCTTCCATAGCTGAATAAAGCATCTCTTCTACCACTCTAGGTAATCGATGGATCTCATCGATAAACAGGACATCCCCTGCTTCCAGTTCATTCAAGATTGCTACTAAGTCACCCGGACGTTCGATAGCAGGGCCACTCGTCGTACGAATATTTACGGTCATCTCATTAGCAATGACCATGGCCATCGTCGTTTTTCCTAATCCAGGAGGCCCGTACAACAGAACATGATCTAAAGGTTCTTCCCGATTTCTGGCAGCTTCGATGTAAATCTGAAGTTCTTGTTTGACTTTTCTCTGTCCGATATATTGAGAAAGCAGCTGTGGTCGAAGAGATTTTTCCAAACTCAGTTCATTTTCGCCAGATTCTGGTGATAACAAGTATTCATCTGTCATTTGGTCTCCTCCTTATTTTTTCATCATTAGCTTGAGTGCTTGGCGTAGATACTCATCCGTTGTCTGATTATCGACTTCTTTTAATTGTTTTTCTACACGTTTGATTTCTCGATCACTGTAACCAAGAGCCGAGAGAGCTTCCATTGCTTCAGATAGAGCTGTAGCGTCTTTTGTGTTTGCTTCATCAAATAGACTAAAAGGTGTATCGATACTCAGCTCACCGAATTTTCCTTTTAGATCCAAGATCATTTGTTGTGCTGTCTTTTTCCCTACTCCTGGAAATTTCGTCAAATAAGTGACATCACTGGATTCTACTGCTTGAATCAAACCGGAGTGGTCTTCGCTTGCCATGATTGCAAGGGCACTTTTCGGACCGATTCCTGAAACACTTACTAATCGCAAAAACAGTTGCTTTTCTTCTAGCGAATCAAATCCATACAGAAGATGCGCATCTTCACGTATCACCTGATGGACATAAATTTTTATTTTTTGATTTAGTTTGCTACTGTAGCGGTAAGGATTTCCTAGTGCGATCTGGTAGCCGATACCATTGGTTTCTACTACTATGTAATAGGGGTTGATAAAGGTAACCACACCTGTCAGATATTCATACATATTCTAGTCCTCTTTCTTTTGCACACATACGTTCCCTTTATTGTAGCACATTTCACCTTGTGAAAAAAGGAGTCTGGGGAGCGTTTCTTTCAAATAGCAATCGCTTGAATAAAAAAAGAGCGGACGATCGAGTAAATCCCCGTATTGTACCGCTCTTTGTGTATTTCCATTATTCTACAAGTGATTTGAATTCCCCATAACCTAATTCATCCATCTTTTCATATGGAATGAATTTCAGTGAGGCAGAATTGATGCAGTAACGTAGACCACCTTGATCTACTGGTCCATCGGTAAACACATGTCCGAGATGAGAATCTGCTTCTTTGCTTCGAACTTCTATTCGATGCATGCCATGAGAAAAATCGGCTTTTTCGCGCACCTGTCTTTTCGTTATTGGTTTGCTGAATGATGGCCAGCCACAACCTGCATCATATTTTTCTGCAGAGCTGAATAACGGTTCACCGCTGACGATATCTACATAGATCCCCTTTTCGTAAAAATCATCATATTTCCCGCTAAATGGTCGTTCTGTTGCATTTTCTTGTGTGACTGCATAAGCCATGGGTGATAACTTTTCTTTCAGTTCTTCTTTTTCTGGTCTTATTGGTTTATCCATTAAAAATGCCCCCTTTGTGATCCTATCATAGCGCCAAAGTGGACAGATGCCAACAATTTGCTTTCTTTTGAACTATTTACACTTTTCGGCGTCGGGCAAACTCAACGAAACGGAATTTATCTAATCGGTGAACCGACTCAGAATACTCGAAACAGCGGGTATCTTCCAGATGAACGAGGCTTCTGACTACTACTGCATAAATGTCATCGTGAAGATCCATCGCTGTTTTCATGATTTCCGTTACTTCTTCTACTGTGATCTCCTTTTGCGCGTAAGCAATCGTCAAAGAAAGCTCATTTTCAAAATATTCATAGATCGATCCTTGTGCTTGTGCTGGAGTTAAAATAGGAACGATTTCCTTTAATAGATAATCGGTGTCTAATATAACTACTTCGCCATTGATTTTTCTTTCGCGTATCAAATGCCAAACAGGCGCACCGATCTCCCAGCCAGTGATCTCGTTCAATGCTTTTGTCACTTCTGTTTCTTCTAACGTATGGATGATCGTTTCACTTGGAATACGTTGGGTCTCCTGTAGCTCTTTATAGCTAGTCAATCCAGAAATAGGAAAGTCGAAGCGATTCCGATCCAGTACGATCGAACCTTTTCCTTGTTTTTTTTGAATATAACCTTCCGTAGTCAAAAGATTCAGCGCTTTTCTAATTGTTTCTCGTGAAACACCATAAATTTTGATCAATTGGTTCTCACTGGGTAAAAGCGAATGCGGAGGATATTCTTTCGCTAAAATTTTCTGTTCCAAATCTAAAAAAATTTCATTGAACTTATTCATGTTTTTTCCCTCACTCGTTCTTCCATCATTTCTTCACTATACTACAGCTCTTTTTGTATTTCAATGTTCCTATTTTTAAGAAAAGCTTATTTTAAGCTTTTTAAAACGATATCATTTTCTCTCGTACTTTTTAATAAAACGCTTGCAATTCTCTCCGAAAAAAAGTATAGTAAATGAAGAAACAACTTGCATAGACAAGTTAAGAGAAAGGGGTTTATTGATATGGCAAAATATCAAGCAGATGCCGAGAAGCTGTTACATGATATCGGCGGAAAAGAAAATATTGCTGCAGTTAGTCATTGTGCGACTCGTATGCGTTTTGTCCTGAATGATCCAGGAAAAGCGGACGAAAAAGCGATCGAAGATATACCTAGCGTAAAAGGGATGTTCACGAATGCAGGACAGTTCCAAGTCATCATAGGAAACGATGTTTCTACTTTTTATAACGACTTCGTTGCAGTATCTGGAGTTGAAGGGGTTTCCAAAGAACAAGGAAAAGCAGCTGCAAAACAAAACCTTCATCCCGTTCAACGTGCTATTGCCGTTTTAGCAGAAATCTTTACACCACTGATTCCTGCAATCATTGTCGGTGGATTGATCCTTGGATTCAGAAATGTACTTGAAGGTATCCAGTTTGAAAGTCTTGGTGGAACAATCGTTGAACACTCGAAGTTTTGGAATGGTGTCAATGCCTTTTTGTGGTTACCGGGTGAAGCAATTTTCCATTTTCTTCCAGTAGGTATCACTTGGAGTATTGCAAAAAAGATGGGTACTACACAAATATTAGGAATCGTTTTAGGAATTACGTTAGTTTCTCCGCAATTATTAAATGCTTATAGTGTAGCTTCCACAGCCGCAGCAGATATTCCATTTTGGGATTTTGGTTTTGCTCAAGTCCAGATGATTGGTTATCAAGCGCAAGTTATTCCAGCCATGCTGGCAGGGTTTATGTTAGCGTATCTAGAAATCTTCTTCCGCAAATATATCCCTCAGTCGATCTCGATGATTTTTGTTCCATTGTTTTCATTGTTACCAACTGTTTTAGCTGCACACGTTATTTTAGGTCCTATCGGCTGGACAGTCGGAAGCTGGATCTCAAATATCGTAAATACTGGATTGACGTCTTCTATCAGCTGGTTGTTTAGTGCCGTATTCGGATTCCTGTATGCTCCTTTAGTGATTACTGGTCTCCACCATATGACCAATGCCATCGATATGCAGCTGATTGCAGATTTCGGATCAACGAATTTATGGCCGATGATTGCTTTATCAAATATCGCCCAAGGCTCTGCAGTCTTAGCCATCATCTTCTTACATCGTGGGAATAAAAAAGAAGAACAAATCTCGATTCCAGCAATGATTTCTTGTTACTTAGGCGTAACTGAACCTGCTATGTTCGGAATCAATTTGAAATACGTCTATCCTTTCGTCGCTGCAATGGTCGGCTCTGGATTAGCTGGCATGTTTGCTAACTTGATGGGTGTTCGAGCTAACGCGATCGGAGTAGGTGGTTTGCCAGGAATACTAGCTATCCAAGCAGAAACATGGGTACCTTTCATCATCGCAATGATCATTGCTGTCATCATTCCATTTGGCTTGACGATCATCTTTAGACGTCAGGGAATTTTGAATAAGATTGATCCTGCTGTTCCTGAAAATGCTGCTGATGTACAACTTCAAACAGCAAATGGCGCAACAGCAACGCCACAGTCTTTCGAACCTGTTTCAGCAACTGGTACGGCAGTTGCAACAAAAGAACCATTATTCGCAGTCGCTGCAGGGACCATCAAGGAAATAACTGAAGTAAATGACCCAGTTTTCTCACAAAAAATGATGGGTGACGGTTATGCTGTCGAACCGTCAAACGGCAAAGTCTATGCACCAGTAAACGGTAAAGTGACGAGTGTCTTTGAAACAAAACATGCCATTGGTATTCTTTCTAATGAGGAGCTGGAAGTACTTGTTCACATGGGATTAGATACTGTTGAACTAAAGGGTGTTCCTTTCAATGTATTCGTGAAAGAAGGAGACCTTGTCACACCAGAGACCCTGATTGCTGAAATGGATTTGCCAGAAATAGAACAAGCTGGCAAGAAAACTGACATTATTGTTGCTTTGACCAATAATGAAAAAGTTGCAGGACTTTCTCTTGACCAATCAGGACTTGTTCGCCCGGGCGAAGCAGTCGGTAAAGCTGAAGTAAAATCTTAGTCAGAGTAGATAAGTAATCTTTTCAATAAAAAAACGGGCTATCATGGATTTTCAATCGAAAATCAGATAGTCCGCTTTTTTGTTTAAATGAATGTTTTCAGTGCCTGATTGACAGCACCAATCGGAAATCCTACGATACTGTAATAATCTCCAGAAATTTCTTTGACGAATACACTCGCAGCATTTTGGATGCCGTATGCCCCTGCCTTATCCGCATAATCTCCCGTCTCCAAGTAGCGTTTGATCTCTTCGTCTGTCAAAGGATAAAAAGTGACATGTGCTTCTGCTAGTATCCGTTCTTCTCGTTCCTTTGTTTTTAAAACAACAGCTGTATATACAGTATGTGTTTCCCCGCTTAGTTTTTTCAGCATGAATTCAGCCTCAGCCAGATCTTCTGGTTTACCCATGATCTCTTGATTGAGAACAACAGTCGTGTCACTGGCAATCACTAAATGGTCTTCTTTTTCAACTTGTTCCCAGACAGTTCGTGCTTTTTCTTCAGCCATTCTACGAACATAATCGACGGGCTGTTCGTCTGGAAATGGCGTTTCATCGATATCAGCAGGTTCAATCTCGAATTCTGAAACGATATGAGCCAATAACTCTTTTCTTCTTGGTGATTGGGATGCTAATACAATCTTCATGTTTTCCCTCTTCTCTTTGACTTAATGCGGGTCTTGGATTCGTTTGAACATCCTTTCCATATCCGAATTGGTAAAGTGAATCAATACTGGACGGCCATGGGGACAATTGAAAGGATTTTCGCATCGTGCCAGATCCTTCAGCAGCACACGTGCTTGTGCTTCATTCAAATAATGGTTGGCTTTAATCGATCGTTTGCAACTCATCATGATTGCTGTTGCTTCACGGAATTTTTTTACACTCACATTTCCAGTTGTCAGCAGCATATCGATCATCTCCCGAATAATCGATTCTTCTTCTCCATTGGGATACCAAGTAGGATGGGCCCGTACAATAAAGCTGTTTTGACCAAATTCTTCTAAATAAATCCCTGCATCTTCTAGCAAGTGTTTTTGCTCTTTTAATTTCAAAGCATCACTGTTTGGATAGTCTAACACAAATGGAACAAGCAATTCTTGCAGATCATCAGATACTTCCCCAATTTTTTCCCGGAAATATTCATACTTAATGCGCTCTTGGGCAGCATGCTGATCAATGATGTACAACCCATCGCTACTTTGGGCAAAAAGATACGTTCCGTGCATCTGTCCAAAATATTCCAATTGAGGAAAACGTTGAACTGGTTTTTCCGTTTCTAGTTTCTTGATCGCTTGTTCTAATGTTTTGTCGTTTCCTTGAGTGAAATCAAATTCAGGATGGAGCGCCAATTCTTCCTCGTAAATCTTTTCATCCTCTTCTACGGATTTATCTGCTTGTTCTTCATTTGTTTTCTCCATGTTATCCACAATGGGAAATTCTTTCTTTTCAGATTTTTCCACTGTTTTTTCTACAAAGTTATCAACATTTTCACCAAACTTATCCACCGTTTTCGCTGTTTTTTCTGGATAAGTGGTGTTTTCTTCAGAAAAACCAGAATAGTTTTCAACATTTTCCACAGACTTATCAACAATTCTGTCAACAAATGTGTTTTTTGGTTCTTCTACGAAAAAGGTTCCTGTCTCTCGATCAAAATTCAAACTACTTGGCTTTTTAGGTTTTTCTTCTTCAAAAGCGTAGGACAAATCGATTTCGATTTGTTCTGTTTTAGGCTGATCGGGTACTTTTTTCTTAAACCGTAGATTATCCGCTGCACTTGGAATCAGATTTTCTTGAGACAATGCTTTTTGAATGGCGTTACTAATTAGCTCTGTTAGTTCTTTTTCCTTCGATAGCCGGACTTCCTGCTTCGTCGGATGAACATTTACATCTACTAAAAGCGGGTCCATTTTGATTTCCAATACAGCAATAGGGAAACGACCGACCATTAATTTTGACCCATAACCTGCAACGATTGCTTTATTCAAGGAAAAGTTCTTGATAAAACGTCCATTGATGATCGTCGATAAGTAGTTCCTACTGGCACGAGTCACCTCAGGCAATGAAATATAGCCAAATAACTCAAAATCTAGATCTTTTCCTTCGATTTTCAGCATTTTTTTTGCGGTAGATAATCCGTAGATTCCCGCAATTGTTTGTTTCAGATCGCCATTTCCAGCAGTTGCCAGCATTTTGTTTCCATCATGTACTAAACGAAAAGCAATCGATGGATGACTCAATGCCAGTCGATTGACGATGTCCCCGATGTTCGCTAATTCTGTGTGCAGTGTTTTCACGTATTTCAAGCGGGCTGGCGTATTGAAAAACAGATTGCTGACGGTAATCTTCGTTCCTTGACGCAGTGGTGCTGGTCGATGCTCAATAACTTCTCCGCCTTTCAGCGACAGATAGGTGCCTTGTTTTTCTTCCTGATTTGCCGTTTCCAGAGTCATTTCAGAAACCGAGGCAATACTTGGCAAAGCTTCACCGCGAAATCCAAGCGTTCGTATGCGGAAAAGATCGTCGCGATTATGGATCTTACTTGTCGCATGCCTCTTGAAGGCATTCTCTACGTCGTCTGCCAAAATGCCTTCTCCGTTATCAATCACTTGGATCGTCCGCAGTCCCGCTTCTTCAACTAAGATATCAATCTGAGTACTGCCGGCGTCAATTGCATTTTCCACTAATTCTTTCACAACGGAAGCTGGTCGCTCCACTACTTCTCCCGCAGCGATCTGATTAGCTAAACGTTCAGATAATTCTTGGATTTTGGCCATCGATATCCGCCTTCTTCCTACAGTTGTTTTTGTAATTCATATAATGTGTTTAGTGCATCCATTGGCGTCATTTCTAGTAAATTTATTTGCTTCAGTGATTCAATGACTTCTGTTTCATTTTCGGATAATTCACTGAATAAAGAAAGCTGTTGGTTTTCTTCTTTTACACGGTCTTGTATATGGTCTTGATTTACTTTTTCTGCAGGTGGTTTTATTTGCTCCTGTTTGGCTGTTTTAGTTTTCTCTTCTACTTCAGCTGGAACAGTATGGTGTCCGTTATCGCCATTTTCTAGCGTATGCAGGATATCTGCTGCTCGTTCTAGTAGATTGGAAGGCAATCCTGCGATCTTTGCCACATGTATGCCGTAGCTTTTATCCGCAGGTCCATCCATCATTTTATGCAAGAAGACAACTTCTCCGTCTTTTTCAACGGCTCCAACATGGACATTTTTAAGCTGCGGAAGTTCTTTCTCAAGTACCGTCAGTTCATGATAATGGGTAGAAAAGAGTGTTTTTGCTTGTACATGACGATGGA
This sequence comes from Enterococcus sp. E4-150, assembly GCF_035726465.1. Taxonomy (NCBI): domain Bacteria; kingdom Bacillati; phylum Bacillota; class Bacilli; order Lactobacillales; family Enterococcaceae; genus Enterococcus; species Enterococcus sp. E4-150. The sequence continues at coordinate 139,977 of NZ_JAPRGK010000001.1, read as the reverse complement.
TATACTCGATGATTGCTTGGGCCAATGCCATTCCGTCATATGTTGCTGTTCCTCGCCCGAGTTCGTCAAACAAAATCAAACTGTTTGGCGTAGCATAACGCAGGGCTTGATTGGCTTCCATCATTTCTACCATAAAAGTACTTTGTCCAGCGATTAAGTCGTCACTTGCACCGATTCGGGTAAAAATCCGATCAAAAATAGGTAAAACTGCTTGTTTTGCCGGAACGAAACAGCCCATTTGCGCCATCAGAACAGTTAATGCCAACTGTCGCATATACGTACTTTTACCAGACATATTCGGTCCTGTAATCAGCAAGATCATTTCGTATTCTGCCATTTCTACGCTGTTAGGGATATATTCCTGATGTCCTAATACTTTTTCTACTACAGGATGTCGTCCGTCTTTGATCAGAAGCTGATGCTTGTCACTGACAAGTTCTGGCCGAACATACTGATAGCGTTCGCTGATCGTTGCAAAACTTTGTAGCACATCTGCTGCACTGATTGCTTTTGCAAGTACTTGTAGCGGCTGGATAGCCTTTTTGACTTCTTCTCTCACAGCTAAAAACAACTGATATTCTAAATCAACAGATTTTTCTTCTGCTTCGAGTATTTGTGTCTCCAATTTTTTTAGTTCTGGTGTGATGAAACGCTCTGCATTTGCTAAAGTTTGTTTTCGTTCATACTTCTCCAGTTCTGCATTTCCAAGATTTGCTTTTGTAATTTCTATATAATAACCGAAAACGCGGTTAAATCCGATTTTTAAGTTCTTGATTCCTGTTTCTTGACGCTCTTTTGCTTCAAGTTCTGCCAACCATTTCTTTCCGTTTCTCATAGCAGAACGGTACATATCGAGCTGCTCATTGAATCCATCTTTGATGATGTTTCCTTCCGTTATTTGTAACGGCGGATCATCTTGGATAGCTTGGTCGATCAATTGGACGAGATGGTCCATCGGCTGCATTTCTGAAAGCAGACTTTGCCATTGACCTTGATCGATTCCTTCAATCAACCCTCTGATCATTGGCACTTGTTCTAAAGAAGTTTTCAGCTGGATCAAGTCTCGCCCATTGACATTACCGAAAGCTACTCGACCTGCTAGGCGTTCCAGATCATAGACTTTCGTTAATGCTGACTGCAAATCGATACGTTCAAAATAGCTGTCTAGCAAAGAAGCGACCATTTCTTGTCTTGCTTTAATTTGTTTTGCCTGGATAAGCGGACGGTCTAGCCATTGTTTTAGTAAACGGCCACCCATTGCTGTTTTTGTTTCATCTAACAACCATAGAAGAGTGCCTTGCTTTTTCCCAGTCCGAATAGATTGGCTTAATTCTAGGTTGAATTTTGAATAATAATCCATTTTCAAAAAATGATCTGGTTGGTATTCTACTGCTTTTTGGATATGAGCTAAACTCCGCTTTTGTGTCACCGATAAATAAGTCAATAGTTTGCCGGTTGCTTCTTTTTCCAGCGGATCGACTAGTTCGCTTGTCAAAAAGCTAAATTCCGCGTTTTCTTCCATCTCATTTTGTTGAGAAAAGACTAGCCCTAAACGCCCGCTTAGCTGTTCACGAAGGGTATCAGTGATCTCACTGCCTAATACGAGTTCTTTTGTCTGCAATGCAGAGGCTTCATTTAAAACAGCTTCTTCATCATGCAACCGAGCCGTCTTCAATTCTCCCGTACTTAAATCGGCATAAGCAAAGCCAAATTCATTTCCTTGACTAACTACAGCTGTTAAAAAATTGTTGTCTTTTGCCGACAATCCTTTGCTGTCCATGACTGTACCAGGAGTGACTAGCTGGATCACTTCGCGCTTGACCATCCCTTTAGTCGTCTTTGGATCTTCTACCTGCTCGCAAATCGCTACTTTATAGCCTTTTTCAATCAAGGCATCGATATATCCTTGTGCTGCATGGTGAGGTACACCGCACATAGGAATAGGTTCTTCTGCATTTCGATTTCTGCTCGTCAACGTTAATTCCAAAAGCTGTGACGCTTTGATCGCATCTTCGTAAAATAGTTCATAAAAGTCTCCTAAACGATAGAACAAAAAAGCATCTTGGTATTGGGCCTTGATGCTTAGATATTGTTCCATCATAGGAGTATTTTTAGTTTTTTGAGGCATGTTTTTCCTCCTCTATTTGTCCATTGATTTCTTCTTGTATCATAGTTGTTAAATGATGAAGCAGATCATCTGCTTCCAACAGCTGTTTTCTATAAGCTACAACAAGCGGATGCTGATCAAATTCTTGCATGAATTGATCCGCTTGTTTGATTGCTTCTTGTTCTGCTGCTGGTTTGTCATAGTGGGCAAAATGAACAGCATCTTTTTGCGCTTGTTTGATTTTTTCTCTCAACTCAGCTAAATACTGGTTTTGCTGGATCTTTTCTTCAAGTTCTTTGTAGCGAATGATCGTTTCATTCTCTCCTAAAAGTTTTGTCAGTTTCCTTACTTCTTTTTGAATTTCCGGCTCCTGCTGCAAAAAACTGCCTCTCTTTCTACTCCATGAACGGTCGATCATCGTTGATCTGAATCAGCTGGATCTCTTTTGCATGGCCTGTCGTATCATCCAATTCCAAGATACAGCCGCTTAAAATCGATCGGCCTTGTTCCACAACTTCAAAACGTTTTGGTAATGCAGTCAGAAACTTTTCGATTACAGGTTCTCTGCGCATACCCAAAATACCATCATAGGGACCTGTCATCCCAACGTCTGTCAGATACGCTGTTCCTCTTGGCAAAATTCGCGCATCATTTGTCTGAACGTGTGTATGTGTACCGACCACTGCTGAAACTTTCCCATCTAAAAACCAGCCCATTGCTTGTTTTTCACTTGTTGTTTCTCCATGAAAATCTACAAAAATGATCGGCGTACGTTTTCTGGCTTCTTCTACCAGCTCATTCATTTTACGAAAAGGATCATCCAAGTCCACCATAAAAGAACGAGCCTGCATGTTGATCACTGCCAGTTCGACTTGGTTCACTTTGACAAAGACCATCCCTTGTCCAGGCGTCCCTTCCGGAAAATTTGCCGGACGAACCATCTTTTTAGCTTCATTTATAAACTCAAAGATTCCGCGGTTGTCCCACGTATGATTCCCCATCGTCACGACATCTACGCCGTCTTGCAAAAATTTTTTATAGATTTTTTCTGTGATTCCACGTCCAGAAGCGGCATTCTCACCATTTACAATCGTTACTTGCGGACGGTACTTCTTCTTCAATCTAGGAAGATATTCAGTAATCATCTCTCGTCCCATTGAACCTACTACATCACCAATAAACAATACCCGCACACTAAATTCCTCTTCTCTTTTAACATCACTCTATATTATAGTTGTTTTCAATAAGAAAGAAAAGGTCAAACAAAAGGAACTCTTTCCTGGTATTTCTTAGTTTTGAAAAATAAAATAAAAAATGGGACTATGACAAACATCTTGTCACAGCCCCATTTCCCGAATAAACGTTGTTTCATCTACTTCTTCAGAAATAAGCCGTAATTTTACAAAAATTTGAGAAGCAATTTTCGTAAATCCCTTCTTATTTCTTGAAACTGACCACTTCTGTCACGACCTCTTCCTTAAACGGTGTTCAAAAGCTTGCATCTGCGGTAATAAGCCCAGAAAAACGAAAAATAGGAGGAGCTATTTTTGTTTGGCTGGGCTTATTACTTGATGCAGAACAGCTTTTTCACAACCTCTTTTAAATCACGCTTAACTCTTTCAATGCCTTCCAAATTCCATCCTGATCGTTTGTATCAGTGACCATCTTAGCTTCTGCTTGTACTTCTGGCACAGCATTCCCCATAGCTATCCCAATTCCTGACATGCGCAACATTTCACGGTCGTTTTGTCCATCGCCAAAGCTGATGATGTCTTCATGAGGGATGCCTACTTGTTCTGCTAAGTGCAGAATTGTCGCTGCTTTAGAACCATTTTTAGGTACGACATCTACACTGTTCTCATGCCAGCGGACAAATCGAATTTTATCATATGAAGAGAACTTCCCATCATATGTTTGATCGAAAAATGCTAACGCTTGGTATATTTCTTGTTCCTCTGCAAAAAACTGATCTAATTCAGGCAAGACAGCACCGAAAGAATGCATCGCTTCTTCCATCACCGTTACATCATTGGAAGAAGAACGCTTGATATTGTCTAAGCTGACAAAAGCTGTATCGATCTGCTCATGATGCGCTTCTTGAACGAACGCATCCAACTGGTCGCGATCTAGTAAATTCTTATATACTTGTTCATGGTCTAAAAAACCGGCCGCTCCATTACATAAAATGTAGTTCGTAAAATCAAGATCGCGAATGATCTCTTGCGCATGAAATCGGCTCCGCCCTGTAGCAATCGTGACCAGATGACCGGCTTTGCGTAATTTTTCCAATGATTCTCTCGTGCTATCTAAAGCTTGTTTGTTTGAATCTAACAACGTTCCATCAATATCAAAAGCAAATAATTTGCGTCTCATCTCTTGTCGTCTCGCTTTCTTATAAATACTTACTTGCCTCTCGAACAGCTAACTTACTCAAATCTGTTGTCAGCTGTCTTTTTACCCAATCGGCATCGGTCTTACTATAATCGCGTAATGCCCAACCAATTGCTTTTTGGATAAAGAATTCCTTTGTTTGACGATCTTCGTCTATTGCTCGGATCAATAGTCCTGTGTCTGTTTGCTGTTTATAACCTAATTGCAACGTGATTGCTATTCGACGTAGCCAAAAATCTTCCTTTTTTTCAAACAATTGAAAGACTTCTTCACGCTGCTCTGGGTAGGCTTTACACCATGTGCTGTATACTTTTCTCCAAGAGTCGATGCTGTCCCACCATTCTTTTTTCTGAACTAGTGGCAACAATACGACTAAGTCTTCAAATGTAAGCCGTTTGATGTTTTTCTGGACTAAATCGATCGCTACATACTGATACTCTCTTTCGATTTGTTCATAATAATAATGAACAAAAGCTAAAACTTCAGAAATAGATAAATTTTTGCTCTCATCCAGTAACGGTTGTTGTAAAAGAGCGCGTTCCGGCTTAGGTACTCCAGCAAAGGAAAAAAGATTTTTCATGTACTTTTCCATTTGTAACGCTTTTTCCTCATTTTTTGGAAAAACTAAAACTTCCATGGCACTTCCCCTTTAATGAACGACTTTTTAGTCCACATAGGATGATTTTGACTGATTCAGCCAAGCATATCCCAGTCCCATTACTAAACCGCCACCAATATAATTTCCTGCCAAAGCAAAAAACAAATTATGTAACACATTGCTGACTGTCATTCCATCCATCTGTCCGTGAGAAGCAAAGTAAGCAAGCGTAAAGGCAGGAAAATTCGCTATCACGTGTTCATATCCTAAAAAAGCAAAAATGAAAATGATGAATACGACTGTGATCACTTTTCCGGCATCCTCTTTCATCCGCATGCTGATCAGTACAGCGGTATTGACAACGATATTCGCAAACATCCCTTCCACCAAAATCGTTGCTGCAGGTTTTGCTAGTTTTACTGCTATTGATTCTAACATAAAGTTGTCCAACGTTAAATCTTGAAATGGCGTAGTCATAGAAATTAGAAATCCACATAATATACCGCCAATCATATTGAAAAAAATACAGGCAAATAGAATCTTGGCTGCCTTACTTAAAGCAAGTCTCTGCCGAAAAACACCCACGGTCATATAAAGCATATTCGATGTTCCTAATTCGGCGTTCATGTATAGAATCATGACCAGACCCCAGCTGAACATAAATGCGTATAAAATCTTTCCTAGACCATGCGCGATATCTTCCCCCTTCATCGCGATCGCAAATGCCACAGCCGTTCCTAAAGTCAAAAACAAACAGGCGAGAACCGCTCGAACAGCGTAACGTGAAAAGCTGTTTTCAAAAAGATTCGCCTTCTTTTCAATTGAAGCATCGATTTTCTCAAATAATGGTGATACCGGATTCATTGATTTTCTCCTTAAACTTCCTTCGCTTTTTTCCATTTGCACATACCCTCTCATTTTATAAAGACAGCCTAGGTTTGTAAAGCGTTTTTATGTACTAATTATCTTGACATTCATGGATGATCTATCATATACTGTAGTTTGTGTAAAATAATGCAGCAGAAAAATAATAACTCATCCCTAGTTTGTTGCCCCGTCTCGGGTTCGATTGTGTAACCGCGGCTGCAAAGGTGAAGATTGAAGAACAAACTATATGATTATGAATTTTTCAACGGATTATTTTACTCCAAAAACTTATATTCATTGGAGGAAATTTTAATGTCTCGTTATACAGGACCATCATGGAAAATTTCTCGTCGCTTAGGCATCTCATTGTCAGGCACAGGAAAAGAATTAGCACGTCGCCCTTACGCACCAGGTCAACATGGACCTAACAGCCGTGGCAAACAATCAGAATACGGCATGCAATTAACTGAAAAACAAAAACTTCGTCACATGTACGGAATGAACGAACGTCAATTCCGTAACTTGTTCGTAAAAGCTAGCAAAATCAAAGAAGGTAAACATGGTGTTAACTTCATGATCTTACTAGAACAACGTTTAGACAATGTTGTTTACCGTTTAGGACTTGCAACGACTCGTCGTCAAGCACGTCAATTAGTTAACCATGGTCACATTTTAGTTGATGGCAAACGCGTTGATATCCCTTCATACCACGTAGAAGTGGGTCAAGTGATCTCAGTTCGTGAAAAATCACAAAACATCGTAACAGTAAAAGAAGCTGTAGAAGCAACTGTTGGACGCCCAGCATTCGTAAGCTTTGACGCTGAAAAATTGGAAGGTTCATTGACTCGTTTACCAGAACGTGACGAACTATATCCAGAAATCGACGAAGCTCTTGTCGTTGAATACTACAACCAAAGCTTATAATTTCAAAAGCTTTCTTGAAAAAGACCGCTATCTATTGGATAGCTGGTCTTTTTTTATATTTTCTATTTACAAAGGAATCACTTTGTTTTACAATTTCGTTAACCAAATAAAAATATTAAGTTAACGAAAAGAGGGCGTTATGAACCGAACATTGAAAGAATTGATACTTGCTGCGGAATTTGCCGCGATTATTTCTGTCCTTTCTCAGATGACCATTCCTTTTGGTTTGGTTCCTTTGACAGGGCAAACATTTGCTATTGGATTAACAGCAACTTTTCTCGGAAGAAAACTAGGATTGATATCTGTTGCAGTTTATCTTTTACTTGGCTTGATTGGTCTTCCTGTATTTTCAGGGATGACTGGAGGTATAGCTGTTTTATTTGGGCCAACTGGCGGATATTTGATTGGATTTCTCTTACAAACGTGGATAACTGGTTGGATGATCGAAAGAACGGATGCTCATTACTTGTATGCAATCTTTGCCAATCTAATGGGCTCTCTTGCTGCATTGATCTGCGGAACGATCTGGCTGAAAATAAGTGGTGATCTTACTTTTACAACTGCATTTGCCAGTGGACTACTGCCGTTTTTACTGCCGGAAGCAATCAAGGCAACTGGAGCAGCTTATATCGGTATCTTGATGAAAAAACGGCTAAATCGATTTCTTCATACAAATTAATCAAAAAAGCAGCATGGAAGAAGACTCAAAGTCTCTTCCACGCTGCCATATTTTAAATTAAACAGATCTTTATTTTGACAAATCCACTTTTTTACCGATCCAATAAATAATTATCCCACCGACAATCATTGATGCCAATTCTCCTAAAACAATCACCCACCAATTCAAGAAAAAAGGTAGTTGATATAAAATCGTTAGCTGACCAGCTACTGTAAACATGGAAAAAGCAAATACGCATGCTGTCACAGCCATTTTGATTTTCATGTTTTTGATGCGACTAGTGATTTTATAGTTGATAAGCAATACAATCAGCGTGCTGACGCTTCCTACTACAACATCTATCAGTCCAAAAGGAGAAGCAATATTAGCCAAAGCTACTCCCGCTGTTACCGCGACGATGTATCTTTTGTTATACAAGGACAGATAGTTGAACATCTCCGAGAGACGAATCTGAATCACTCCAAAGCTAAAGACAGACAAAACCAGCGTCACTGCCACATATAAACCAGTGACTAGCGCCATCCGAGTCACATCTGTCGTTGTCCAGCGTTTGGCTGAACGGGTATTATTTTTTTCCATGTTCTATTTCTCCTTTGCAAGATAATTTTATCTTGGTAATGACTGCGACCAAAGGATGGGAAGAAAATTCCAACTGAAGTGCCGCAGAAGGTAGTGAAAAAGCTGCCCTGCAACAAGTAATAAGAATAGTCAAATAAAAATAGCTCCTTATATTTTTCATTTGGCTGGACTTGTTACCGCAGTTGCAAGCTTTTGAACACCGTTTATATCAAAAGGTCGTGAAAAGCCGCTTAGTTTCGAATATTAACGATTATTAAAAAGAATTTTTTGAACTGGCTGTTCGGCATCGAATGTCGGGAACAATCATCGACTTTCTTTTATCATCAACCATTTGGTTCTCTCTTTATTTCTTATCATACAGAAGCTTGAAAAAAACACAAGGTTATTTTAACAACCATCCGCCATCGATTGGGATGATCGTTCCTTGTATGTAGCTTGCTTGAGGAGAGGCAAGAAATAACGTCAGCTCAGCTACTTCTTCCGGCTGTGCCCATCGCTTGACTGGTGTTTCATTTGCGACCCACTCAGCCATCTCGCCTTCTCCTTCGAAATCAGCCGCATTCATTGGTGTTTGGATGGCTCCTGGAGCAATTCCTTTTACTCGGATACCCTGTCCTGCGTAATCCAGAGCGAGTTGTTTGGTAAAACCGACGATTGCATGTTTCGCACTTGTATAAGCGATCCCACCTCCGCCAGCAACCAAACCCGCAATCGAAGCCATGTTGATGATTGTTCCGCTTTTTCGGCGGATCATATCAGGAAGGATGATTTTTGTCAGCTGATACATGCTTTTCACATTCGTCTCATAAATAAGATCCCACAGCGATTCGTCAGTTTCCATCAATGGTTTGTAGGCATCCAATATCCCCGCTGTATTCAGTAAAATCGTAACTTCACCAAAACGATCCTGGCATTTCGATACCGCTTGTTGGAGTTCTTTCATTTGTCGAACATCACCTAGTGCGTAGGCAAAAGTTTCAGGAAATCGCAAAGAGAGTTCTTCCATTTTACCGAACTTTTGATCTAATCCAAATACAAAAGCATCTTGTTCAAGAAACGCTCGGGCTTGCGCAGCACCAATTCCAGAAGCAGCTCCTGTGATAAATACAACCTGTTTAGCTAGATCTGGATACTGGTTTTTCATTCTACGATCGCCCAATCATCTGCTAAAATATCACAGACTGTAGGAGCGAAGCTGGAAAAACCTTCGTCACTTGTTTTGATCAATAAGTAAGGTGTCACTGGACAGCCATCAAATTCATCATCGGATACGAGAACAACATAAAGTTCAAATCCACTCCATCCTTTACGAATAATCTTTGCACCTTTTTTCAATTCTGGTAAAATTTCTTCAAATGTCATCTTTTTTCTCCTTCTTTGTTATTGTTTTAATAGTTTTTTTTGAATCATTTCAAATTTTTGAGATAGTTGGATGTAATCAATTAATTTTAGTTCTTCAGTCACAATAAAATAGTCAAGATCCGCCCATGGTTTGCGGTGGACTTTACTTGTCGAAATCAGAAGATCAACTTCTCTCCCCCGATAATCTGTTGGCAGAAAAATCAGCTGATACTCATTACGGAAAAATGTCCGTAATCCCTCCTCTAACAGTTGCTCTTCAAATAATGGGAAATCTGTCATTAAAAGGATCGTGATCTTTGGAAGCTGTGGAGTAAAGGCTCCTAATGTTTTAAACACAGTCAGATACCGACCCATCAAAAACGCATGATTTTTAAATGCCAGATGATTGGGATGTTTGTGTCTACTTTCAAAAAAATGTACGAGCCATTGTTTCAATTCCTTGTTTTCAATAACTAAATGATTAATAAAATCACTACTATTGCCATCAATCGTTTCTTTCGCATTAGGAAAAAGATAGGCGAAAAAATGACTGCTGAATAAATAGTTTTCTGCCTCGAAGGTTAGATTTTCTGCTGGCAGCCCCTGCTCTTCCTGATAAAGAGAAAGAGCGGCTTTTGCTTCTGAAAGGGCTGTAAAGGGCGGTGTTTTTGCTTGTTGATGAAAATCAAAAATTTTCTTCCGTATCTTAGGATCACTATAATATTCTTCACGAGTCATCAGTACAAGAAATAATGCGCCTAACTCGTCTTCTACTTGAAAATAATTAGGAAATACCGGCTCCATGACTTGGCAAAATCGCTGGAACAACAGATTGTCAGAAATCAGCCGTCTTTTTTTCTCATTCAATACAACATAATGCTTCTGTGATTTTCTTAAAAAAAAGGCACCTAGCATATATTCCAATCGTCTTTTTTTGATCTCGTTCAGACGAACATTAAAAAAAGCCATGATATGTTCTGCCATATTCTTTACGTCCATTTGAGAAATCGTTTCAAATGGCCAGATTTTCCCTCGAAACAACTGCCAGAATGTCATATGCAAGTAAAGTCGAATGATTTCTTCTTCGCCTTGAGCGATATATGTACCTCGTTGCAGCCGAATTCCGTAAGTTTGCAGTTGCTGTTTCCATTCATTGATTTTTCGATGAGCAGTAGATTCACTAATGTAATGCTTTTGCGCAAATTGGTACATTGTATGGAATTCTTCAAAAAAAATGTCGTGCAGCAACTGGAATTTCAGCGTACTTTGCACGAGATAGATCAAAAAACGCTCATGTTCAATTGAATCGAGCGTATCATAAAAGTTATAACCAGAACGGTGATTTTTTGTAAACAAAGGGTGTGTCTTACCGCTAAACTGCTGATAGTTTTTAGACAGCTCGTTCAGGTATTTCGACACGCTGCGGGCATCCAGCTGAACAACTTGCGCTAATTGTGCAGCGGTATGCCAAGCTTGATCCTCAAAACTTTCTAGGAGGAGAATCTTATAATATAGATCTTTATCAAATTGTTTAAGATACTCGGAAGACAAATACACGTCTTTCCCTCCTTTTTTATGCTCGAACGTTTTGGTTATTGTAGCATAAAATAGTGGTTTTCGCATCAAAACAAGCCAGCAAAAGGCTGAAAGAATAACGGCAGCAACAAAACGGTCAATATCCCATTTACGCATATCGCAAGCCCTGAAATGATCCCTTCTACTTCGCCAATCTCGATTGCTTTTGCTGTACCGATAGCATGAGAAGTACTTCCTAACGCCACACCGCGAGCAACTGGACTTTCGATCTTGAATAGGCGGAAAATATGAGTGGCGATCAGCGAACCAAAAATACCTGTAGAGACAACAATAGCAAGTGTCACGGCATTCACCCCGCCCATCGTATGAGATAAATCGACAGAAATAGCCGTCGTTACAGATTTAGGTAGTAATGAGATCACCATCTCTTTATGAAGAGAGAAGAAGTAACCGAACCCTACACTAACCAAGCAATTTGCGACTATTCCTGCTAAAATCGCAGCCATTACAGGATAAAAATTCTCTTTCAGTAAACGGAAGTTTTTATAAAGAGGGATGGCAAGTGCCACTGTCGCAGGAGTAATCAGCATAGTCAAAAAATTGCCCCCGATATTATAGTCTTTATAGCTGATCCCAGAAAAATGCAAAAATAAGATAATAACAACAATCGATAATACGAGAGGATTCAAAACAGGCAGTTTATATTTCCGCAAAAATTTATCAGATAATACATACACTCCTAAAGTCAAACTTAAGCCAAATAGTGGATTCACAAAAAACTCAGTCAATTTGATTTTCCTCCATTTCGTTTACAGATACCCTTCCTGCTTTTTTCTTACGGACATAGCCCAGCAAAGCTTCTACACCTTCTGCCGTTTTTCCCGCTGCAACCATCGTGACGATGGAACACACGACGACTGCTCCCAGTAAAACAGGCCATATCGAAGCAATATCATCAAAATATTCCAATAAACCTACACCAGCAGGAACAAATAAAATAGCTAGATTATTCAATAAAAAATCACCAGTTGCTCCGATTTTTTCAGGATCAACAAGATGCATTTCAAATGCTAAAAATAAAAAAAGAATACCTAAGATACTTCCAGGAATAGGTAAATGAGCAAAAATCCGTATGCCTTCTCCTAATACAGAAAAGAAAATAATAATGAAAAACTCTTGAAAAAATTTCATCAAACAACACTCCTTACGTATAGCTTTCATTTTACTAACAAACCTTTTCTGAAAGTTTCAAAACATGCTGTTTCTAAGATACAATTTTTGAGAAAAAAAACGTTTTTTTTTTGGTATATTTATAGTTAAGCTTGGTGATTTGTGGAGAACTTTTAAAAAGAGTTGGAGTTTTACTGTTGGTCTGGTTTCTTATAAGTAATGGAATTCATTTTTTTATTCACATTTGTTAAGACTGCAGAAATCCTTCCGACACGAAACACTGCACCGATGCTTTTCGTGTTGATGTTTCTTTTTTTTTGCATTTTTATAACTTTTGGAGGTATTTATGGATTACTCACTAATGACCCGTCTTGCGGCGGAAATGATTGGTACAGCATTACTAATCGTTCTAGGTAACGGTGCTGTAGCAAACGTAGATTTAAAAGGTACAAAAGGATATGGCAGTGACTGGATGCTGATTGCTGTCGGGTATGGATTCGGGGTTATGATGCCAGCAATGATTTTTGGTGGAATCAGCGGTAACCACATCAACCCAGCATTTACAATTGCTTTAGCATCTAATGGTCTATTCCCTTGGGCTGAAGTTGTTCCTTATATCATTGCACAATTGATTGGTGCAGCGATTGGACAATTGATCGTAGTAGCTTGTTACAAACCTTACTACGACCAAACAGAAGACGTAAACCATGTGTTAGGTACATTCTCAACAATCAACAGCGTTGGTTCTAAATTCAATGGTTTCGTCAATGAATTCTTTGGTTCATTCGTTTTATTCTTTGGTGCCCTAGGTATTACAAAAGCACCATTCTTCCAAGATAATCTTGGTACAGCTCACTTAGCACTTGGTTTCCTTGTATGGACATTAGTTGCTTCACTTGGTGGTCCTACAGGTCCTGGACTAAACCCAGCCCGCGACTTTGCTCCACGTCTTGTACACGCACTTCTTCCATTGAAACATAAAGGTTCTTCTCAATGGGGATATGCATGGGTACCAGTTGTAGCACCTATCTGTGCTGGTGTCGTAGCAGTATTCTTATATAAATTATTATTTATGGCTTAATCAAAAGCTAAATAAAAAAACTTGGTACAGCGATTGCGTACCAAGTTTTTTTATTTTTAGAAAAAGCAGTCGGACTTTCTAAAAGAAGTTCACTATTCGATCCTGTCGATGATTTCTTCAGGAAAATCGTCTATTTGCTTGTCAATTTTGCTGTCTTTGTATTTCTCTTCTTGGATAGTCAACAAAATCTTTGTAAGATTCCCCCAGTCTACTGCTCTTGGCGGATCGAGCCAAACCACTACTTGAGATGCACTTTCTTCATATAGATTATTCCTATTCGTGATTATAACATCCGGGAACTCAGGCTTTCCTGCCTCTATCACTTCCGTGTTCAGATTAATGTACAAGCTTAAATTTTTCTTGATAAATTGATTATAGGCAGCACCATAAGAAAAATCGATGATGATCTTTACTGGTTCAGAAATCAGTTGAATGGGTATGTGATTGATCAATAATAATAAATAACTGAAAAAAAGAAAAAATTTATCTTGAAGCAACTCTTTGCGTTTTGACGTTAGATCATTTATATACTCTATCAAATAGCAATAAAATGCTGGATAGTTTTCTCTAAAAAAAGAAACATCAAGTGGAAATTCATCAGCTTTATTAATAGTGTAATGCAAAAGTTTAAAATGTATTTTGGTTAACTCTCTTCGGATCAATTGGCTCGTCTCTTCTCGCAACAGATTAAACTGATTTTCAAAACTTTCAATGAATAGTTCATTCAACCATTCGATTGTTTCATCTTCATTTTTTCTCAAGTATTTTTGATCCAATTTATCATGAAGATAAAGCCAAGAGAGTGTCTTATTGATAAAAATAACGGATTTTTCTCCTAATACTCCTTTTAAGTGGTAAAATCCTATATCCGAAAAAAATAGCGACTGATTGCTAGCAATATCTAAAGAACCAGCTTGTTCAGCCAACAGGTTGATTGCTAAAAAGTGGAATAATTTCTTTTTTTCATAAGCAGACAGAGGATAATACTGTTTTAAATCTTTTAACATTTTTTCTGTTTTTATAATTATAGGTAGCGTATACAATTCCACAAAACTTATCTCTGTTGAGTTAAAAAGATTATATAAAAAAAGCCGAATGTTTTTAGGATTCCCTGTCAACTTTCTCTTTTCAAAAAAAATTTGATATTTTTTTAGATTTCTTTTTAGTCTTTGTAATACTTTATAAGCCACAGAATAACTCACGTGATGCTGTTTAGCAAAATTTTCTACTGAGATATATTTTTCCTGAAAGAAAGCCAATACCATTTTCATAGATAAAGAATCCGTTATATAACGAGATAACAGAGCTTTGCTAGAACATTTTCCATTAATTTCCAGACATATATCCAATTCACTGACGGTTACTCGCAAATTTTTCTCTAGATCGAACTTTTGTAAATCATGTTTCAGCTTATCGATCGTTTTTTTCAAGAGAAATGTCGATAGCGACAACTCTTCTTGAACATTCGATATTGACTCTGATAAATTTGAGCTTGCTTCTAAATATTTAAGTAATGAATAACTTCTGTGATCTTCTTTGCTTAAAAAAAACTCATAATTCATTAGTCATCAGCTCTTTCTACGTATATTACTTTCCATGCATTCACCAACTAGCTGGGGATAAAACTGATTTCCTGGATTCGAGTCACTGTTGTCAGCGATTCTTGCTTGTATAATATACATCGTCCTGTCTTTTTTTTAACATTTTGGAGAGCGTTTTATTTGGCCTTTCTCGCGATCAAACCTGTTATAAGAATTATATCATTTACTAGTATGCATTTTTATTAATAAAATGGTATATTTTATATTATTATAAAAAGAGCCCAACCATCCTACAATAATAAAAATTTACTATTTGTTATCTTAACCTTACTTTTCTTTCTCTTCTTTTTTTCTCAAAACAAACAAAAGTATGCATAATAAAATAAACAATAAGAAAAGTGAAGCTACTAAGATATAAATCCAATTATTGTCTTTTTTAATCGTAACATCCGTCGTGTTCAATTCCTTGGCTACTTTTCCGTCTATTGTAAAATCTTTTTCAAATACCCATTGATTGGTATAGTTGATCGTAGTATTTCCTTTTTTTCTCGAAAATTTTCCATTTTCATTTTCATTTCCTAAAACAGTCATTGTAAGGTGATATTCACCTGGGGTTAGCGGTTGACCATTCAAAGCTGTTGGAAAAGAAAAGTTTGTATTCGGCGCAATCTGCAATCCTTCTTTTTCCTCTTGATATAAAACTTCAGAATGTCCTTTTTTTGTAATTTTTGTTTCAATAACTACTTGATTGATATAGGTTTTTTGATCATTTTGAACGTTTGCTAAGATGACATTTCTTGCATTGATTTGATCTGGTTTAACTTCATGAAGAGTAAGGTTCGGAGCAACTTCGTTCAGTGTCTGTTGCATCAACAAAGCAATAATATAGGTGTATTCATTCTCAATCGATAAGCTTTGATCCTTAGTTTCTGTTTGGTCCTTTTCCGTCTGGATTTCTTGGAATGTGATCCCACCAGCCAATACACCATCAAATCGCTCATTCGGCATCCTGACATGAAAAGCAACGGTTTGGACACTTTTAGGTTTTAGCGTCACTATCTGTGGATAGCTCACATAATCTACCAGATCAAAGATCAGGCTCATGTCTTTTTCAATCTCGTTTTTTCCGTATTCAACCATCACATTTGAATTGGTGGTTGCGCTATTCACAGAAATATCGATTTTCACTTCTTTTTCTGTATCATTTCTCAATTCCGCTTTTACTTCTACTTCCTGATCCGGATCAAGTTGAAGATCGAAGTAAGTTTTTCTCTTGTCGATTTGATTCTCTGAAGTTATCGGCGTCACTGAAAAATTAAATGCACTAGCTGACACTGATATATTGTTAAAAAGTGCCCCTAAAATAACTAGGAGTGTTATAAATAATTGTTGTTTTGGTCTCAAGAAAATCGCTCCTTTAATCATATGTAAGAGAAGACTATAACAAAATCTTGTTTCTGTGGGACACAAGAGCCTATGGTACCTGTGCCCTTCTTGAAACTCAATAATTTTGTTATATTCTTCTCTTCCTGTTAATTTCCTGGGACATCTGCAAGTATCCAAGATAGTTTCCCCTCAAAGGTTCCGATTCTTTGGTTTTCTACAGGAATATCTATTCTGATTCCACGATGAGCTGTAGAATCTAAAAGAGAGGACAAATCGCTTTCACCCTTTTGATCACTTTCGAAAATCGTAACAGCGGATGTCCCTATAACCGTTGTATTTTCAGAGGTAACAAAGGAAAGAGCTTCTGGAAGCTCAAAATCTCCATTTGTAAGAACTTTCTCTTGTTTCAATTGTAATTTCCAACTTCCAAAAGCCCGTTCATCTATAATTTTCAACCCACCTGAAAACTGTCCGAATTCACTTAATGGTCTACTGGATATTTTATGTTTTCCAAAATTGACATATTGAGGAGCAGTTGAGAGATAAAGTTTGCCTTTTCTGTAATAAAAATAGATATCCTCTGTATTTTCGGAGAAGATGCCTTCTGTATTCGCTGAATCCGAGTCAAAGACATACCCTTCAATATCAATAGGAGTTTCTTTATACTTCTCTCCTATTTTCCCAGTGATTGTTTTCATTTCAGCAATATCAATCTGACTGTCTTTATCTTTATAATAAACATGGATATCTATCTCCTTCAGCTTTGCGATCTTTAGGTTTATTTCATTCGATTGCTCAATCAAATTCTCGTTTTCAAGGTATTCAAAATGCATAGTGAGTACTTTTTCAGGAATTACTTCCTGCAAAGTTGTCTCCAATTCGATTATTAACGTATCTCCAGCAATAAAATAATCTGTCAGATTTAGCGTGACTCGATTTCCGGTTATCAAGATATCTTTGGCATCAATTTGATTTCCATTGATCAAGATATGCTCGGGAATAGTTAATTCTTGTGGGAGGTCGATACTAGTCTGCATTTTCTTATATTCAAGAAAATCCCCCTCGACCTTCAATGTATTTCTGATAGTTATCTTATCGTTTCCTCCAGCTTCAGCGATGGCCCCATAATCACTATCGTTGACTTTTACATCAGCTGTTGATGTGACATTCGATGGAAGTCGCGTGACAGCGACAGCATTTTCTTGAAAAAAAGTACCTGTTGAAGAAGTAAACCCCCAATTTACTTCTGTAGAACCGAACTGCCTAATGAGATCAGGTATAATCCGAGAAGAGCGACCGACACCTTCCAAATCATAAGTAAGACTTCTTTGCTCCGCGTCCCATTTAATTATTAACAAGCGCCATGTGCCATTAGAAAGAAATGTAGGAGCTACCGTCACGCCAGTATGCTCTCCAGAATAATTATTATTATTTGGTTTAGGCGTGACAAAAGCGACATGTCCATGCCCTCTATTATCAGCAGTTATCTCTCGATCCATTCGATCAGAAGAACCACTATTTTTATACGTATCAAACTCAATCGAGAGCGCATTCGCAATGTAAGGTTGGCCAGAACGAGTAGAATATGAGCCAATTCCCATACCTGGCGATCCAATAACTTGACTGGGATTACTAGCCATTCTAGGATCGCCAGTCAATGTAAAGGTCATGCCATCTCCCGCTCTATCTCGTTGATTTCCTAAGTATAAATAAGATTTAAATGTAAAATCCGAGAGTAAACTAATCTTCTTATTTGACCAAATAGCACCTCTTTGAGACCTTTCTGCTGGGTTCAACTGCAGTAACTTCCCATTTTCCAATATGGACGTGCTAGTACCGATAGGTGTTTGAAAAATTTTATCGATAGAAATAATATTGGGATCGTCAGGCAGCTCAACCGCAGAAATTGGTGCATCTTCCAGTCCTTGTTTATCCGAACCCTCAGCTTCTACGTTGTCAGTGGTCTCTCCACTACTCGAAATACTTAAATCCTCACTGCTTTCTTGTGTCTGGTTGGATTCTATTAAACTGTCGAATGTCGAAGTGAGTTTGCTTTCTTCGTCTCTTCTATTTCCATGCTCCAACTGATTCAATTCCAAAGAGTACCCTATGATCGGAAAGATATTAGTCACTAAGAGACTGCTTAAAATGAGCACGATCCTCCTCTTTTCCAATATATCTTTTCCTCCTGATCGTTAAATTCCTAGATGAACTATTCGTATCCAAACAAATTTAGCCTAGCCTTTGACAATTTTTGCTCGATTACCTCGCAAGACAATATGACTACGTATTTATTTTTAACAGTTCTTTTCAGTAAACTAGTTGTTAGGTGTATCTTCTAATGTCCAAACTAATTTAGTGGAATATTGTTGCGCTAACTTGACAGATTTACCGGGTACCGAAAGCTGTACCGCATCTTGATTTTCATTTTCATTTGCACCAAATCGATAGACCCAAGTCCCCACACCTGTTCCTGATTTAGCATTAATTGCTAACGTATTGTTTCCTCCCGGTGTCAACGTTAATTCAGAATTCACCGTTTGCGGCGTATATGTTGGATCAACCAAAGAAACAGCCTGCCCTTTCGTAAATTTCAGCTGTGCTCCAACTAGTTCATCCCCACTGGCAGTTTTAAACTGTTCTGGTTGAGAGACACTTAATTTCCACCCAGATAAGGTACCTCTCCTATCTGTCACTTGGACATATGTCGGTTTTCTAGACCCATCGTTCATCACATCAGCAGCTGCATAATACGTTTTATCCGCAGTAGAAATTTTTTGAGTCCCAAATTTGAATTTTGATCCATAATCAATCGATAATGCCCCTCCTGTTCCAGGGCTTGGAGGATCTGATGGATCGACAGGTTTATTGGGATCAGGATTCTCTGGATCAACAGGAGGAGTTACACCCTCATCTCCTGCTTCAAATGTAATCGTTCCTTCTGTGTTATATTCCTTTGGGTATACTTCAGTTGCAGAAACAAAAGTCGTACTTGCTACCATGCTGAATAACATCGTTGTTGCTGTTAATACGATTTCTTTTTTCATCATTGACATTCCTCTTTCTTTATTTACTAAACATATCAGTCGATTGGATTAATCCATAGCAAAATTCTGTTTTACGATACTTATGAAATAAAAGAACATAGACCTATATTTGGTCCTATGTATCGATTAGTTATAAATGATTATCAGCCCGATTTGTTTTCTAGTTTTTATTGCAACTTGATGCAAACACAATCTAGAAATACAGCTGTCATAGCCTTTAAAATAATTCGTAAGTCCCCCTCCTATCTATCAAAATGTGACTTGACTGCCTAGACTTCAATCAATATTAATTATAATTAAATAAAAAATGTATATTATATTTTTTTTGTGATTATCGTTCAAAAAAAGAATAAACGCTTGCATCTAGTACTCCGCGAGTTACAAATCATCCGATCAAATAAACATTCGCTGATTATTTTCCACAAAAAAAGCAGCATATCCACGATAAATGGATCTACTGCTCTTACTTATCCTTATGTTTTACAAGGTATTTTCTTTTACACATTACTAATGCTGTCTCAATACGGAACGATTGTCATCGCCTGTTCAAATTCCTCTTGCAAATGTTGTGTTTGATAGACCTGAAAAGCTGGGTGATGGGCACGCAAGAGGACACGTAATTTCATGGGTTCATAGCTATCTAACAGCTGTTCTTTCAAGACAAAATCTCGGGTCAGCTGCCATTCATAATAATAACCAAAAGGTCTGCAGCTGTAAATCGTGTGACCGATGGATTTATCTTCAAAGCGACGATGCGTATGGCCAAAAACTACTTGTTTGATATTTGAATAACGGTCAAGTAATTCTCCGAATGATTCTGATCCTAAAAATGCATTTAATTTGTTCCAACGCTCATAAGGAGCAGATTGATACATGATAAATGCCCGTTTAGGAACGAAATGAGTGGATAAAATCACCTCAAGTTTTTTTGCTTCCAGCTGGTCTAGCAAATTTTTTGCAGCTGCAAGCATTTCTGCATTGACCTCGAGATCTGTTTTCCCACGCTGGATGAACCGATCATACCAATACAAACGCTTCATTCGTACGATTGCCTCGTAATCTTTCAATTCGGAAAACTGATAGTCGTACCAGCCATTCATCCCTAAAAGAACGGTCTGCTCATTTAAAGCAATATACCGTTCATTTAAAAAATGTGGGTCTGGAAAATGGTCCATCATCTGTTCATTGGGCACATCTGCCAACTCGTGATTGCCGAAATGAAATGTCGTAGATAATCCTTTATTGACGAAAAATTCGACAACAGCTAGGCAACGGTCTACTTTATTAGCCGTATCTCCGGCTAGATGAAGCCGAGTGATCTTGTGCTTTTGCAAAACTTGCCAAAGCTGCATCAGCTCTGATTCGCCGAATTTATTGATGTCCACATGTAGGTCGCTGATGATCGCCAATTTTCCCATTTTATCCCTCTAGTCTTTTCGAACAACTTGCAAGTTGCCTTTTCTCAAGCCGCTTGGTCCTTTTAATTGTAAACTATTATAAGTTGGTTCTAAAGCAAGTGTGGATGGATCATCCATGTAAAGTATTGCACTGTCTTTGATTTTGATTGGTCCAACTGGTGTATCAGCCACTACAGAATAAAGACTTAGATCTGTTTGTGTATCTTTTTTGACAATGATCAATCGAAATGCCGTGTCCAATTGGCAACTGACTTGGCTTTCTGCAAATGGACCGTCACCGTTTTCGATATCTAATAAAAGTTGATCGTCTGCTTCTAATTTATTCTTCAATACTTCTTGTGCTTCTTTTGTCACTTCTAATTTCATCTGTATCACCTCATGTCATAGAATAATCACTTTATTCATCAGATGCAACTAATTTGTCTGGTTCTGACTGTTCTCAATTTATTGGAAAGTAAGTCATTCGTTTATTATGATTTCTCTTATCACAAAAGAGACAACTTTCCCTTTTCTTCGTTCAGTTTCTTGAACGGAAAAAGACCCAAAAAGCAACCTGTTATTTGTTTAACCTTATTCCTTTCTTAAATAACAAAAAATACTATAAAAAATAAAAAATCTTTAACAACTATTGGAAAAAGAATTACTTTTTGTTCACGGATTATTAACAACTCTTCGGTAGAGTAAACTTATCAAATAAAAAGACTTCTTTGGAGGAATCACTATGAAGGAATATATAAAAAACATCTATTTTATCGAAGAAACACAAAATATCGAGGGTTCTTATATTGAAGTAAAAACACTATTTGTCAATGAAGATAAAACCAAAGCATTGGATATTTATAAAAAATTAGCTTCAAAAAAAACGAATAGTTTTGGATTGATATTAAGCGAGTATAAAATCAAAGCAGAAGAAAGTTATTTCTATCAATTATTAAAACGGTGGAGTAAGCTTCCCGCCGATTTTTATCGAAAAATGCAGATCATCAACTATCAACCACTTGCTGAGACACATGCCTAAATAGAGGTTGTGAAATCAGTGCTTTGAGCTAATACCGAAGGTCAGCTGATTGAACATCGTTTAGAAGAGATTGTGACAACTGCGATTTGCTTTGAGTAATAAGAACGCTGGACAGAAAATAGCTTCTCATATTTTCTAGTCTAGTGGACTTATTGCCGAGAAGCAGCAGATGGAACATCGTTTAAAGAAGAGATCGGTACAAAATAAAAATATCTAAATTTAAGTTTTATCTAAGTTTCGCTTTGTACCTTTGATTCAAATCAAAGGAGGCGATCTTGATGCTGAAAAAATGGATCACACTATTTTTTGCCACTCCCCATTCTAGAATCAACCCGTATGATGTAGAGAATGAATTCACGTTGAAAAAAGATTTCCCAAATAAATAAAAACCATCCGTAAAATCATCAATACGATTTTACGGATGGTTTTTGATAACTTCTTTTAGGATAGGCTCTTGCTATTTAAGAATGTAAGAAACATTATTGTTACATAGTATGAGAGTTTAATCCTCTGTTATTTATGCTATTTAAATGCTTGATTCACATCTTCGATCATCAGTTTCATTGATTCTAAACCGCCCCCGCTTAAATACCAGACATCTGGTTCAAGGGAGATGATCTGCTGATTTTTACCAGCATTCGTTTGTGCTACCAGTTCATTGGCAGAAATATCATCTTTGCTGTCGTCTCCACCAATAGCTTTTGTTCGGTCTACCACAAATAAGATATCCGGATTTTTTTCTAGCACATATTCATAAGAAACACTTTGACCGTGAGTGGATGCTTCGATTTGATCATCTGCTTGTTCAAAGCCAAATAAATCATGGATGAAACCGAATCTAGAACCAGATCCGTAGGCTGACAATTGCCCTTCATTCACAAGTGTGACTAGTGCTTTTTTATCAGACGCTTCTGCTTTCTTTTTCGTCTGATCGATTGCACTAGATAATTCCTCTAATTGAGTTTTGGCTTCTTCTTGCTTGCCAAAGATCTCCCCTAAAGTAGTGACATTTTGCTGGAAAGATTCCCATGGCTTTTTCGCATCTAAAGAAAGGAAAATAGTCGGAGCGATTTGACTTAGATCTTTTTGAAAATCTCTTTGTCGGCCAGAAATGATGATTAGATCTGGCTGAAGCTGATTAATTTTTTCTAAGTCTGGTTCTTTTATTCCACCTGCAGATTCTACTTTTTTATAGGATGAAAGATACTCAGGAAGGCTGCTTGTAGCTGCTCCAACTACCTTATCTCCAACACCAAGAGCATCCATCGTATCTAAAGAACCATTGTCGAATACGACGACTTTTTCTGGATTATTTGGCACCTCGATTTGGTCTCCATTACTGTCTTTTATCGTTAATGCCGTTTCAGCTTGCGTACTGCTTTTCTTTGTGTCTGCCTGACTGGTATTGTTACTATTTCCACATGCTGCTAAACCAAATGATGCTAGAATCAAGATACCTACTACTAATTTTTTCATCTCTTCTCTCCTAATGTTAGTTTTAGAAATAAAGACAGAATCTGCGGCCTTCAATCTCACAAATCCGTATGTCCATTTCGTACAATTCATCCAATACATCTTTTTTTATCATTTCTTGGGTCGTTCCTTGCGTGAATAACTTCCCATCTTTCATTGCAATAATTTCGTCTGCATAACTTGCAGCAAAGTTGATATCATGAAGAACAATAACAATCGTTTTTCCGATTTTTTGTACTAAATTTTTTAAAATCTGCATGATTTGAACCGCAAAATTCATATCTAGATTGTTCAAAGGTTCATCCAGTAAAATATAATCCGTGTCTTGCGCTAGTACCATTGCAATATACGCACGTTGGAGTTGACCGCCTGAAAGAGTGTCAATCGATTGATCCGCTATTTCTTCTAACCCAAGGTGTTCCAGTGATTCCTGAACGATTTCCTCGTCTTTTGTCGTCAATTTTCCTTTCGTATAAGGAAATCGTCCAAATTCTACTAATTCTTTCACGGTGATTTGGACATTTATTTCATTCGATTGTCGTAGGATCGATAATTTTTTGGCTAATTCATTGGATTTCCAAGCCTTTACTTCGTTATGGTCTAAATAGATTTCACCTGTATCTTTTGGTATCAAACGACTGATCATCGACAACACCGTTGACTTTCCAGCACCATTTGGACCGATAAAAGCAGTCAACTTCTTTTCAGGAATCGTTAACTGTACATCTTTAACCACTGATTTTCCATGGTACAGTTTATTGACCTTTTGTAAATCAATCATAGGATACTCTTCCTTTCGCGAATCAATTTTGTGACAAAATAAATTCCTCCGACAAATTCAACGACGACACTCACTGTTGTATTCCAGCCGAAAATCTGCTCTACTGCGAGCTGCCCTCCTGTCAGAAACAGCATAGCTACCAGAAAGCTTCCGATAAATAGCTGACCATGACGATAAGTAGAAAAGACACGGTAACTGATATTTGCGACAATAAACCCTAAAAAAGTAACTGGACCCACAAGAGCCGTTGATGTCCCTGTCAAAAGACTGACACAACATAAAATCAAAAATTCAAAACGATCTGTGTCTATCCCGAGGTTTACTGCTTGTTCATTTCCGAGATGGAAAACGTCTAGCGCATGTCGATATCGAAATAACAGGTACCAGCAGCCGATAATGATCAAAGAAGCAGGCAAAAGATACTGACTCTGGATATTGCCAAAGCTTGCAAATAATCTGCCTTGAAGCAAATCATATTCATTCGGATCCATGATGACTTGTAAAAAGGTACTGACACTACCAAAAAGCGTACCTAAAATCATCCCTGACATCAGTAATAAAAAAAGATTCGCTCTCATTTTTTTCAAAAGAAAGAAAAATAACAACAGACTCAGCCCGACCATCAGCCCAACGTTCAATAAGAAAAAACCTGTACCTGTCTGCTGAAGCATCGTCACTCCTCCGATAAAGAAGAAAAGGACCGTTTGGACAAGGACATATAACGACTCAAGTCCCAATACTGAAGGAGTCAAAAACTGGTTATGCGTAATTGTCTGAAAGCTGATTGTGGCACTGCTGACAGCTAGCGAGACAAGGATAAATGCAAAAATTTTCTTACTCCTCAATGCCCATGCAAAATGCCAGTTTCCATATGTATGGATCGTCAAGTACATTCCTGTAACAAATAAAACAAGAACAAGCATACCAATAAAAATAGATGGCTTTTTTTTAAGCATATCGTCGCCCCCTTATCAGAAGATAAAGGAAGATAGCCCCACCGATGATTCCAACGATCACACTGACTGGTATTTCATAAGGAAAAATCAACACGCGAGCGACAAGATCGCAAAATACTAAGAACAAACTACCTGCTAAAGCAGTTACGCCAATTGTTTTGTGCACTTGATCTCCATATATTCTAGAGACAAGATTCGGAATGATCACTCCGATAAAAGGAATGCTTCCTACCATGATCAACATGACTGCACTAGCCAATGATACTAAGCCAATGCCTAAAAACTGCATCTTCTGGTAATCTATTCCCAAATTTACTGCAAACGATTCGCCCAGACCAATGATCGTAAATCGGTAAGCAAATAGCCAAACCAAGAGCAACAATGGAACAACAGCATACAATAACTCATAATTTCCTCGTATCACAGTTGCAAAGTTCCCTTGAAGCCATGAAGTCATATTTTGTACCAACTGGAATTGATAAGCAAAAAAAGTAGCAACTGAACCAATGATATTCCCTAACATGACCCCACTCAACGGAAGCATCAATTGATTTTTCTGGGGGAACAATCGCGTAAGGGATAAAAAAAGCAATGTTCCTGCAAAAGCAAAGCAAAATGCTGTCAAGGATCGGACAATCAAGGATGCACCAGGTAGGAAAATCATAGCCACTAAAATACCTAAACGCGCACTATCCATCGTGCCCGCAGTCGTTGGTGAAACAAATTTATTTTGGGTCAAATGTTGCATGATCAACCCACAAATACTACTGGTCGCTCCCACAAGGATCAAACAAATCGTTCGTGGCAAACGAGTCGCTAGCAAGATTTGTAAGCTTTGCCCATCTAACTGGAGCAGTTCTGACAATTGTACATTCGATACTCCGATGAACAATGAAATACTACTTAAAATAACTAATAATGCTACTAGTCGTCCGTAGCGCATCCAATCCACCTTTCTAATTGAGAATGATTTTCATTCTTATTTTAAGTGAATCGTTGAACAAAAGCAACCGCTTTTTCATATGTTTTAGGTATTATTGGGAATATGCTATAATCGTAAGAAAGACAAAGAGAAGAAGGAGGGTATTTTTTATGGCACAAGATGATGTAAAAAGCCATTTGGATAAGGGACTTTATGGTACACCTTTAGTGAACCCTGAAGAACAGCATAAATATTTAGGGACATTCAGGGAACGCTGCTATCTTAGTATGACTGTTGCTGAAATGATCCAACCAAAAAACAAAGAAAACTTTTTAAAAGAACTCAAAAAACATCCAGATGCTTCCATACTCTTGAATGGGGCTCTACCCCTTTCTGTCCAAAACCAATATATCCAGCTAGCAACGAAAAACAATAGCCGTTTCACTGTAGTCAACGATTACGTCACTGCAAATCCTGAGGAATTCGGATTGCTCTTAACAGCAAAAGAAGCAGTAAATGAACCTGTGATTGATATCGAAAAAAAATACCCAGAAGAAAACTCTTCGCCAGCTGAAAAAGAAAAACCAAAAAAGAAAAAAAGCTTCTGGGATCGTTTATTTTAAAACGAAAAAACACATAAATTTTTACATGCAAAAAAAGCTTTTGATCAGATTGACATCAAATAGGACAATCTGTCAAAAGCTTTTTCTTTTAAAATACTTCAGGATATAACAATTTCAATACATTCATCGTCAATCTTCTGCCTTTTCCTGCAAAAGGATAAACATGCATATGCATCGCTGGATTGAAATTTGCTTCGATGATCCCATATGCTTTTTTATCAGTTGTAGGATCGATTTCTTTATCTGGTATAATCAAATCGATACCACTAATCTTAGCTCCTAGTGCTTCTACCGCAGAAACGGCGATTTTTTTGTAAGCTTCAGAAAATTCATCAGTCATATCGATCGAATCACCACCTGTACTGATATTTGAGTTCTCCCTTAGATAAACAATTTGATTGGCTTGGGGAACTGATTCGATCGTCAACCCTTGTTCTTTCAACATCAATTGTTCTAATTCACCTAATTGGATCAATTCTAAAGGTGCACGATGATTCGTTCCACGCAAAGGGTCACTATTTTTTTCTTCAACAAGTTCTTTCACTGTTCGGATACCGTCACCAATAACATTAGCAGGGACTCGCAACATGATGGCTTGGACTTCTCCGTCGATCACAAAGAAACGATATTCCGTTCCCGGCATAAATTCTTCTACTAAAACCGAACTGTCTTCACGAAAAGCAATGGCTAAACCTGCTTGATAATCTTCCAGACTAGCTCCTTCCTTGAAAATCGTGATACCTAACCCGTAATTGGTTGATTTAGGTTTGATCACAAATGCCTGCTCGGCAAATCTCGGATAAGCTTTTACCGCTTCTTCCATGGATGAAAATTCTGCGCCTCCTGGTACCCGGAACCCAGCTTCTTTTAAGACTTTTTTCGTTACTGTTTTGTTTTCCATGATAAGTGGGACGATATAGCTGTCCTTACTTGTCATGTTTGCATTTTTCACATATTCTACATGGTCTTGGAATTGCAGACGCAAAAATTGATCCGACTCATCTAATACTTTGACTTGGACACCTTTTTGGATGGCATCGAACATAAATATCTGAGTAGAAAGTTCCATTTCGCGAAAACCGGCCAACTGATAGGGACGTTCATGGCTTTCTTTATAATATTGATGTCCCAATGCCACAGCAACTTCTTGCTGACTCGATAGCTGTGCTTCTTGATAGAGTTTCGCTGCTAACGTTTGTTCAGGATGATCCATTTGAGTCAATGCTTCCTCTACTAAATAAAGAGAATCCAACCAATCCAATTCAACCAGCATTTGCTTCATCCCTTCAAGAATTTCTCTACCTTCTTGATGAAATTCTGTTTGATCTGATGGTTGTTCTAGTGCTACTTTGTTATTTCGAGTCGTACCTTCTGCTACCCATTGGTCGCAGTCTTCTTTTTCTTCTGTCCATAACATGTACATCAGGAATAATTGTAAGAACCGAACTTGCTCTGGATTGATACCCAATCTTGCATAAGGATTCAAATCGATATTCCGCAATTCAATATAACGAACACCTGTTGTTGCTAAATCTGCGACTTTCTTTCCGCCTCGGAAACGAAGCGGTGTATAAAATTCTTTCTCCTCCGAAAGTTTCCCTTCTTCGATCATTCGCTCGATATCTGCTAAATACTGTTTCATAGAAGCATAGGAAACTTTCACATTTGGATGATTCGTATAGCCCAGCGCACTGTTGCGAATACTGCGAACAGGTTCTTGCGGATGTGATTCATCTAAAAAATAGTTCTTCTCACTCATTGGTGAAGCACCGAATAAATAAGTGATCATCCAGCGATAGCGCATAAAGTTTCTCGCTGTTTTCAAATAAAGTTCTGTTTTGAATTCGGAAAAATCTTGAAATTCTTCCTGATGGCTGAACAATGTTCTTAGCAACTCATCGCCAAATTCAAAATTGAAATGAATACCGCTTACCATCTGTTTTCGCTTCCCGTATTCTTTTGCTAAATAACGTCGATACAAGACATCTTCGAAATTTTTTAATTTTGCAATAATGATCTCTTCGTCTTTTTCCGGTAAGGAAGGTGGCATACTTAATGGCCAGATCATCTCTTCTTTCGGTATAGAACGAGCAGTCACATCATAAACAGCAGCGAGATACTGAAATAATTCGGGAATAGAATCGGTAACAGGGGTGATCATCTCTGTTTGTGTTTCGCTAAAATCTGTTTGGATATAGGGGTGATAGGATCGATCGCCAAAGATTGCTGGATGATCGGTTTTTGCTAGATTTCCTGCAAGATCAACCCGCTGTCCTTCCCGTTCTATACCAAATCGAGCTTGGTCGATAAAAGGGCGCGCATTGACATGCAATAATAATTGCTTAAAATTCATCATTAAGTGACCTCCAATTCATATGAATCTAATTATAATCAAAAAGTCTAAGAAAAAGAACGAAATTGTTTGAGAACCGCTTACAAATAAGTATAAAAATGAAGGCATCAAAAACACAGCTATGTTAAAAACAATCATTCAAACAAGGAGCTGCAACTTTTGTCACAGCTCCTGCTTTTTAGACATCGGTTATTCTTCTTTTAGTAATCCTTTGAACAATCCAACGACAAAATCATTTGGATCAAACGGCTCCAAGTCATCGATTCCTTCACCAAGACCGACCAATTTCACTGGTAAATGCAATTCGTTACGGATAGCAAGTACGATACCGCCCTTTGCTGTACCATCTAATTTTGTCAAAACAAGACCGGTCACATCTGTTGTTTCTTTGAATTGTTTTGCTTGAACCATCGCGTTTTGACCAGTTGTTGCATCTAGTACAAGAAGTGTTTCTTGGGGTGCTTCTGGTAATTCCCGCTGGATTACTCGTTTTATTTTTTCTAATTCGTTCATCAAGTTCACTTTATTTTGCAGTCGGCCTGCAGTATCAACTAGTAAAACATCTGCCTGCTCTGTCTTTGCTCTTTCCAAAGCATCGAATACGACAGCTGCTGGATCGCCGCCTGCATTGCCACGAACAACTTCAACACCAGCGCGTTCGCCCCAGACAACTAACTGGTCGATTGCTCCAGCGCGGAAGGTATCTGCTGCTGCCATCAATACTTTTTTACCTTCGTTTTTGAACTGATGGGCAAGTTTACCAATACTTGTTGTTTTCCCTACACCATTAACACCGACAAACAAAATAACTGTTAGTCCGTCTTCTTGGATATTTAGTTCATTTACTTCATTGATTCCTTCCGCTTCATAGAGATCCACAAGTTTCTCGATGATCGCATTTTGGACTTCTGCCGATTTTTTCGCATTTCTGAGTTTCACTTCTTGACGTAATGCTTCGGTGATTCGTATCGCTGTTTCAAAACCTACATCTGCACCGATAAGTGTTTCTTCTAATTCTTCAAAAAAGTCTTCATCGACTGTTCGAAAATTGGCAAACAACTCATTCATCCGTTCACCAAATGTTTTACGCGTCTTTTCTAAACCCTTGTCGTACTTCTCCTGTACTTCAACTTCTTCTGTTTTCTCTTCGCCAGTAAAAGCACGCTTGATTTTATCAAAAAATCCCATTTGACTCCCCCCTACTCTAATACAAATTTTTGGATCACTTTGGCTACGCCATTTTCTTCATTGCTGGCTGTCACGAAATCTGCTGCTTCTTTGACGAAAGGCACAGCATTCTCCATCGCTACGCCTAGTCCAGCGTATTGGATCATCGGTAAATCATTTTCTTCATCACCGATTGCCATGATTTCTTCTTGTTTCAAACCAAGATCTTTTGCCAATAAAGAAATACCATAAGCTTTTGTAACACCTTTTGGCATAAATTCCAAAAGCATACTTCTCGTTTTGATGATCTCATACATTTCATGGAATTCTGCTGGTATTTCTTTGATTTTAGGATCTAATTCTTCTTGGTCATAAGCGATTACTGCCTTATTAAGCACAAATTCATCTGTAATATCGCTTATATCCGCTGGTTGGAATTGCAGCAGCTTATTCAACACATTGTACAAGGATTGCTTCCTTGGGGCACTAGGCAGCTGTAAAACCACATTGTCAGACAAAACATCTAGTGGCAGATCCAATTGCTGAGCCAGTTTGTATAAGCGTTGGATATCTGATACTTCCATCACTTTCTTTTCCATGATTTCACCAGTATCATTTTTTTGTACCAAACCGCCGTTGAAAGTGATGCTGTAGTCACCTTCATCTACCAGTCCTAATTCTTGCAGATAATGCGCCATCGCAGCTAAGGGGCGTCCTGTACATAGAACGATCTTGACCCCTTGCTGTTTTGCTTGTGCTAATGCTTGTTTATTCTCATCTGAAATCAGCTTTTGTTCATTTAATAATGTACCGTCCAAATCGATTGCTACTAATTTGATCATTTTCGTTCCTACACTTTCGTTTCGTTGATTTTCGCCTCTTCATTGATATCTTCCATCCGTACAGAAACGATTTTTGATACACCGGATTCCTGCATCGTCACTCCGTACAGTACATCTGCTGCGACCATCGTTCCTTTGCGGTGTGTGACTACGATAAATTGTGTGTCATCTTGGAAATCGCTCAAGTAACGACCAAAACGTTTCACATTGGCTTCATCTAACGCTGCTTCTACCTCATCTAAGATACAAAACGGAACAGGACAGACACGGATAATGGAAAAGAGCAACGCGATGGCTGTAAGTGCTCGTTCTCCTCCAGAAAGCAAACTTAGACTTTGCAGTTTTTTGCCAGGAGGTTGTACTTCAATCTCAATACCTGTTTTCAGCAAATCAGTTGGTTCTGTCAGTACTAATTCAGCTTTACCGCCGCCAAACATATTTGGAAAGACAATTTTGAATTCTTGACGGATAGATTCAAATACTTCTTTGAATCTTGTCCGCACTTCATCATCCATCTCATCCATCGTTTCAAACAATTGGTTTTTCGCTGCTAACAGATCATCTCGCTGTGTTGCTAAGAATGTATGTCTTTCACTGACTTGTTCGTATTGTTCGATTGAATTTAAGTTTACTGGTCCCAGTTTTTCAATCTGTTCTTTTAAGGATGAAACCTTTGTTCTACTGTCTTCGATATCGGTTGTTTCTTGATAGTCTTGGGAAGCTTTCTCAAATGTCAGCTGATATTCTGACTGCAGATAGGTCAAATGATTATCTAAAATCATTTCAGCTCGGTCTTTTTGGACTTCTAATTTGGATTGTTCCGACAGTCGTGCTTTTTGCTCACGATTACGCTCTGCCAAGACTGCTTCAAGCTTATCGATCTCCTTTTGCCTTCTATCTCGCTGCTCTTTGGCTTTTGCCAACTCGGCTTTTAATGTTTCTCGCTGAGCAGATAATTCGTTAATTTGTTTTTCCAAACTTTCTTCTGTGACTTCATGATCAGAAAAGTCTGCTGTCAATGTCGCCAACTGCTTTTCTATCGCTTCTTGACGTTCGGTTGCCTCTGCTTTTTGGACTCGGGCACCGCGGAGCTGGATCTGCAGATGATTAAACTGCTCTTTCAAGACAGCAAGATCTGCTTGTTCTTGTGCTTTTTGACTTTGTACTTGTGCTCTTCTGGCTTCCATCTGGTCGCTTTCTTGACTTAACGATTTGATTTCTTCGTCGATTTTTTGTCGTTGCGATTCAAGATCTGTTTGTTTGTCTTTCAATTCGTTCGTTTGCTTTTCGTAATCTTCGATAAACTGCTGCAGTTCACGTGTCTCAAATGTTGAGATTTGCTTTTCTTTTTCAAAACGTTCAAGTTCATTTATGATGTTTTGCAGCTGATTTGTCGCTTCTTGTTCTTCAAAACGTAATTGTTCGCCTCGTGTACGCAAAACTTCTTGTTCTTCGGCTAAACGAGCTGTTTCTTGTTGCAGCTCCTGAACTTTTTTTTCTTGTGCTTGGAGTTGTTTATCTGCTTCTTCAAATTCACTAGTCAACTGTTTCAATTCTTGATTTTGTACAAACAAACTGCCTTGGTTTCCTCGTTTATTCGCTCCACCTGTCATGGATCCTCCGGCATTCATCACATCACCTTCTAAGGAAACCACTCGATATTGATAGCGGATCGTTTGCGCGATTGCATTGGCACTAGTTAAGTCTTTGGCTAAAAGGATCGTTCCTAGCAGGTTTTGAACCACAGTTTGGATTTGATCGGGATAACTGACTTGTTCACTGGCAATCCCTATAAACCCTTCTACAGCTGCTGCTTGTGTCAATATATGAGCCGGTAATTGTCTTGGTTTGATTGTCGTCAGTGGAAGGAATGTTGCTCTTCCTCCTCTTTGCTGTTTCAAATACGTGATGGCTTGCCGAGCATCTTTTTCATTTTCAACGATGACATGCTGGGCTGCCCCACCTAAAGCTGTTTCGATAGCTAACGTGAAATCTGCAGGAACATCGATCAGTTCAGCCACTGCTCCGACAATACCCGAAAGCTGCTGTTTATGCTGCAAGACCAATCGAACCCCTTGGTAAAAACCAAAATAGTTTTCTTGGATTTCTTGAAGGCTTTTCTGACGAGCACGCAGCTGCTGGACTTGATTCATCAATTGATACATTTTAGGCTGTTCTTTTGCTAATGCTTCTTGGAACTTTTTCCCGTTTTGTTGGATCATTTCTAACTTCTCTTTTGTTTCAGTTAAAGATGATTTTAGCTGCGCCTGCTTTTGTGTCAATTCTTCTTTTTGTAAGATCAATCGATCTACTGATGCTTCTACTTCCGATTGCTTGGCTAACGTCTGCTTGCTTTTTGCTGTTTCTTGTATATATTGACGTTCTAGATACTTCAGTTCGTTTCCTACAGCTGCTTGTTCTTGCATCAAATCAACATATTGATCTCTTAATTCTGCCAATAATTCTTTCGTTGATTTTTGGTATTTTTCTAATTCTTGCTGTGTTTTTATGAGATTTGCTTCAGCTTTTTGGATCTCTGTTTCTTTTTCTGCTGCTTCTTTCATCAAGCTTTCTTGAAGCTTTTCAAAATGTTTAACCTTTTTTTGTGCTTCTGCTAATGAAGTTTGATATTCTTGCGAGTTTTTTTGTGTATGCTTTGTCCGCTCCTGCAAAACATCTTTTTGTCCTTCTGTCTGCTTCAGTTTTTCCGAAAGATCTAATAATACTTGCTGATTTTTTTCGATCAGACGGTCGGCTTGCGCATTTTCTTTACGCTGCTTCGCCAAAATGGATTCTTGTTCTTGGATCGACTCAGATAGTTTGCCTAATTCTAGATTGAATTTCGCAAGCTGTGCTTGTTTGTTGTCCCAATCTTTTTTTGCTGTCTTGATTTCGGCAACCATCAAAGAGACATCGGTTTGAGTCAGTGTTTCTTTTAGCCGTAAAAACTCCTTTGCTGCCTCACTCTGGGCGGCCAAAGGAGTTAACTGTTCTTCCAATTCGTGGATGATGTCTTGGACGCGGCTGAGGTTGTCTTCTGTTTCAAAAAGCTTCTGTTCTGCTTTCTTTTTCCGCTGCTTGTATTTCAAGACACCAGCTGCTTCTTCAAAGATCCCACGACGGTCTTCCGGTTTACTACTGAAAATCGCTTCTACTTTTCCTTGAGAAATGATTGAGAACGATTCTTTTCCTAATCCAGAATCTAAGAACAATTCTTGGATATCTTTTAATCTGCAGCTTTGTTTATTGATGAAAAACTCGCTTTCCCCAGTCCGTCGATAACGGCGGGTTACACTGATCTCATTGTACTCCAATGGCAGATAATGATCACTATTGTCTAAAATCACTGTGACTTCTGCAATATTCAGCTGCTTACGGGTATCGGAACCGGCAAAGATGATATCCGGCATTTTTCCGCCTCGCAGACTTTTAGCAGATTGTTCTCCTAATACCCAGCGGAT
The DNA here is from genome assembly GCF_035726465.1 of Enterococcus sp. E4-150. Classification (NCBI taxonomy): domain Bacteria; kingdom Bacillati; phylum Bacillota; class Bacilli; order Lactobacillales; family Enterococcaceae; genus Enterococcus; species Enterococcus sp. E4-150. Next base: position 105,716 of record NZ_JAPRGK010000001.1, on the reverse strand, counting down.
AGCCTCTGTAATATTGCTTTTTCCGCTGCCATTTGGTCCAACCACTGCTGTGACGCTGTTTTCAAAATCAATGACTGTCTTGTCTGCAAATGATTTAAAACCGGCTATTTCAATTCGTTTCAAATACAAAGCTTTCCCTCACTTACTTTTACAGTGCTGCCAATGCATTTTCCGCCGCAGCTTGTTCTGCTAATTTTTTCGATTTTCCTTGTCCAGTGCCAATCAATTGATCATCTACATAAACTTCGATCCAAAATACTCGTTCATGAGCTGGACCTTCTTCATTTATCAATCGGTATTCGATTGATACATCACCTGATTTTTGCAAGACTTCTTGTAGTTTTGTTTTATGATCCATCTCATGTGAAAAAGCACCTGCTTTGACTTTAGGAAAAATCACTTTTTCGATGAATGCATGGGTCGTGTCGAATCCCTGGTCAAGATATAACGCGCCTAAAAAAGCTTCGAATAGGTCGCAAAGCAATGCTGGTCGCGTACGTCCTCCTGAATTCTCTTCTCCCTTGCCCAACAGAACATATTGATCAAAGTGACATTCTTTGGCAAATTTCGACAAGCTGTCTTCGCGAACGATCGCAGCTCGTGTTTTTGTCAATTTTCCTTCTGGCAAATGAGGATATAAACGGAATAAATACTGAGAAACCATCAGTTCTAAAACGGCATCTCCTAAAAATTCAAGTCGCTCATTATCCGATAATTGCAGATTGCGATGCTCATTCACATAGGATGAATGGGTAAAAGCTTGTTCAAGCAAATTTAGATCGTGAAAAACGATGTTATAGTTTTCTTTTAGTTCTTTTGTCAGCTGGTTGTCCATTTTCCACATTCCTTTTATGGATATTTTTTCGATACTTCCTTATTATACTGGTTTTTTGTCAAATTTGAAATGGTTCGGTCAAAAGGTAAGTAAAGCTTTAATAATCCTAGTGATTGACGAGAAGTTGTGAAAAATTCGTTTAGTTTCGAGTATGAAGAAAAAATTTTGTAAAAATGGCTTTCCATGTTTTTGCATAAATTTGACTTAATACCGAGAAACTGGACTTTGAACACCGTTTATTGGAGAAGTCATGAAATCAGCGCCTTGACCTGAATATTAGAGAAATAAACAGAAAAATATCAAAAAACCGAAAAAGGACATCGCCCTTTTTCGGTCATTTTTAGTGATTATGAACGTGAATCTGCTGTAACAGAAACATTTGCCCATGGGTTTGGTACATCATAAGACCAATCCCAGTCTTTGACACGGTCGTTGACTGGCAATACTTCATTACGGAACAACGTTGGAATCGCAAATGCTTCTTCAAATGCATATTGTTGCCATTTTTGATATGCTTCTTTTTGGTACTCTTCATCAAATGCTTTGCTTGAACTGATATCGTTGATCAATTTTGTATTTTCTTCTGATTCATAACGAGTGTAGTTGAACGCAGCATTTGGTCCCCATAGTCCACTTGGATTTGGATCAGTTCCTGTATTCCAAGCAGCTTGGTAAACATCAATTTCAGGATCATCGTTTTCTAATTTATCATAGAAAGAATTGAATTCGATCAGACGACCTGTTGTGTATTGGACATCCAAACCAATTTCTTTCCATTGTTGGATATAGTAATCTGCCAATGGTTGCGCTGTTTCCCCACCGGACATCGAAGCAAAGTTGATTGTTAGTTTATTTCCATCTTTGTCTTCTCTTAAACCATCGTCATCCACATCTTTGTAGCCAGCATCATCTAATAGTTTTTTCGCTTTGTCTAGATCTTGTGTGAATCCTTTCATCTCATCATCATGGTATGACTGGAATACTGGAGGAATCAATGAAGTCGCATTGCTTCTCAAACCTGCATAGAAACGTTCACCTACTGCATTATTATCTAATGCATAGCCCATTGCTTGACGTAATGATTTATCAGCCATTTTTGAATCTGGATTGTATTCCACACTCTTTGTATCTGCATTCCATTTACCTAACTTGAATCCTAGATAAGTATAAGAAGTTTGTTCACGGCCTAAGTTTGTATAGCCAGCAATTTCTTTATAGGTATCGTAAGTATCTGTTGGCATTTGGAAAATCATATCATATAATTTAGAGTTCAATGCTTCAGTTGCACTTGCCATCGGTACAGATTTCATCGTGATCTTTTTCAATTTAGGCGTACCATTCCAGTAGTGCTCGTTTGGCAAGTATTCTACTGATTCTCCTGCAACGATATTACTCATGTAATAAGGGCCAAAAGTCACTGGATTTTTACGTACTTGATCGCTTGATTCCATATCTTTGATTGCTACACCTTCTAACGTATGTTTTGGTGCTGCATATGACCAGATACCACCACCCGATTGAAGCATGCTTGGGTTTACTTCTTTATATTCGATTTCAACTGTTTTGTCGTCTATTTTTTTGATTCCGGAGATTGTGTCGGCACTTCCATCATGATATTCTTCCATACCTACGATGTTACGGAAAGTGTCGTCATAACGGATACCAGTGTAATCTTTATTCCCAATGATTTCGTAAGGGAAAATCACATCGTCCGCCGTTACATCTTCACCATCTGACCATTTGACGTTGTCTTTTACTTTGATTGTCGCTTTTTTCGTATCTTCATCTAGATCAAGCGTTGCAGCTCCGTCGTCTGTGATTCTGAAATCGTCATCGTTTGCAAATAGCGGTTCATGAGAAGGAGCCATAAAAGCTGCATCATATGAATCTTGGTAAAACTCCCACTGGAACAATCCTTTAAACTGACTGTCCGTTGCGACCGCAGCTTCTAATTCGCCGTCTTCGATTGCATCATCATTATTTTTTGTTGCAATTGGAAAAGTTAATTCCTCTTTGTTATTGCCGTTGCCTCCAGAGTTGTTTCCAGAGGTATCTGTACCTCCGCCCCCGCATGCTGCAAGAACGACAGCAGACATCAGCGCTGCAAATCCAAAAATCGTTTTCTTCATTCCTATTTCCCCCTTCACTTCTATACTAGCCTAACCGTTGGCGCGCATCTGCAGAACGCTTGAATGCTTGTCCAACATAATTGATACTCAACATCAAAACTAAAATAAGGATTGATGCGGGTAACCAGATCCATTGCCGATTCACTAAGACTTCTCCGTTACTTGCATAACCGATCAATGTACCTAAACTAGGTACATTTGCCGGCAAGCCGAAACCTAAGAAAGTCAAAGTTGTCTCGATACCGATGTTTGCCGCAAAGTTCATCGTCAAATTAGTAATGATTAATGAACTTAGATTCGGCATGATTTCGCGGAACATGATTTTAAAATCATTGGTTCCCATTGTTTTTGAGGCACTTACATAATCTCTTCTTGCTTCAGATAATGTCTTGCTTCGGAATAATCGGGCTTTAGCTACCCAATAAAATGCACTCATGATGAAAATAAAGGACCAGACATTGTATCTGGAAATAATCGATACGAAGACGATAATGATCAGCATGATCGGTAGAATCATGATAAAATCAACGATCCGCATCAAGATGTTGTCAATGATCCCTCCGTAGTAGCCAGAGATGATCCCTAATCCAACCCCGATGATCGAAGTAAGGATCGTGATCGCAAATCCGATCGTAACAGAGTTTCTAGCACCTATGATCAATTGTCCTAATACATCACGTCCGCCTTCATCTGCTCCCAGAATGAACTTTTGTCCTTGTGTCGAAACTGTTCCTGGTGCAGCGTATTTGTCGAAGATACTAACATACATCACTTTGTCTTGATCGGTCAGCATCGCACCGATAAAGATCACTAATAATAAAACCACTAGCAAACCTAATGAAAAAATAGCAATTTTATCTTTTTTAAATTCTCGAGCAATCATTCGTATCCCCATAGGAGGAATACTTTCTTGAACTGCTGTATTGTTTTTTTCACTCATCGATCCATTCTCCTTTCTGATTGGTTTTATTGAATCCGAATACGCGGGTCAACGATACTCATGATGATATCTGAAAGTAATGTCCCCACTAGCGTCGCGATTCCTAAAATCAATACTAAGGATGTGATCACGGTATAGTCCCGTTGGCCGATGGAATCAATAAATAGTTTTCCGACTCCCGGATAACCAAAAATCTTTTCGATAACTACAGAACCAGCAATCAACGAAGTGATTTCATACCCCATTTGAGAAGCCATCGGCAACGCTGCATTTCGGAAAATATGTCGACTGAATACTTTATTCGTCGGTACCCCTTTGGAACGGGCTGTTCTGACAAAATCGAGCGATTTCGAATCGATTACTTCACTTCGCAGATATTGGATTGTGACGGCAGTCGCCAAAAATGCTTGGGTAATTGATGGTAACAGAATATATTTCAAACGGTCTATCCATTGAGTGATAAATCCACCTTGCAAACCTAGTGTTTGTGATCCACTTGTTGGGAACCAGCCTAAACGATAACCAAAAACAAATAGCATGATCAAGCCGAAGATAAATAAAGGAACAGCAAAACTAAAGAAGTTGTAGATTACGACAATCTTATCCAAGATTGAATTTTGATACCGGCCAGCAAGCATCCCCAGAGGCACAGCAATCAAATAAGTAAGGACAACTGTCAAGATCGATAGATATAAAGTGTTGATGATCCGTTCGCCGATCAAGTCAGCAACAGAGCGTTTGTATAAGAAACTTTGACCAAAATCGCCTTGCAAAGCATTTCCGATCCAACGGAAGTACTGGACATACCATGGGTCATTCAAGCCAGCTGCTTGTCGCATCTGTTCGATCACTGCCGGATCCTGATTTGGATTGATCAAACCGGTAAATGGATCCCCCGGCATCGCTTGGGCTAATAAGAAGATCAGAACACTTAAAATAATAACTTGCGGGATCATCAATAAAACACGTCGCAGAATCGTTTTCCACATTAGCTTGCACCTCCATCTTTCAACGCCACTTTGTGTGTAGTTGTGATCGTACGCAAATCGTAGACTCGACCAGTCGCATCATAGTATTCTTTTTGATTTTGGATATACTCTTGTTCTACTCTTCGTCGATTTTCTTTGTGGCTTTCCCGATTTTCTACATCGATTTGCGGAATAGCTGAAAGCAGACGTTTCGTATAGATATGTCGCGGGTCATTATAAATGTCTTCTCTTGTACCGATTTCTACAAATCGACCTTTGTACATAATTGCGATGTTGTCGCACATGTGTTTTACTACACCTAAATCATGTGAAATGAATAAATAGCTGAGGCCGTATTCTTGCTGGATTCGTTTCATGAAATTCAATACTTGCGCTTGAACAGATAGATCCAGAGCAGATACAGGTTCATCGGCTACGATTAGTTTTGGATTGGTAGCAACAGCACGGGCTACTCCTAGACGTTGACGTTGTCCGCCTGAAAATTCATGAGGATATTTATATAGCGCATCTTCCGGCATCCCAACGATATCTAGCAGTCCTTTTACCTTTTTCTTTTCTTCTTGATCGCTTAATCGTTCAAAATTTCGGATGGGTTCAGCAATGATATCCAACACTCGCTTTTTAGGATTCAAACTGGACATTGAATCTTGGAAGATCATCTGCACATCCTTGTTATAACCCATTTTTTTGCGGTTGCTTCGCTTCGTTACATCTTTTCCTTCATACATGATTTGTCCGGCTGTCACCTTTTCTAATCCCACAACGGCTTTTCCCGTAGTAGATTTTCCAGAGCCAGACTCTCCCACTAAACCATATGTCTTTCCTTTTTCGATAATAAAATCCACACCATCTACAGCATATACATGATCCGTTACTCGATTGAAGAATCCACTGCGAATAGGGTAATGAACTTTCAGGTCTTTGATTGTGATTAATTCTGTCATCTACACCTCTCCTTTTTCGTCTCTAAAGTGGAAATGCTTATAGCAGGAGCAACGTACCAAGTGGTTCGGTTCGACTTCATGAAGGATAGGCTCTTCTTCATGATCGCTTGCTGGTATCCATGGAATACGTGGTGCAAACCGACAACCTTTACGAGGCATGTTTTTCAGAGAAGGAACGACACCTTCGATCACATGGAGTTCTGCATCATGATTTCCTTCTTGTGGTATAGAGTTCAGTAAAGAGCGTGTATAAGGATGCTTAGGATGATCAAACAGTTCTTTTACACCTGCTACTTCAACGAACTGTCCGCCATACATCACTGCCACTCGATCAGCCATTTCTGCTACGACTCCTAAGTCATGAGTGATCAAGATGATCCCTGTTTTTGTTTCTTCCTGAAGGTCTTTCAGTAAATCAAGAATCTGTGCTTGGATGGTTACATCTAGGGCTGTCGTCGGTTCATCTGCAATGACGATTGGAGGTTTGCAGGCGATTGCGATTGCGATGATGACACGTTGTCTCATGCCGCCTGATAGTTCATGGGGATATTGGCGTCCAACTCTCGCAGGATTAGGAATCCCTACTTGTTCTAGCAATTCTAGTGCACGAGCTTGACGCTGTTCTGCATTCATCTTTGTGTGATAGGAAAGTCCTTCTTTGATCTGGTCTTCGATTCTCATGAGAGGATTTAATGCAGACAACGGATCTTGGAAAATCATTCCGATATCATTTCCGCGGATTTTATTATAGAGCGTTTCGTTCAGGTCGATTAAATTCAGATCGTTATATAAAATCTCACCTGTAATTTTTGTGTTATTAGGATCAAGTAATCCCATAATCGTAGTAGCCAAGGTACTTTTCCCGCACCCAGATTCCCCAACGATTGCTAAAATCTCGTTTTTGTCTAAAGTAAATGAAACGTCATCTACTGCATCGTAATAGTCATCTTTGAGTCGGAATCCTGTATGTAGGTTCTGAACTTCTAATAATTGGTTATCGGACAATCGAATACCCCTCTCTGCTTCCTAAATGGAAGTTTTTCTTAATAAAAAAGGACATTACACAGAATAAAGCGTTTTATAACAAAGGTTATTCTTATCTTTGTGTAATGAATTATTAACAATTATATAGAAAACCGCTTTACTTTGCAACATAATTTCTGTTTATCGCCAGAATTATCAGAAAAATGACTTTTACGTGTCAAAAAGATTAAAAAAAGAAGGATAAAAAGCTGCATGCAGCTTTTTATCCTTCTTTGCTTTTATTTGAAATTATTTAAGATGGCTGCTGATATAATCTACTGCGCCACCGACTGTTTCAATTTGTTCAGCATCTTCATCTGAAATTTCCGTACCGAATTCATCTTCAAGCTCTAAAACGAATTCCATAATACTAATTGAATCAGCTTTTAAATCATCTTTGATGTTCAATTCATCCGTCACTTTATCGGTATCTATCTCAAAATGATTTGAAATAATTTTCGCTACTTTGTTAAATACTTCTTCGCGAGTCAACTTTTTCACCTCCAAGAATCATACACTTGTCAATTACCTACACCATGGCTAATTTTACTGGCATTTTTCAGGAATGTCCACCTTTTTTTCAATGGAACGGATCGCTTCAGATATCCAAATGCTATTCTTCGCTTTTTTCAAATTGTTCGACTAATTGTCCAACTACATCTGTCTCAAGCATTGTGTGGATTTGGCGGATCGTATAGCGAACAGCATCGGGGCCTGTTGCTCCATGAGTTTTAATGACTGGTGCTTTCAAGCCAAACAAAACGGCACCGCCATGTTTGGAATAATCCATTTCTGCTTTCAAAGAACGTAAGCCGTCTTTTAAAAGCATAGCGCCCATTTTTCCTTTGATCCCTTCATTTAGAATAGCAGATTTTAATAGATTCATCATATTCATTGCTGTTCCTTCAATAGATTTCAAAACAGCGTTGCCTGTAAATCCATCTGTGACCACTACATCAGCCACACCATTGAGTAGCTCACGAGCTTCTACGTTTCCAATAAAATTCAAGCTTGTTTCATTCTGAAGGAGTTCATAGGCTTTTTTCGTCACTTCACTACCTTTTGTTGCTTCTGTTCCATTGTTTAAGAGTGCGACACGAGGACGTCCGATACCTCGGACTTTACGTGCATAAAAAGAACCTAAAATACCGTATTGCAACAAATGTTCTGGTTTGTTTTCTGCGTTAGCGCCAAGATCCAGCATATCGAAACCGGCACCTTCTTTCCCTACTACTGGCAAGGTAGACATCAAGCCAGGGCGTTCGATATTTTTGATACGTCCTACGATGAACAACCCTGCTGCTAGTAGCGCGCCTGTATTCCCTGCTGAAAATACAGCATCTGCTTCACCGTTTTTCACTGCTTGTGCAGCAAGGACCATTGATGCAGTCTTTTTTCGTCGAATTGCTTTTACTGGCTCATCATCACTATTGATTTTTTCGTCTGTATGGATAATCGTGATGTTTTTTTCATTTGTTAAGTATTTCTTGATTTCTGCTTCTTTTCCGTAAAGTAAGAATTCTACTTCTGGAAAATCTTGCTGCGCTAAAGCCACGCCTTCTACAATTGCTTGAGGTGCGTGATCTCCGCCCATTGCATCTACGGCAATTTTCATTGTTTCCACTCCTTTTTCCGTCATCAGTATAAAGTATAGCACAGTCTGCTAATCGAAATAACGATTATCCTGATTTTCTATTTGGAGGCTTTGCGCTAAAGGCTGATACTCAGGAAGCATCTGCCAATCCTTTATCTGCCAAAGGGCTGCAGCCTCTTCTCTGGCTACCTCCAAAACATTTCCATCCGTCACCAAGTCAGCAATCGCAAATTGAGGCAGACCAGATTGACGGAAGCCAAATACTTCACCAGGACCACGTAATTCCAGATCTTTTTCACTTAGTACAAAACCATTGGTGGTCTCTGTCATGATTTTCATCCGTTCCACACCTAGTTCATTTTTAGGATTAGCAACTAAGATACAGTAGGAAGCATCACTTCCGCGTCCAACACGTCCACGAAGTTGATGCAGCTGTGCCAATCCAAATCGATCCGCATCCATGATCAGCATGACGGTCGCGTTCGGCACGTTTACCCCTACTTCAATTACAGTAGTCGAAACTAATATCTGCATCTGGTTGTCTTTGAAGGCTTCCATGATTACTTCTTTTTCCTGATTCTTTATTTTACCATGTAACAAGCCAACTTCATATTTTGGTGCAAATAGTTCACGAAGTTTTTCATAGATTTCCACTGCATTTTTTACATCTAATGCTTCTGATTCTTCAATCAGCGGACAGATGACATACATTTGATGTCCTCTTGCCAGTTCTTTTTTCGTCCAATCCAGTACACTGTCCAATTGAGGTGTTCTTACCCAGCGTGTTTCGATCGGGATACGTCCAGCTGGAAGTTCATCAATGATAGATACATCCATCTCACCATATGCTGTAATAGCTAATGTTCTAGGAATCGGAGTCGCTGTCATAAATAAGACATCTGGTCGCCAGCCTTTTTCACGAAGTACTTTCCGCTGGTTCACGCCAAAACGGTGCTGCTCATCCGTAATAACTAGACCTAAATTCTGAAATTCGACTCCATCTTGGATCAATGCATGTGTGCCGATCACGATGTTAATTTCCCCTTGCTCTAGTTTTTCAAGGAGCTCACGACGTTCTTTTGCTTTCGTTGACCCCGTAAGCAATGCGATGGTTACTTCATTGGGATCAAACAGCTGTTGCAAGCTTTCCATATGTTGTTGTGCCAAGATTTCTGTAGGCACCATCAACGCACCTTGGAAACCTGCTGTAACGGTAGCGTATAACGCAATCGCGGCAACCACTGTTTTTCCGCTACCTACATCTCCCTGCAAAAGTCGCTGCATATGCTGCGGACTGCGAAGATCCCGACAGATTTCATTCGTTACACGTTTTTGTGCATTTGTCAGTTCAAAAGGTAGCTTTTGAGTAAATTCTTTCAATTTTTGGACATCATAAAGGATCTCCAAACCATTCGTTTCTGCTTTTTCTGCTTTTTTCAATCCTTGAAGACGCATTTGAAATAAAAAGAACTCTTCAAAAACGACACGTCGTTTGGCTTGATGGTTTTCTTCGTGGTCTTTTGGAAAATGCATACTTCTTACAGCAGAAGCTCGGTCAAGCAGTCGATATTTCTCCACAAGGTTGTTTGGCAGATTTTCTTCAATCAATGTGCCGTATTCTTGAAACCCTTTTTTGATTAGATCAACTAATGTCGTTTGACGAATTGATTTGTTGACGTGATATATCGGCGAAAAGTCATCCATTGTTTGAGAACCTAAAATCTTCATCCCGTTCAATGCTTTACGCTTTGCATCCCATTTACCGTATACGGCGATTTCCTCCGATAAAATGACTTTTTCTTTTAGATAAGGTTGATTAAAAAAAGAAACGTTGAACACATCATGTTCTTGCATCATACGAAATTGCAATCGGCTTTTTTTATAACCAAATCGATTCATCACAGGAGGCGAGACTACGATTCCTTTCAAAGTAACCTTTTCTTGATCTTGGATCTCGTTTAGATTTCTTTCCTGAATATCTTCGTAGCGGAAAGGATAATAAGTCAGTAAGTCTTCAATCGTTTGGATGCCCAAGCTGGCAAGACTAGCTGCTCTTTTTTCTCCGACTCCTGCCAGCATAGTGATTGGATCATCTAAAGAACGCATAAATTTTTCCTCCCTCCTTTAACAAAAAAAGGACTTGGTCAGCGATCATACCTGATCACTAACCGAAGGCCTTTTATGAATGAATACTGTGTTAGAAAGATATTCTGACACAGAAATTATTCAGCAGAAAATAGATAAGGATAGACAGGCTGATCTCCTTGGTGAATCTCGATTTCCAAATCAGGATGTTTTTCTGTTAGTTTCTCAGCAAATTCATTTGCTTGTTCAACTGTTCCTTCATCACCTGCCAAGATCGTTACGATCTCTGTGTCCTCATTGATCATTTGTTCTAGTGTACTTAACGCTGTTGCTGTGATATCTGGGTTAGAGATCAGGATTTTTCCATCGATCATGCCCAAAAAGTCTCCTTCTTTGATCTCTACACCGTCAATTGAGGTATCTCTGATCGCGTGAGTGACTTGACCGCTCACAACGCTAGACAACATTTCTGTCATCGTTTCTTTGTTTTCTTCTAAAGAAGCTTGATCATTGAATGAAAGCATAGCTGTCAATCCTTGGGAAATCGTTCTTGAAGGAACAACTGCTACTGGGATATCTGCTACTTCTGCTGCTTGATCAGCTGCCATGAAGATGTTCTTATTGTTTGGCAAGACAATCACTTTATCTGCGTTTACTTCTTGAATCGCTTTAACAATGTCTTCCGTACTTGGATTCATTGTTTGCCCACCACTGATAACATAATTAGCGCCTAAACTTTCAAACAGCTCTTGGACGCCTTTACCAGCAGCGATCGCTACGATACCATACGGGATACGTGGTATTTCTTTTTTCGCAAACTCGTTCACTTCTTCATCGTGTTCCAAAATCGTCTCATGCTGCAAGCGCATGTTGTCGACTTTGATTTTGACTAATGAACCGAATTTTTGTCCATAATTCAAGACTTCTCCTGGGTTTTCTGTATGCACGTGGACTTTGATGATCTCGTCATCATTGACCACAAGTAAAGAATCTCCTATACCATCTAAATAGTTACGGAATTCTTCGTAATCGAATGTACTATCGACTGTAGGTCCTTCTCCGATTTTTACCATGATTTCTGTACAGTAACCAAAATGGATATCTTCTGTCGCCATTTGACCTTGGACACTGCGATGATGTTCTGCATTGACCATATCATCCATTTCTGCTGGAGAAGGTTCATATGTTTCATCCGCTTGGAATTCTCCATTCAATGCACTTAAAAAGCCCTCATAAACAAACAGCAGTCCTTGCCCTCCACTGTCTACGACACCGACTTCTTTTAGGACTGGAAGCAAGTCTGGAGTTTTAGCTAAAGCACGTTTTGCTCCTTTTACAACAGCTGTCATTACTTCAACGACATCATCAGTACTTTTTGCTTTCTTTTCTCCAGCTTTCGCTGCTTCTCTAGCTACTGTCAAAATCGTTCCTTCTACTGGTTTCATTACTGCTTTATACGCAGTTTCAACTCCATGAGTGAAGGCTGCAGCAAGATCAGAAGCATTTAATGAGACAACATCTGGAATTTGCTTAGAAAATCCACGAAACAATTGAGACAAAATAACGCCGGAATTTCCGCGCGCACCCATCAGCAATCCTTTTGAAAGCATTGCTGCTAATTCTCCTACTTTTTCTGAGGTTGAATCTACTACTGCCTTAGCTCCACTAGTCATAGATAGATTCATATTTGTTCCCGTATCGCCATCTGGCACAGGGAATACATTTAATGAATTGACGTATTCTGCATTTACTTGCAGACGATTCGCACCTGCCTGGACCATTTCCTGGAACTGGCTTGCACTTATTTCTGTTACACTCACCTAGATAATCCTCCTTCAGATCGACTGCTGAGTTACCAGCCAGTCTCCTGCCTAGTCTGGCAGTACACGAACACCTTGTACAAAGACATTAACTGAATTGGCAGTTACGCCTAATAATGCCTCTAGATTGTATTTCACTTTTTCTTGGACGTTGCGGGAAACTTCAGAGATTTTCGTACCATAGCTGATAATCGTATAAACATCTACAGCAATACCATTATCTTCTTGGCGGACAACTACTCCTCTTGAGTAATTTTCTTTACGCAAAATCTCAGTAATATTATCTTTAATTTGATTTTTGCTGGCCATTCCTACAACACCGAACACATCTGTCGCGGCGCCACCAACAACTGTTGCAATTACATCATTGGTAATTTCAATGGTTCCAGCTGACGTTTGAATTTTTACAGCCATGAATGAGCCTCCTTAACGGGTAAAAAACTCCCATTTTTCTTCTATCATATTTTATCATAGCGCAACTTGAAATAAAAGGCAGTTACCCAAAGTACTCAAAAACCTTGCAAAATTTCAGGTATAACCTTGTTTAATTTACAATTATTCTTCTCAATTGTCAATTGTATCTATGAAAATGTACTTGCAAATTCCCATTCTATATGATATGTTAGTCTGGTATGAGCTGAATTATTCTATTGCTCCAAATCAAGGCAAAGGAGGAAATTACCATGGCAAAAGTTTGTTACTTTACAGGTCGCAAGACAAAAAGTGGAAACAACCGTTCACACGCTATGAACTCAACAAAACGTACTGTTAAACCTAACTTACAAAAAGTTCGCGTTATGGTCGACGGAAAACCTAAAAAAGTTTGGGTGTCAACTCGTGCTTTGAAATCAGGAAAAGTTGAACGCGTTTAATTGAATGATACTTGGACCGTTCAGATAGTGAACGGTTTTTTATTTAATAAAAATTTTTAAGGGTGGGACTTTTGATTCCTACCCTTTTTTTGCGTTTATTTTTGTTATACGAACAAATTATGAAGTTATTTATTCTAAATTTTATTTTTTTGTGAAAACTAGACTCTTTTTAAGCAGAGAAAAACAAGGATATGATAAACTGAATACAACTTCATAGAAATTTGGTGGAAAATAAATATGAAAAAAAATTTAAAGTCATTCTTTAGAGAAAACGGACGCTACGCAGCAGCTAGTTTCCTGATTCCGTTTTTGATTTTAGCACTTGTTTATCTAAGTATCGGGATCTATCCTGGAAGCAGCAGAAGTATTTTGGCAAGTGATGCCTTTTCACAGTTTTCTAATTTTCATGCCAGCTTCCGAAATGTTCTTCTTGGAAAGCAAAGTATTTTTTATACATGGAATGCTTCTCTAGGATTGAATTATTTATCTTTAATTTCTTACTATCTAGGCGGGATCTTCACGCCACTGGTGTTCTTTTTTCCAAACCAGATGATGCCAGATGCACTGTATGTTCTGACTTTGCTTAAGGTCGGCTGTGCCGGATTGGCTTTTTGGTTTCTTGCACGTACGTTCAAGATTCCTCGCTGGGGGCATGTTGCACTTAGCGTCAGTTACGCATTGATCTCATTTATCACTGCACATTCGGAGATCATCATGTGGCTGGATGCATTTGTTTATCTTCCATTAGTGATTTTGGGGATTCATCGTGCTATGGATCTTAAACGGCCGAAACTTTTATTTATCAGTTATTTACTCTTGTTTTTATCCAGTTTTTATATGGGTTTTATGATTGGCGTATTTTCTTTCTTATATTTTATCGCCCGTCTATTGACAAACTGGTCAGAATATAAAAAAACGATTGTTCCTTATGGTATCACTTCTTTACTGGCAGGCGGCGCTTCAATGATCATTGTATTGCCAGCAGTGCTGGATCTTCGGTCAAATGGCGAGGCACTGAGTCAGATCACTACGTTGAAAACAGAAGCGACTTCTTATCTGGATCTGATCATGAAAAATATGATTGGTGTTTATGACACGACAAAATACGGATCGATTCCGTTCGTTTACGCAGGTCTGCTACCATTAGTCCTCTGTCTGTTTTATTTTGCCAGTCGGAAAGTACCGTTGAAAAATAAATTTTTGTACGGCAGTCTTTTCGCCATACTTATCGCAAGTTTTTATCTTGTTCCATTAAATTTGTTCTGGCATGGTATGCATGCACCGAATATGTTTTTATTCCGTTATGCCTATCTGTTCTCTTTCTTAGTGCTCCTGCTTGCAGGAAAAGGATGGGAAAAGATAGAACAAGACGATCGTGGGCTGTTGTTAGGAATCATTTTGGTCGTAGCTGCTCTCTTTGCGGTGGCATGGGGCATAAAACCTGAAGGAAGCTATACCTATGTGACGATGACTTCCTTTGTATTGACAGTGGTTTTCTTAGGGATTTATGCTTTTGCTGTGGGATTTTATCAGCATAAAAAACTTTCATTCAATCATCTGAGTATATTGTTATTATTGATCATGTCTGCTGAAGCACTGGTCAATACAAACAGTATGATCCATGGCATTCTTGATGATTGGAATTATGCTTCCCGCAGTTTATATACTGATCCTTATCCTGACTTGAAAGCTCTTGTAAATGAAACAAAAAAAGATTCCGACTCGTTTTACCGCTTGGAAAATCTGGATCCAGTGTCTGCAAACGATTCGATCAACTATGGTTACAGTGGTATCAGTTTGTTTTCTTCTATAAGAAATCGTAATTCTTCCTCTTACCTGGATAAATTAGGTTTCCGTTCAAGAGGGACAAATTTGAATATCCGTTATAACAATAATACTTTGCTGATGGATGGGTTTACAGGAATCAAATATAACATTTCTAAAAACGAAAGCACGTTCAGTAAATATGGCTTCCGCCAAGATGGTAAAAGCGGCGACTATACACTGTATCAGAATGTCAATGCATTGCCACTAGCATTTACTGCACCGTTGTCCGTTAATGATGTTGAGCAGCCAGTGACAGATAATTTGACCAGTCAGACAAACTTGATCAATACATTGTCTGGTCTAAATGAACAGTATTTTACATTCTATACACCTACTTTGAAGAATCAGTTGAATACGACGATCACAAAGACAACGACTGGCGTCACTTACTCAGAAACAGCAGATAACCAGCCAAAAGAGCTCACTTGGGAAGTCCATGTGCCTGCAAATACACAAGCTTACTTAAGTTTGTTCCCAACCAATTTTGCACAATTAGAAAGTTCTAGTGCGACGATCACTGTCAATGGTACATCGCGAAAAACGCAAATCAACATTTCTGGTCAATACTATGATCTTGGCTATTATCCTCAAGAGACAACAGTGACATTTACTGCAAGTTTTTATGGAACGAAAGAAGTAAGTTTCATGGAGCCTAAAGTCGTTGGTCTAGATGTTGTAGCCTATCAAGCCGCAATGAATCAGATCAAAGAAAAAGGTGTCGAAATGGAAGCCACTGGCAGAAAAGCTTCTGGGACTGTAAATACCGCAGAAGATTCCATGTTGGTGACAACTATTCCTTATGACAAAGGATGGAAAGCTAAAATTGATGGGAAACCAGTCAAGGTCAGCAATTTCAAAGACGCATTCTTGATGATAAAAGTTCCAGCAGGTAAACACACTGTCACTTTCAGTTACTTGCCTGAAGGATTTATGATAGGTGCAATCCTTTTTGTCCTATGTATTGCATTGTTTATTCTTTATGTCTGGTACCTTGACCGCAATCGCCCCTTTTATGGCACGATTGATCCAGCAATAGAAGAAAAACCGCGAAATACACACAGAAGAAGACGAAGAAAATAAAGAAACGATGGAACCTGTTCAGACTGTCCGCACCAAGGGCAATCAAAACAACGTTCCATCGTTTTTTGGTTACAGAAAAAATAGGTAACAAAAAGATGATTCACTTATCAACGCCTCGTCCACAAGTCACGATATTCATCAAAGATGAGAAGCTGTTTTTTGAAATTGCTCCTTGTGACTCAGAGTTAAATGACAGGCTCACGACCTCTTTCTTAAACGGTGTTCAATCAGCTGACCTTCGGTATTAGCTCAACAAACGGCAAAATATGAGGAGCTATTTTCCCGTTTGTTTCTCTAATACTCAGGTCAAAACGCTGATTTCACGACCTCTTCCTTAAACGGTGTTCAAAAGCTTGCATCTGCGGTAATACGCCCAATCAAACGAAAAATATGAGAAGCTATTTTTGTTTGGCTGGGTTTATTGCTTGATGCAGGGCAGCTTTTTCACAACCTCTTATTCACGGTGTTCCAGAAGTAGCTCCTTCGAAAATAAGCCGAAATTTTGCAAAATTTTGAGAAGTAATTTTCGTAAATTCCTTCTTATTTCTTGAAACTGACCACTTCTATCATAACCTCTTATTCATATTTCACTTCATACAAATAAAGTCCTTCAGGGTGTGCTGTAGGTCCTGCTGCATTACGATCTTTTTTCGCAATAATATCTGGGATACTATCTTCAGGCAATCGGCCATTGCCAATTTTCAAAAGCGTTCCTACTAAGATCCGTATCATCTTATACAAGAAGCCATTTCCCCTAAATGTAAACAACAATTCGTCTTTTGTTTCATTTACCTCCATCTTAGCCTCGTAGATCGTACGTACTTTATCCTCTATCGAGCTTCCTGATGCACAAAAAGAGGTGAAATCGTGAGTCCCTAATAAATCAGGAAGTGCCCGCTGAATTTTTTCCAAATCAAGAGGGTAAGGAAAATAACTTGCATAATGGCGTCGAAAAGGACTGCGTGGTTTCCCTATATCCACTCGAAATTGATACGTCTTTTCTTTGACCAAATATCTTGCGTGGAAGTCTTCTGAAACAATTTCTACTTGTCTTACAGCAATATCCTCTGGTGACTGGGTATCTAGCGCGAAACGCATTCGTTCTAACGGACGCTCCTCTGGATAATCAAAATGGATTACTTGCCCGATCGCATGTACTCCGGCATCTGTCCTTCCCGAACCAAAAACCGTGATTTCTTTTCCATTTGCCATTTTTTGTAATGTTTTTTCTACTTCTTCTTGAACAGTACGCCCATTTGGCTGTTTTTGGAATCCATTAAAATTTGTTCCGTCGTACGCAATGATTGCTTTGTAACGTACCATGTTTTTCTCTCCTTTGTTCCTAAAAGGTTATCTGGAATAATGATTTTTCTATAAAATTTTTTCGTTCTTTCTTTTCAGATAAAAGAAAGAGGCCTGTGACCTTAGTCTGCCACAGACCCTAATATTTCTTGTCATACACTGCTCGCATCCTTTCTTGCAAACAGATCAGCAAGAAAAGAATAGATAGCGGCCCACTGAACGTTTATCCTCTTAAAAAGATCAGTAGCGCAGTTAATAATACAAAAGCAATGATAACCATCGTGTCTCTATTATGCCAATGCAATACACGATATTTCGTTCTTCCTTCCCCACCTTTGTAGCCTCTTGCTTCCATAGCAGTCGCAAGATCTTCCGCACGGTTGAAGCTGCTGACAAATAAAGGAATCAGCAAAGGAATGACTGCTTTCATTTTCTGAACTAGGTTTCCTTCACCAAAATCAACACCGCGAGCGCGCTGAGCGTTCATGATCTTTTCTGTTTCGTCCATCAATGTAGGCACAAAACGAAGAGCAATCGACAGCATCAATGAAATTTCGTGGACTGGGAACCGTACGGCTTTCAATGGACGAAGCAAGTACTCAATCGCATCCGATAATTCCAAAGGCGGTGTAGTAAGCGTGAGTAGAGTCGACATAAAAATGATCAACACGAATCGACAGAAAATAAAGAGGCCGTTCATCACACCAAATTCAGTGATATGGAAAACACCCCAACTCCAATAAGTTTCTCCGCCACTTGTAAACAAGACCTGCAAAGCTACAGTGAAGAGGATTAGCCAGATCAATGGGCGAATGCCTCGGATAAAAAATTTCAAATCTACTTTTGACAAGAAGACAGAAAGTAATGTGAAAAATGCCAACAAAAGGTACGTTTCCCAATTATTTGCTAAAAAAATGATTCCGATAAAATAAAAACTGGCTAATAATTTAGCTCGGGGATCCAATCGATGGATCAAGGAATCTCCAGGCATATAACGACCAAATATCAATTTATTCATCATGGGCATTTCCTCCAGCATAATGGACGATAGCGTCTGCTAATTCTTCAGCTGTCAAAGGCAAGGTAGCAAAGTTCATCCCTTTAGCCATTAATTCTTCTGCAAACTCGGTGGCAGTAGGTACGCCTAGTTGTTTTTCTTTTAGCCATTCAATGTTTTGAAAGACCTCTTGCGGCTCCCCGCTATTAACGATTCGTCCCTTTTCCAGCACATAGACATAATCTGCAAAATTGGCTACATCATCCATTAAATGCGTAACTAATACAATAGTGATCTGTTGTTCCTTATGAAGACGCCAAAACATCTCCATCATTTCTTTTCTACCCTGGGGATCAAGTCCTGCCGTTGGTTCATCCAATACAAGTACTTCCGGCCTCATGGCAAGCACACCAGCGATTGCTACTCTACGCATTTGCCCTCCTGAAAGTTCAAATGGCGAACGTTCCAAATAGCTTTCATCCAGCCCAACTTGTTCTAATGTTTCTTTTGCTAGGACTAGTGCTTCTTCTTCGCTGACACCAAAGTTTTTAGGACCGAAAGCAATGTCTTTTGCTACCGTTTCTTCGAATAGCTGTGCTTCTGGAAACTGAAAGACGATACCAACTTTTTTTCGGATGGGCTTTAAATTCTTATTATCCGTATCCGGCTGAATATCTCGTTCTCCAATATGGACTGTACCGCTTGTTGGCTTAACAAGCGCATTCAAATGCTGAAGTAAGGTTGATTTCCCGCTTCCGGTATGCCCTACTAATGCAGTATAACTGTTTTCTTTGATCGTCATATTGATGTCAAATAAGGCTCTTTGTTCAAATGGTGTATTCGGCTGATAAGTGAAGTCTACTTGTTCAAAACGGATGTCCATAACCAATCCACCATCCTTTCTTCTGTCATATATTCACTTGGCACATCAACCCCACGTTCTTTCAGTGCGCTCTTCAGTTTTTCAGGAAATGGTAGATCCAGACCTAAGTCGATCAGTTCAGGACCAGCAGAAAAAATTTCTTTTGGTGTACCTTCGCGGACAAGTTCTCCTTGTCTCATCACTAGTATCCGATTGGCATTAGCTGCTTCATCAATATCATGAGTGATAGATATAACGGTCAATTGACTTTCTTCTTTGATCTTCTTGATCGTAGAGATCACTTCTTCACGACCTTCTGGATCTAGCATACTGGTTGCTTCATCTAAAATAATGATATCAGGTCGTAAGGCAACCACGCCGGCAATGGCAACACGTTGTTTTTGCCCTCCTGATAAACGAGCAGGCTCGCGTGAAGCAAACTCAGCCATTCTAACTTTCTCAAGTGCATCTTTCACACGCACTAGCATTTCTTCTCTGGGAATCCCTTGATTTTCAAGACCAAAAGCAACGTCATCTTCTACTGTCGAACCAACAAACTGATTGTCTGGATTTTGAAAAACCATTCCAACCATCTGTCGGATCGTCCAAATATTTTCTTCATCCAATATTTGATTTCCCACTTTCACGATCCCTGATTCTGGCAGAAGCAATCCATTGATCGTTTTGGCAAGTGTCGATTTTCCTGAACCATTGTGTCCAATAATAGCGATCCACTCACCTTTATCAATTGTAAAGGAGACATCTTTCAATGCGGGGCGAAGATCATCTGGCTGGTATTTATAATTTATCTTTTCTAATTCAATAATTGGCTCCATGATTACTCCTTCTTCATCCTAAAGTTCCTACTAACACTATCAAAAAAAGACAAAATTTTCAATTATTTCTCGCTTAAAATGTTTTTTTATGCCTTCAAACATATCTGTCATGACAGGTAATTAAAGGTATAAAAAAACACTTTATGATGAGTGCTTACTCCCCAAGCGATATTCGCTTGAGGAGCAGCGCTGAGCTAGACTCGGAAAAATATCTTCCAACATCATAACACTCTAAAAGAATCATCTATAAAGTGATGTTATTAGTGTGATTTTAGACAAGTTCTAAGACAACCATTGGTGCACCATCACCGCGTCTTGGTTCTGTCTTCAAAATGCGTGTGTATCCGCCTTGACGTTCTGCGTAACGAGGTGCAATATCGTTGAACAGTTTTTGTAAAGCTGATTCAATGACGATGTCCTCATTTTCTTCACGCACGCTGGCAACTTCATTACGTACGAAAGCCGCAGCTTGACGACGTGCATGCAAATCTCCGCGTTTACCTAAAGTGATCATTTTTTCTGCAGTTGAGCGAACTTCTTTCGCACGAGCTTCAGTAGTCACAATACGTTCGTTGATTAATAAATCAGTTGTTAAATCACGCAACATCGCTTTACGTTGGCTAGATGTGCGTCCTAGTTTACGATAACTCACGTTGGTTTCCCTCCTTCGTAAAAGGTTTTAATCTTCTTTACGTAAACCTAAACCTAAGTCGTGCAATTTTGCTTTAACTTCTTCTAATGATTTACGTCCTAAGTTACGGACTTTGATCATTTCAGGCTCAGATTTATTTGTAAGTTCTTGTACAGTATTGATTCCTGCACGTTTCAAACAATTGTAAGAGCGAACAGACAAGTCTAACTCTTCGATCGTCATTTCCAACATTTTTTCTTTTTGTGTTTCTTCTTTTTCGACCATGATTTCAGCATTTTTTGCTTCATCAGTTAAGTTCACAAAAATATCCAAATGTTCAGTCATGATTTTCGCAGACAAACTCATTGCTTCCAACGGTTCAATTGAACCATCTGTCCAAATCTCCATCGTCAATTTATCAAAATCTTCACGGTGTCCAACACGTGTGTTCTCAACTTGATAGTTCACACGACGAACAGGTGTGTAGATTGAATCGACTGGAAGAACGCCAATTGGCATATCTTCTTTTTTATTTTCATCTGCTTGAACATAACCACGTCCAGGTTTCACTGTTAAGCGAGCATGGAACGTAGCTCCTTCAGAGACACTACAGATGTACATATCTTTGTTAAGAATTTCTACATCACTATCAACGATAATATCGCCAGCAGTTACTGTAGCAGGTCCGGTAATATCGATTTCAAGGGTTTTTTCTTCTTGGCCATACATTTTCAGCGCTAAGCCTTTAATGTTCAAGATGATTTGAGTGACGTCTTCTCTAACACCTTTGATGGTAGAGAATTCATGCAGTACACCATCGATTTGAATATTAGTGATGGCAGCACCTGGCAAAGAAGATAATAAAATACGACGTAGGGAATTCCCTAAAGTAGTCCCATACCCTCTTTCAAGAGGTTCAACGATGAACTTGCCATAATCTTTTTCTTCATCAATTTTTGCGATTCTTGGTTTTTCGAACTCAATCATTCTTATCTTTACCCCTTTCAAAACGAAAAGTGTCTTGTTCAATGACGTTACTGATAAAACTCAAAATGAGCGGCACTCATTAAACACGACGGCGTTTTGGAGGGCGGGCACCATTATGAGGAACTGGAGTCACGTCACGAATTGCAGTCACTTCTAAACCTGTAGCTTGTAATGAACGAATTGCTGCTTCACGTCCAGAACCAGGTCCTTTAACTGTTACTTCAACAGTCTTTAATCCGTGTTCCATTGCTGCTTTTGTAGCAGTTTCTGCTGCCATTTGAGCGGCAAAAGGAGTTGATTTTTTGCTTCCTTTGAAACCTAATGAACCAGCTGATGACCACGCTAATGCATTTCCGTGAGTATCAGTGATCATGATGATAGTGTTATTGAATGTAGAATGGATATGTGCAATACCTGCTTCTATATTCTTCTTCACACGGCGTTTACGATTCACTTTTTTTGCTGCCATGAAGTTTTAACCTCCTTCACTTAAGAATTATTTTTTCTTGCCAGCGATAGCGCGAGCTGGGCCTTTACGAGTACGTGCATTGTTTTTCGTGTTTTGTCCACGAACAGGCAATCCACGGCGATGACGGATTCCACGGTAAGAACCGATTTCCATCAAACGTTTGATGTTCAAGTTCACTTCACGACGAAGATCCCCTTCAACTTTTAATTTATCTACTTCTGCACGGATAGCATCTGTTTGTTCATTCGTTAATTCACGAACGCGAACATCTTCAGATACACCAGCATCAGCTAAGATCTTTTTAGCAGTAGTGTTACCAATACCATAGATATAAGTAAGTGAAACTACTACACGTTTATCACGAGGAATATCTACTCCTGCAATACGAGCCATATTTATAGCACCTCCAATTATCCTTGACGTTGTTTATGTTTTGGATTTGCTGGGCAAATCACCATAACGCGTCCTTTACGACGAATTACTTTACAATGTTCGCACATTGGTTTTACTGATGGTCTTACTTTCATGATAATACCTCCTGTAGTTTTACGGAGTACAATTATTTAAAGCGATAAGTAATACGGCCACGGTTAAGATCGTATGGAGACAATTCAACCGTTACTTTGTCACCAGGTAAGATACGGATGTAATGCATACGAATTTTACCTGAAACAGTAGCAAGAACTTGGTGTCCGTTTTCTAGTTCAACTTTAAACATTGCATTCGGCAAAGTTTCGACGACTGTACCTTCGACTTCAATCATATCTTCTTTTGCCACGCACAGTACCTCCTTGTACTTGTTTCGCATTTTCACACGATAAAATGGCGGAAACTGCAGTTCCCACCTCAAAATTCTCAAAATGGATCATCTAGAGGATTCTCTAGAAGTCGGACTGACATATTCTATCATAATTTATTGAACTTGACAAGAGTAACTGCATAATGCAAGTCGGCTACGGGCAATCGTGCTATTTTTCAATGATTTTTTGTACATCTGCAAATACAGCATCGATTTCACGAGCACCATCAATAGTGTTTAGCAAACCTTGTTCTTTATAATAAGCCAAGATTGGTTCACTATTTTTGATGTTGATAGCCAGACGATTTTTAACCGTCTCAGGTTTATCATCTTCTCTTTGATAGAATTCATGCCCACCGCAACGATCACATGTGTCTTCAACTTTTGTAGGGTTGAAAATTTTATGGTAAGTTGCTCCACAATTGCTGCAGATAAATCGGCCGGCTAGACGTTCGACCAAGATTTCTTCACCAACATGGATATCGATGACAGCATCAATTTTTTTATTCAAATCTTTTAGCATTGCGTCCAGAGCTTTTGCTTGATCTAGCGTACGTGGAAAGCCATCTAATAAGAAGCCTTTCTCTGTATCTGGTTCAGCTAGTCGCTCTTTCACGATTCCATTTGTTACTTCATCAGGAACTAATGCACCTTTATCCATATAAGACTTTGCTTCCAGGCCAAGAGCTGTTTCGTTTTGCATCGCTGCGCGGAACATATCTCCTGTTGAGATGTGCGGAATACCATAAGCATCAATGATTTTTTCAGCTTGTGTTCCTTTACCTGCGCCTGGCAGCCCCATTAAAATGAGGTTCATTGTTTTCCCTCCTAATAAATGTGTGAGAACGTGTGTTGAGGGGAAACCTCAACACGCTTTCTTACTCAATGAATCCAACATATTTACGTTTCAGCATTAAGCCTTCTAACTGTTTCGCAGTTTCTAAAGCTACACCGATAACGATCAGTAAGCTTGTACCGCCTAATCCGATTGATTGTGGAAGATCCCAAACCATTTGAGCAATGATTGGAAGCAATGCCACTAAACCAAGGAAGACTGCACCAACTGTACTTAAACGCATCAGTAATCTTGAGACATACTCTTCAGTCCCCTTACCAGGGCGTACGCTTGGTATATAACTTCCTTGCTTTTGCAAATTTTCCGCTAATTTCTCAGGGTTTACTTGAACAAAGGCGTAGAAGAAAGTGAAGGCAACGATCAGAATCGTATAAATCGTAGCACCAGGTGCTGTATTATAGTTAAAGATCTCCATCATCACTTTGTACCAGTTTTCAGAACCGAATCTACCGCTCAATGCTTGTAAAACAGCATTTGGCGTAGCAATAAACGAACTAGCAAAGATAACTGGAATAACTCCAGCTGCATTTACTTTCAACGGCAGATAGCTGCTTGTAGGCGCGCCAGCTACGCGTTTCGTATATTGGATCGGGATCTTGCGTTCAGCTTGTTGGAAAAATGTTACGAATGTCACGATCAACAAGACCGCTACTAGTAAAATGGCCACAAAAATAGCAGATTTCCATATGTCTGAAGGATCAATATTTATAAAGTAATCTTCATAAATTTCTCTGATACTTTCAGGCAATCTAGAAATGATACCTGCAAAAATGATCATTGATACGCCATTTCCGATACCTTTTTCTGTGATCTGTTCTCCTAGCCAAGTAACAAACATCGTACCGGCTGTTAGAATCAAACCGATCGTTACGTAAGTTGCTACGTTAGGATTATTCACGAAACCTAATTGAGCGTATTGATTGAATCCAGCAGTGATACCGACAGATTGGATAAATGCCAATACTAATGTCAGATATCGAGTCGCTTGATTCAGTTTTTTACGACCAACTTCCCCTTGTTTCGACCATTCAACAAATCGAGGCACGATGTCCATTTGAAGAAGCTGAATGACGATAGAAGCAGTAATGTATGGTGAAACCCCCATTGAGAAAATGGAAAAGTTTTGCATCGCACTACCACTTACCAAGTTCAACATGTTGAAAAATGGCAAAGAAGAAAGGTTTTGCAATGAAGCAGCATTTACGCCTGGTACAGTAATATGTGCACCTAGGCGAAATACAAACAACACAAATACAGTAAATAGGATTTTCGATCTAATGTCTTTTACTTTAAAAGCATCTTTTAATAGTCTAAACATTAGATCACCTCGATTGATCCACCAGCCGCTTCAATTGCTTCTTGAGCTGCTTTAGAGAATTTTGCTGCTTTCACAGTTAATTTCTTGTTTAGTTCCCCATTAGCTAATACTTTGATTCCAGCTTTTTCGTTTTTCACGATTCCAGCTTCAACTAAAGCAACAGGAGTTACTTCAGCTCCGTCTTCAAAGCGGTTCAATACATCAAGATTAATGACTGCATAGTCTTTACGGTTCACGTTTGTGAATCCTCGTTTTGGTAAACGACGGAACAATGGTGTTTGTCCCCCTTCAAATCCTAAACGCACACCGCCGCCTGAACGAGCTTTTTGTCCTTTTTGTCCGCGTCCGGCAGTTTTTCCGTTACCAGATGAAGTACCACGACCAACACGGTTACGTACTTGGCGTGAACCTTCAGCAGGTTTTAATTCATGAAGTTTCATAGGTTTGGCACCTCCTTAATGTTCTAGTTATGATTTTTCTAAATTAAATTTCTTCAACGTCCACTAGGTGAGAAACAGTATTGATCATGCCTTTAATTGCTTCATTAGAAGGCTTAACCACTGAACTGTTAATCTTTGTAAGACCTAACGCTTTAACTGTATCGCGTTGGTTTTGAGGACGTCCGATAATACTGCGTTTTAAAGTAACTTTTAATTCAGCCATTATTGTTGTCCTCCTTATCCGATTAATTCTTCAACTGATTTGCCGCGAAGTTCTGCAACTTCTTCTGCACGTTTCAATTGTTTCAAACCTTCAACTGTTGCGCGAACAACGTTGATTGGTGTATTTGAGCCTAAAGATTTAGAAGTGATATCTGCTACCCCAGCTAATTCTAATACGGCACGAACTGGTCCACCAGCAGCAACCCCAGAACCTTCTACAGCAGGTTTCATTAGGATTCTACCACCACTAAAAGCACCGATTACTTCGTGTGGGATTGTTGAACCAACCATAGGTACTTCAACTAAGTTTTTCTTCGCATCTTCAATTGCTTTACGGATTGCTTCAGGAACTTCTTGAGCTTTACCTGTACCAAATCCTACGTGTCCGTTTTTGTCACCGACAACAACTAAAGCAGCAAAACGTAGACGACGTCCACCTTTAACAACTTTTGTTACACGGTTAATTGCAACAACGCGGTCTTCTAATTCCAAATGTTTTGGATCGATATAAACCATGAATGGTATTCCTCCTTCTTCTAAAATTCTAGTCCATTTTCGCGAGCAGCTTCAGCTAAAGCTTGCACACGGCCATGGTAAAGGTATCCACCACGGTCAAAGACTACTACTTTAATGCCTTTTTCAGCTGCACGTTCAGCAACTAGTTTACCGACAGCTTGTGCTGCTTCTGTTTTTGTTCCACCTGAAATTTCTTTATCCAAGGTAGAGGCACTTGCTAGCGTTACACCCGCTACGTCATCAATAATTTGAGCGTAGATGTTTTTGTTAGAACGAAAAACGTTCAAGCGTGGGCGCTCAGCAGTACCAGAGATATTGTTACGTACACGACGATGTCTCTTTTGACGTGTTTTGTTCTTATCTGGTTTTGTAATCACAATTGTCACCTCTTTATTTTATTGTACTACTATTTCAAGCAGTAAATACGTTTCGAAAAATAGAAGCTGCGGCACAAGTAAAAATGTATTTTTTTGAAGGTAAACTTCAGCCAAATGCCTTTTTCCTGCTGCTGGCTTCTATGCAATTTTTCTAAACGATTATTTACCAGTTTTACCTTCTTTACGGCGTACATATTCGCCAACATAACGAATACCTTTACCTTTATAAGGTTCTGGAGGACGAGTTCCACGAATGTTTGCAGCTAATTCGCCAACTTCTTCTTTGTTCGCACCTTTAACAATTACTTGTGTGTTAGCTGGTACTTCAACAGTTACTCCAGCTGGTGGTGTGATTTCTACTGGATGTGAGTAACCAACGTTCAATACAAGTTTTGATCCTTGTAATTGTGCACGGTACCCAACCCCGATTAGTTCTAACGCTTTTTGGAAACCTTCGCTGACACCTACAACCATGTTGTTGAAGTTCGCACGAGTTGTTCCATGAATTGTTTTCATTTCTTTACTGTCGTTTGGACGAGTGAAAGTTACTTCGTTTCCTTCGATATTCATTTTGATATCTGCTGAAAAAGTACGAGTCAATTCACCTTTTGGTCCTTTAACTGTAACGTTGTTTCCGTCTTGAGTAACTGTTACTCCTTCAGGGATAACAACGACTTTATTTCCGATACGGCTCACTTAAAGACACCTCCTTGTAGATTCTACTTGATTACCATACGTAAGCGATAACTTCGCCGCCGATATTTTTTTCACGAGCTTCTTTATCAGTGACAACACCTTCAGAAGTCGAAATGATTGCGATACCTAAACCGTTCAATACTTTTGGTACTTCGTCAGCTTTGACATAAGCACGCAAACCTGGTTTAGAGATACGTTTTAAGTTTGTGATAACACGTTCGCCGTTTTTACCAAATTTTAGGAAAACACGGATCACGCCTTGTTTGTCATCTTCGATGTATTCAACATCACGAACGAAACCTTCACGTTTCAAGATTTCAGCGATGTCACGTTTAATTTTTGATGCAGGTACTTCTAAAGACTCATGTTTAACCATGTTTGCGTTACGGATACGAGTTAGAAAATCTGCAATTGGATCTGTCATGACCATTGATCTTTTACCTCCTTCTTATGCGAATTTACTTTTTACCAGCTAGCTTTCTTCACGCCGGGAATTTGACCTTTATAGGCAAGTTCGCGGAAGCAAATACGGCAAAGATGGAACTTACGATAAACTGAATGTGGACGTCCGCAACGTTCGCAACGAGTATAAGCTTGTGTTGAAAATTTTGCAGGACGTTTGTTTTTAGCAATCATTGATTTTTTAGCCACGTAGTTCGCCTCCTTTAATTATTTTTGGAATGGCATGCCTAATTGTGTCAACAACTCACGAGATTCTTCATCAGAGTTTGCTGTTGTTACAATAACGATGTCCATACCACGTACTTTATCTACTAAATCATAATCTACTTCTGGGAAGATCAATTGTTCTTTAATACCTAAAGTATAGTTTCCACGACCGTCAAAGGCTTTTTTACTTACACCATGGAAGTCACGTACACGTGGTAGTGAAACAGAAACCAATTTGTCTAAGAATTCGTACATTCTTTCTCCGCGCAATGTAACTTTTGCACCAATTGGCATTCCTTCACGTAAACGGAATCCAGCGATTGATTTTTTAGCTTTTGTAATCATTGGTTTTTGACCAGTGATCAAAGTTAATTCTTCAACTGCTTTATCTAAGTTTTTAGCGTTTGATACCGCATCACCAACACCCATGTTGATGACGATTTTTTCAACTTTAGGTGTTTGCATAACAGAGCTATAGTTAAATTTTTCCATCAATGATGGAGTTACTTCTTTAAGATATTTTTCTTTTAGGCGGTTCATTCAGTAAGACCCTCCTTCCTTAAACTTTTATTTATCTAAAACTTCACCGGTTTTTTTAGAAACACGGACTTTTTTGCCGTCTACTTCTTTGTAGCCAACTCGGCCAGCTACACCAGTAGAGTCAACCACCATCACGTTAGAAACATGAATTGGCGCTTCCATCTCAACAATTCCACCTTGAGGAGCAGCTTGAGAAGGTTTTTGGTGTTTTTTAACGACATTTACACCTTCGACAATAACTTTATCTTTTTTCGGGAACGCTGCTAGTACAACGCCTTCTTTGTTTTTGTCTTTTCCAGTGATAACTTTAACTTTATCGCCTTTTTTAACAAACATAACTGTTTCGCACCTCCTTTGATAAGTGTCTCAAGATTATAAAACTTCTGGTGCTAGTGAAACGATCTTCATGAAGTTGTTTTCACGTAGTTCACGTGCAACTGGCCCAAAGATACGTGTTCCACGAGGGCTTTTATCATCACGAATAATCACTGCAGCATTTTCATCAAATTTAATATATGAACCGTCTGTACGACGAGCTCCTGATTTTGTTCGAACGATAACGGCTTTAACGACGTCACCTTTTTTGACAACCCCACCTGGCGTTGCTTGTTTAACCGTAGCAACGATCACATCACCGATGTTAGCAGTTTTACGACCAGATCCACCAAGGACTTTGATCGTCAAAATTTCACGTGCGCCTGAGTTATCAGCGACTTTTAAACGACTTTCTGCTTGGATCACGTTGTGTATCCTCCTTTCAGATTTTGCATTCAATCTATATAGGAAAATCTCGTGTTATTAGATAATAACTGCTTCTTCGACTACTTCCAACAAACGGAAACGTTTTGTAGCTGATAATGGACGAGTTTCCATAATTCTCACGATGTCGCCAACTTTTGCTGTGTTGTTTTCATCATGCACTTTGTATTTCTTAGAATAGTTCATGCGTTTGCCATAGATAGGGTGGTTTTTCTTTGTTTCGACAGCAACGGTAATTGTTTTATCCA
The DNA here is from genome assembly GCF_035726465.1 of Enterococcus sp. E4-150. Lineage (NCBI taxonomy): Bacteria > Bacillati > Bacillota > Bacilli > Lactobacillales > Enterococcaceae > Enterococcus > Enterococcus sp. E4-150. The sequence continues at coordinate 76,054 of NZ_JAPRGK010000001.1, read as the reverse complement.
TTTTGTCTGAAACCACGCGACCTTGATAAACTTTGCGTTGATTTCTTCCTTCAGTCATACGCTTAATGGCCTCCTTCCATAATTACTTAGCTTGTTCACGCAACACAGTTTTGATGCGTGCAATCGATTTACGTACTTCTTTAATACGTGCAGTGTTTTCTAATTGACCTGTTGCTAATTGGAATCTAAGATTAAACAATTCTTCTTTTAATTGTTTTTCTTGATCAAGCATTTCGGCAGTGGTTAATTCTCTGATTTCTTTAACCTTCATTCGATTCACCACCCATTTCCTCACGTTTTACGATCTTAGTTTTCATTGGTAATTTGTGAGAAGCTAGACGTAACGCTTCACGAGCTACTTCTTCAGGAACGCCTGCGATTTCAAACATGATTTTACCACGTTTTACTGGTGCAACCCATCCTTCAGGTGCCCCTTTACCAGAACCCATACGTACCCCAATTGCTTTGGCAGTATAAGATTTGTGAGGGAAAATTTTAATCCATACTTTCCCACCACGTTTCATGTAACGAGTCATTGCGATACGAGCAGCTTCGATTTGGCGGTTTGTGATCCAATGTGAATCAACAGCTTGCAAACCGTATTCACCGAATGCTACTTCTTTTCCGCCTTTAGCTTCCCCGCGCATTTTTCCGCGGAATTCACGACGGTGTTTTACACGTTTAGGTACTAACATGATTATTTCCCTCCTTTCTCAGTGTTTTTTTTAGTTGGAAGAATTTCTCCACGATAGATCCACACTTTAACTCCTAGTTTTCCGTATGTTGTATCTGCTTCTTCCCATGCGTAATCAATGTCCGCACGTAAAGTATGAAGAGGAACAGTTCCTTCTGAGTATCCTTCTGAACGAGCGATATCTGCTCCGTTTAGACGCCCAGATACTTGAGTTTTGATCCCTTGAGCGCCAGCACGCATTGAGCGTTGGATGGCTTGTTTTTGAGCGCGACGGAAAGCAACACGGTTTTCTAATTGACGTGCGATTCCTTCACCTACTAATTTTGCATCTAGATCTGGTTTTTTGATTTCCACGATATTGATATGGATTCTTTTACCAGTTAATTTGTTTAATTCTTTTCTTAGGCTTTCGACTTCAGAACCGCCTTTACCAATAACCATACCTGGTTTAGCTGTGTGAATTGAAATGTTTACGCGACCTGTTGCGCGTTCGATTTCAACTGTTGATACAGCAGCATCAGCAAGTTTAGTTGAAATAAATTTACGGATTCTTAAATCTTCGTGTAAGAACTCAGCATACTCTTTTTCAGCATACCATTTAGCATCCCAGTCGCGGATGATGCCTACACGCATTCCAATTGGATGTACTTTTTGACCCACTGATTATCCCTCCTTATTTTTCTGATACGACTACCGTGATATGACTTGTACGTTTGTTGATTGGAGAAGCTGATCCTTTTGCACGAGGACGGAAACGTTTCATTGTAGGTCCTTCGTTAACAAAAGCTTCGCTTACTACCAAGTTTTCAACATCTAAGTCAAAGTTATTTTCTGCATTCGCAACTGCTGACATCAATACTTTTTCAATGATTCCAGCAGATTTGTTTGGTGTGAATTTCAAGATTGAAATTGCATCTGCGACACTTTTACCTCTGATAAGGTCAATTACTAAACGGGCTTTTCGAGGTGAAGTGCGAACTGTTTTTGCAGTTGCTTTAGCTGATGTGATTTGTTCTGCCATTTGGATTTATCCTCCCCTCAAATTAGCGTTTCGTTTTCTTATCGTCAGCAGCATGTCCACGATAAGTTCTTGTAGGTGCAAATTCACCTAATTTGTGTCCTACCATGTCTTCTTGGATGTAAACTGGTACATGTTTACGTCCATCATAAACTGCGATGGTATATCCAACAAAACTTGGGAAAACTGTTGAACGGCGTGACCAAGTTTTGATAACTTTTTTCTTTTCAACCCCTGCTTGAGCTTCAACTTTTTTCATTAAATGCTCATCGACAAAAGGTCCTTTCTTTAAACTACGACCCATGGTGAACCTCCTCTCAAAATGTGCGACACATGGTCAAAGTAATTATTTATTTTTGCGACGACGAACAATAAGTTTGTCTGATTTAGCTTTTTTGTTACGAGTTTTGTAACCAAGAGCTGGTTGACCCCAAGGAGAAACTGGTGCTTTACGTCCGATAGGAGCTTTACCTTCACCACCACCGTGTGGGTGATCATTAGGGTTCATTACGCTACCACGTACAGTTGGGCGTTTACGCATCCAACGAGAGCGTCCAGCTTTACCGATGTTGATTAATTCGTGTTGTTCGTTACCTACAGAACCGATTGTAGCACGGCATGCAGCTAAGATCATACGAACTTCACCAGAGTTCAAGCGGATCAATACGTATTTGCCTTCTTTACCAAGTACTTGAGCACTTGTACCAGCAGAACGGATCAATTGTCCACCTTTACCAGGTTTCATTTCAATGTTGTGGATAACAGTACCAACTGGAATGTTTTCTAATGGAAGAGCATTTCCGACTTTGATATCTGCTTCTGGACCTGAAACAAGTTTCATACCCACTTCTAGTCCTTTAGGTGCTAAGATGTAAGCTTTCACTCCATCTTCATAGTGTACTAACGCGATGTTAGCTGAACGGTTTGGATCATATTCGATCGTTTGAACAGTTGCAACAACGTTATCTTTGTTACGTTTGAAGTCGATCACGCGATATTGGCGTTTGTGTCCGCCACCTTGATGACGTACAGTGATGCGGCCGTTGTTGTTACGTCCAGCATGGTTTTTCAATGGTTGTAACAATGATTTTTCAGGTGTTGATGTTGTGATTTCAGCAAAATCAGAACCTGTCATGTTACGACGACCATTTGAGGTAGGTTTGTACTTTTTAATCGCCACGTTTTTCCCTCCTAATTTAATGAGTTATCTATTAGTGCTTATTCAGCAGCTTCGAATAATTGGATTTCTTTTGAATCTTCAGTCAATGTAACGATCGCTTTGCGACGTTTTTTTGTATATCCTGCATATTTGCCCATACGTTTGAATTTCGCACGTACGTTCACGATGTTCACGTTTTTGACTTTAACGTCAAAAGCAGCTTCTACCGCTTGTTTTACTAAAGTTTTGTTTGCGCGAGTGTCCACTTCAAAAGTGTATTTCTTGTCATCCATGGCAAGCATTGATTTTTCAGTGATCACTGGGCGTTTGATTACGTCTAGTAAGTTCATTATGCAAGCACCTCCTCAATTTGAGTAAGAGCAGTTTGTGTTGCTAACACTTTTGTATTTGATACAACGTCTAGCACACTCACATTATCAGAAGTTACTACAGAAACGTTTGGTAAGTTACGTGCTGATAAAGCAGCAAAGTCGTTACCTTTTTCTAGAACAACCAATACTTTAGAGTCGATAGATAAGTTAGCAAGAACTTGTTTGAATTCTTTTGTTTTTGGTGCGTCGAAGTTTAAGCCTTCGATTGCTACCAAGTTGTTTTCAGCAACTTTTTCTGACAATACAGATTTCATTGCTAAACGACGAACTTTTTTAGGAAGTTTGTAGCTGTAAGAACGTGGTGTTGGTCCAAAGACTACGCCACCTCCACGCCATTGTGGTGAGCGGATAGATCCTTGACGTGCACGACCTGTTCCTTTTTGACGCCATGGTTTACGTCCGCCGCCGCGAACAGCGCTACGGTTTTTAACCGCGTGTGTTCCTTGTCTTAATGACGCACGTTGCATTACGATTGCATCGTAAACAACACTTTCATTAGGTTCAATTCCGAAGATTTCTTCGTTAAGTGTGATTTCACCGTTTTGGCTTCCATCTTGTTTGAATAATGCTACATTCGGCATTCCTTAGTTCCTCCTTTCTTCCTACAATTATTTAGCTTTCACAGCTGATTTGATAGTGATTAAAGATTTTTTAGCTCCAGGAACATTACCTTTGATCAAGATAACATTTCTTTCTGCATCGACACGTACAACTTCCAAGTTTTGGATAGTTACGCGGTTGCCACCCATACGGCCAGCAAGACGTTTGTTTTTAAATACACGGTTAGGTGCAACTGGACCCATTGACCCAGGACGACGATGGTAACGAGAACCGTGAGCCATTGGTCCGCGGCTTTGTCCGTGGCGTTTGATAACCCCTTGGAATCCTTTACCTTTCGTAGTACCTGTTACATCAATAATGTCTCCTGCTTGGAAAACATCTACTGTAATTTCTTTTCCTACTTCATATTCTCCTAGCTCAACATTTTTGAATTCACGAATGAAGCGCTTAGGAGCCGTGTTTGCTTTTGCAACATGACCTTTCGCAGGTTTGTTTGATAAAACTTCACGCATATCTTGGTAACCAACTTGAATAGCTTCGTAGCCATCCGTTTCCATTGTTTTCACTTGTAGTACTACGTTTGGAGTAGCTTCTACAACAGTTACTGGAATTAATTCACCAGATTCAGTGAAGATTTGTGTCATTCCCACTTTTTTCCCTAAGATTCCTTTGGTCATGAGTACACCTCCATTATTTTTGTTTTAGTTTTATAATTTGATTTCGATGTTTACACCAGATGGTAAGTCTAGCTTCATCAAAGCATCAACAGTTTTTGGTGTTGGGTTCACAATGTCGATAAGACGTTTGTGTGTACGCATTTCGAATTGTTCGCGTGAATCTTTGTATTTATGAGTTGCACGGATGATTGTGTAAAGACTGCGTTCAGTTGGTAATGGAATTGGACCAGACACGCTAGCTCCAGTTCTTTTTGCAGTTTCCACGATTTTATCCGCTGATTGATCTAAAATACGGTGTTCATACGCTTTTAAACGGATACGAATTTTTTGTTTTGCCATCTTGTTCCCTCCTTCGCCTATTTTGAAAAGTAGACATAGCTCCACGAAAATTTCCGTCACGCTCGTTCGTGGCAAAGCGTCCGGGCGTGTCGCAACCTCTCGTTTCTTAGCCGACGAAATCATTCTGATTACGTCTGTGCAATTCACTAAAGTAAACGCACCTTTGTCATTATAATATATATAAACTCACAAAGCAAGGCTTTTTCTTGTAAAAAACATTTTGTTTTCATAAAGTTTCATTTAGAAAATACTGACTCTTTTATTTCGTGTTTCTTCTATTATAATGCTCCTGTCTTTTTCCCTGATCCTGCAATAAATAAAAAAGCTCGGAACAAAGATCCTGAGACCTTCGTTCCGAGCGATTACGTCCGAATAAATGTTGCTTTACTTTAAAACTTAAGTGAATTAAGCTTTGATTTCTGTAACGACACCGGCACCAACTGTACGTCCGCCTTCACGGATTGAGAATTTAGTACCGTTTTCGATAGCGATTGGGTGGATTAATTCAACTTCCATTGTTACGTTGTCGCCAGGCATAACCATTTCAGTTCCTTCTGGTAATTCAACAACACCTGTTACGTCAGTTGTACGGAAGTAGAATTGTGGACGGTAGTTAGTGAAGAATGGAGTATGACGTCCACCTTCTTCTTTTGTCAACACGTATACTTCTGCAGAGAATTTTGTATGAGGTGTGATTGTACCTGGTTTAGCTAAAACTTGTCCACGTTGGATGTCTTCACGTGCAACACCACGTAGTAAAGCACCAATGTTGTCTCCAGCTTCAGCGTAGTCTAACAATTTACGGAACATTTCAACACCAGTAACTGTTGTTTTTGAAGTTTCTTCAGCAATACCAACAACTTCAACTTCGTCACCAACGCGAACTTGTCCACGTTCAACACGACCTGTAGCAACAGTACCACGTCCAGTAATTGAGAACACGTCTTCAACTGGCATCATGAATGGTTTGTCGTTGTCACGTTCTGGAGTTGGGATGTATTCGTCAACTGCAGCCATTAATTCAAGAATTTTTTCTTCGTATGAAGCGTCGCCTTCTAGAGCTTTCAAAGCTGATCCAGCAACTACAGGAACATCGTCACCAGGGAATTCGTATTCTGTTAATAGGTCACGAACTTCCATTTCAACTAATTCTAGTAATTCTTCGTCATCAACCATGTCTACTTTGTTCAAGAATACAACGATGTAAGGAACACCAACTTGACGAGACAATAGGATGTGTTCACGAGTTTGAGGCATTGGGCCGTCAGCAGCAGAAACTACCAAGATAGCTCCGTCCATTTGAGCAGCACCAGTGATCATGTTTTTAACGTAGTCCGCGTGTCCTGGGCAGTCAACGTGAGCGTAGTGGCGTGTATCTGTTTCATACTCAACGTGAGCTGTTGAGATTGTGATTCCGCGTTCGCGTTCTTCTGGAGCACCATCGATTTGATCGTAAGCCATAGCTTGGCCGCCGTTTTTCTTAGATAGTACAGTTGTGATTGCAGCTGTTAATGTAGTTTTACCATGGTCAACGTGTCCGATAGTACCAATGTTAACGTGTGGTTTAGAACGGTCAAATTTTTCTTTTGCCATTTTAAAATGTCCTCCTAAAAATACAATATATTTTTTATTTGTCTGATAGGTATATGATGTACACAAGGTACACCACATGCCCATATCATCGATAATTATTTTACACGAAACTATATTAAAAATATAGTCTCTTTGGATAATCTCTTTGCAGGACTATCCGGTTTTAAGAAATTATTCAGCTTTTCCGCCGTTTTTCTTAATGATTTCTTCTTGTACTGATTTTGGTACATCTTCGTAGTGGTCAAATGTCATTGTAAATGTACCACGACCTTGAGTAGCAGAACGAAGAGTTGTAGCATAACCAAACATTTCAGCAAGTGGAACCATCGCACGAACAACTTGTTGGCCGCCAGCGCGAGCTTCCATACCTTCAACACGTCCACGACGAGCAGTTACGTGACCCATAACATCACCTAAGTAATCTTCAGGGATAACAACTTCTACAGCCATGATTGGTTCAAGGATTACTGGATTAGCTTTCTTAGCTGCTGCACGTAATGCCATAGAAGCAGCAACACGGAAGGCAGTTTCATTTGAATCGACATCATGGTATGAACCATCGTAAAGTTTAGCTTTGATATCTACTAATGGATAGCCAGCTAAGACACCATTTTCCATAGCATCTTTCAAACCAGTTTCAACAGCTGGAATGTATTCACGAGGAACAACCCCACCGACGATCGCATTTTCAAATTCGAAACCAGCACCTTCTTCATTTGGTGTAAATTCAATCCATACGTGACCGTATTGACCTTTACCACCAGACTGACGTACAAACTTACCTTCGGCTTGAGTGCCAGCACGGAAAGTTTCACGGTAAGATACTTGAGGCGCACCTACGTTAGCTTCAACTTTGAATTCACGACGCATACGGTCAACGATGATATCTAAGTGAAGTTCACCCATACCAGCGATGATTGTTTCGCCTGTTTCCACGTTTGTTTCAGCACGGAAAGTAGGATCTTCTTCAGATAGTTTTTGTAAAGCCACACCCATTTTATCTTGGTCAGCTTTTGATTTAGGTTCAATAGCGACTTGGATAACTGGTTCTGGGAATTCCATGGATTCAAGAATAACTAGACTCTTTTCATCACATAGTGTGTCCCCAGTAGTTGTGTCTTTCAAACCAACAGCAGCAGCGATATCTCCAGCGTAAACTTCAGAGATTTCTGAACGAGAGTTGGCATGCATCTGTAGGATACGACCAACACGTTCACGTTTGCCTTTTGTTGCGTTTTGTACGTATGAACCTGATTGTAAAACACCAGAGTACACACGGAAGAAAGTTAAACGACCTACGAATGGGTCAGTCATAACTTTAAATGCTAAAGCTGAGAAAGGAGCGCTGTCGTCTGCAGGACGTTCTACTTCTTCATCAGTTTTAGGGTCAATCCCTTTGATAGCTGGGATATCTAACGGTGATGGCAAGTAATCAAGAACAGCGTCCAATAGTAATTGAACCCCTTTGTTCTTAAATGCTGAACCACATAGTACTGGGTAGAATTCTACGTTAACTGTTGCGCGGCGGATACCTTCTTTTAACTCAGCTTCAGTGATTTCTTCACCTTCTAAGTATTTCAAAGTAAGTTCTTCATCAGTTTCAGCTACAGCTTCAACCAATTTTTCGCGCCATTCTTCAGCTAATTCGCGGTATTCTTCAGGAATTTCTGTTTCTTCGATCTCTGTTCCAAGATCGTTGGTATACATTTCAGCCTTCATTGTTACAAGGTCGATAATTCCTGTGAAGTCGTCTTCCGCACCAATTGGTAATTGGATTGGGTGAGCGTTTGCTTGCAAACGGTCATGTAAAGTTGATACTGAATATAAGAAGTCAGCACCGATCTTGTCCATTTTGTTTGCAAATACGATACGAGGTACACCATAAGTTGTTGCTTGGCGCCAAACTGTTTCAGTTTGAGGTTCAACACCTGATTGTGCATCAAGAACAGTTACAGCACCATCAAGTACACGCAATGAACGTTCAACTTCAACTGTGAAGTCTACGTGTCCTGGTGTGTCGATGATGTTGATTCGGTGACCCTTCCATTGTGCTGTAGTAGCAGCAGAAGTGATCGTAATACCACGTTCTTGTTCTTGTTCCATCCAGTCCATTTGTGAAGCTCCTTCATGAGTTTCACCAATTTTATGGATTTTACCAGTGTAGTACAAGATACGTTCAGTAGCAGTCGTTTTACCAGCATCGATGTGGGCCATGATACCGATATTACGAGTGTTTTGTAAAGAAAATTCTCTGGTCATTCTCCTTGTTTCTCCTCTCTTTACTATCTAGTTGCTAAAAATAAGGACACTATCTGAGGTCGACTTATAAAAGCCGACCAAACAGAGAGAATCTTACCAGCGATAGTGAGCAAACGCGCGGTTGGCATCAGCCATTTTATGAGTGTCTTCACGTTTTTTAACAGAAGCACCTGTGTTGTTTGCAGCATCCATGATTTCTTTTGCTAAGCGTTCTTCCATTGTGTGTTCACCGCGCAAGCGAGCGTAGTTTACTACCCAACGAAGACCTAGAGTAACGCGGCGTTCAGGGCGAACTTCAACTGGTACTTGGTAGTTTGAACCCCCAACACGACGTGCTTTAACTTCAAGAACAGGTTGAACGTTTTTCATTGCTTGTTCAAACACTTCTAATGGATCGTTACCTGTAGATTCTTTGATCAAGTCAAAGGCATTATAGATAATGTTAGCTGCAATCCCGCGTTTTCCGTCAACCATTACACGGTTGATCAAGCGAGTTACTAATTTTGAGTTATAAATAGGATCTGGTAAAACATCACGTTTTGCAACAGGACCTTTACGTGGCATCCGTAACTCCTCCTTCCGAAATATTGTTCATAGTAATTACTTCTATATAGTAGAAGCAAGTTTCATTTGTTTAATAATTAAAATTAAGCTTTAGGTTTTTTAGTTCCGTATTTAGAACGGCTTTGTTTACGGTCGTTAACACCAGCAGTATCTAAAGCACCGCGAACGATATGATAACGTACCCCTGGTAAGTCTTTTACACGACCACCGCGTAATAATACAACACTGTGTTCTTGTAAGTTATGACCAATCCCTGGGATATAAGCAGTAACTTCAATTAAGTTTGACAAACGAACACGTGCATATTTACGTAAAGCTGAGTTCGGTTTTTTAGGTGTCATTGTACCCACACGAGTTGCTACCCCACGTTTTTGAGGTGAGTTTACGTTAGTTTGAGTTTTCTTAAAGCTGTTATATCCTTTGTTCAAAGCAGGTGAATTAGATTTTTCCACCTTTGATTTACGAGGTTTACGTACTAATTGGTTAATTGTAGGCATTCCTTGTTTCCTCCTTCCCACGATTTGCGTCTAGTTCCACACATCCAGGTGGTTCTTTTTTTGTGATAAAAAATAAATGCAATGTCTGCATCCTTATCAAATATGCTTTGATAAACAGTCAGCACGTTTCTTCACAGAAACCTGTAGATAAAGCACCTTTGTTAGAATATCACGAATGAAAAAACATGTCAACAAGAGATACAATTTTTTTTGAAAAAGCTTTATTGGAATAAAAAAGAATGGTATCTTTTTACCGTAAATCACGCTAAAATAGTGAGGAAAGCACGATGCTCAAACTAAAAAAAGGTGGACGCAAAGATGAATTTAAAACAATTAGCTGGCATTGAAGCCGCGAAATTCGTAAAGGACGGGATGATCGTAGGTCTCGGGACCGGTTCAACCGCCTATTATATGGTAGAAGAGATTGGTCGCCGTATGCGTGAAGAAGGTTTACGTATCACAGGAGTTACTACTTCAAATGCGACAAAAGAACAAGCGGAAAAATTAGGAATACCGTTAAAGAGTATTGATGAAGTCCCCGTAGTCGATTTGACAATAGACGGTGCTGATGAAATCAGTGCTGATTTTCAAGGGATCAAAGGCGGCGGCGCTGCTTTGCTTTTCGAGAAAATAGTCGCTACGTACTCAAAAGAAACGATTTGGATCGTTGATTCTTCTAAATTAGTCGATAAACTTGGGAAGTTCCCACTCCCAGTTGAAGTGATCCCTTATGGCTCCCAACAGCTACTTCATATTTTTGAAGAAAAAGGATTCCAACCTGTCTTGCGTACAGACGAAAACGGAGAAGTCCTAACCACAGATGGTGGTCATTACATCATTGATCTGCATCTAGAAGTCATCGAACAGCCAGAAAGCTTAGCTACCTATTTAGATGAACTTGTTGGGGTAGTAGAACATGGGCTTTTCCTAAACATGGTTTCTAAAGTAGTTGTCGGCTCAGAAAAAGGCGTTGAGATTCTTGACGCAATCCGTCGTAAATAAAGAAAAACTGCTTGATCATCCAATAAAAAAAGACAGCGGAAAATTTGCGAAAAAACTATCTTTTTGACGTACTTTATGCTACATTTTTACTGTTATATCCAGTTAGAAAATCACTGCTAGAAAGGAATCACCATGAAAATTATTGGTTATGCACGCACAACCATAAATGACGTTGATTTAACAACTCAGGTTGATCAATTATCTGACTTTGGTTGTCAAGAAATTTTCCATGAGACATATGAAGTGGAACAAAATGATTCTACTGCTGTTCATTTGGAGTCAGTGATCGCTGACATGCAACAAGGCGATGCACTAGTCATTTGCCAACTTCATCGATTAGGCAAATCTACGCGGCAATTAACAGAACTCACGCAATTATTCAAAGATCGCGGGCTGCACTTGATTAGTCTTGATGAAGGAATCGATACGCGCGAAATGGGAAAAATCTATTTCCAATTAATGGAAAACCTAGCAAACATGGAGTGCGCATTGATCAAAGAACGTACGTTAGTTGGATTAGATGAAGCTCGTAAAAAAGGAAAAATCGGCGGAAGACCAAAAATCGATGCAAAAACGATCAAAAAAATCCGACGTCTCTATTATGAAAAAAAAGAAACGATCCAATTTATTTCTTCAAAATGCGGTGTTTCAGTTGGAACATGTTATAAATATATCAATTTACCTGAAAAAGAAATCGAGCAATTATGCATCTAATACCTAAAAACGAACAGTTGCGTGGGCACTGTTCGTTTTTTTATATTCTCTACTTGTTTTCTCATAGAATCTTATCTAATTTTTCGATGGAAATCTCTTCCAAAAAATTGTACAATAAAACAGAACTGAAAATTTCAGAAATATAAACCTATCTTAAAAGGAGAGCTAAACATGCCAAAATTAGTTTTTTCTCGTCACGGTCTTAGTGAATGGAATGCATTGAACCAATTTACTGGTTGGGCTGATGTAAATCTAGCACCAGAAGGAATCGAAGAAGCAAAAGAAGGCGGACGCAAAATCAAAGAAGCTGGAATCGAATTTGATGTTGCTTACACTTCTGTTTTAACTCGTGCAATCAAAACATGTAACTTGATCTTAGAATATTCAGATCAACTTTGGGTACCACAAATCAAATCATGGCGCTTAAACGAACGTCACTATGGTAAATTACAAGGTTTGAACAAAAAAGAAACAGCTGAAAAATACGGCGACGAACAAGTACACATCTGGCGTCGTTCTTACGATACTCTTCCTCCATTAATGGAAGAAACTGACGAAGGTTCTGCAGCAAATGACCGTCGTTACGCAATGTTAGACAAACGCGATATTCCTGGTGGAGAAAACTTGAAAGTGACATTAGAACGCGCTTTGCCATTCTGGCAAGATGAAATTGCTCCAGCATTACTAGACAACAAAACTGTTTTAGTAGCTGCACATGGTAACTCATTACGCGCCCTAGCTAAACATATCGAAGGTATCTCTGACGAAGACATCATGGACCTTGAAATTCCAACAGGTCAACCACTTGTTTATGAATTAAATGATGACTTAACAGTTGCTAAAAAATACTACCTATAAAAAACACTATAAAAAAGGGACTGTGACACGATTTGTCACAGTCCCTTTTTTCGTATAAACGGTGTTCTCCTGCCAACTTCTCGGTCACAAGTCACAATATTCATCAAACATGAAAAGCTGTTTTTTGAAATTGTTCCTTGTGACTCAGAGTTAAACGGCAGATTCACAACCTCTTAGTAAACGGTGTTCAAAAGCTTACATTTGCAATAATAAGTCCAGCCAAGTCAAAAACATGAGGAGCTATTTTTGCTTGGATGTTCTTATTACTTAATGCAGGGCAGCTTTTTCATTTCCTTCTTATTCTGCTATCGCTGTTTCCAATCCTACTTCGATCATTTCATTGAACGTAGATTGACGTTCTGCAGCTGTTGTTTCTTCACCGGTGATCAAATGGTCGCTAACGGTCATCAAACTTAATGTCTGCACATGGTATTTCGCGCCTAAGTAATAAAGAGCCGCTGCTTCCATTTCCACTCCTAAAACGCCAAGTTCAGCTAATTGGAATGTCTCTGTCAAATCATCTTTGTAGAAAGAATCTTCCGAAAGAACATTTCCTACATGAACCGTATAGCCCTTTTCTTTAGCTATCTCATATGCTTTCAGTAATAGATTGAAATCACTGATTGGAGGAAAATGAAAGGCTTGGAAATTTTTTTCGATCATCGAAGAACTGGTCGCTGCACCTTGTGCTAGTACTAAATCACGAACATGGACGTCTTTTGACAATGCACCGCATGTACCTACTCGAATCAATTTCTTTACACCATACGACTGGATCAATTCATGGGCATAGATGGTGGCTGATGGCATTCCCATTCCTGTTCCTTGAACAGAAATACGTTCTCCTTTATATTTGCCGGTAAAGCCTAACATACCGCGTACCTGATTGTAACAAACTGGATCTTCCAAAAAAGTCTCCGCAATATATTTAGCTCGCAAAGGATCTCCCGGAAGTAAAATCTTATCGGCGATCTCGCCTTCTTTCGCTTCAATATGCACACTCATTTTATTGTTCCTCCTATTACAATAATGTCAATGTTTCTTTAACCAATGCTTTAAAAGATTGTTTGACTCTCTGAGTTGTTTCTACAACTTCTTCATGGCTCAGATTCGCTTGCATACCTGCTGCTAAGTTGGTAATACAAGAGATTCCTAACACTTTTAATCCGCTGTGAGCTGCTACGATGACTTCTGGAACAGTCGACATCCCTACTGCATCGGCTCCTATTGTCCGAGACATTCGGATCTCCGCAGGCGTTTCATAAGTTGGTCCAGAATAGCCCATATATACGCCTTCTTTAAGATCCAAACCTAGTTTTTCTGCTGCTGCTTTTGCTGTTGCTTGATAGTCAGGCGTATAAGCTTGACTCATATCTGGAAATCTAGGGCCCATTGCATCTTCATTCGGACCGATCAAAGGATTTTCACCAGTAAAATTGATATGATCGGTAATCAGCATCAAATCTCCTGGTACAAATGATTCGTTGACACCACCACATGCATTAGTCACAATGACTGAATGGGCCCCTAGCCCGGCCATCACACGTACTGGATAGGTCACTGTTTGCATGGAATGACCTTCATAGTAGTGGAATCTCCCTTGCATGGCTAACACTTTCTTGCCTGCCAGAGACCCATAAACTAGCTTTCCTGCATGCCCAACTACTGTCGAAACAGGAAAGAACGGGATCTCATCATAAGAAATCATTACAACATCTTCGATTTCATCTGCTAATTCACCTAATCCTGAACCTAGAATCAAACCAAAATCAATTTCTTTTACTCCTTTGTCAAGGATAAACTGGGTCGTTTCTTGTAACATCTCGCTTAACTTGGTCATTTGCTTTCTCCTATTTAAAAAGATTATTTTAATAATTTCAAGAAGCTTTCGCCATTTTCAGTCGAAGAAACACTAAAGTTCTCAGCAATCGTTGCTGAAATATCTGAATAATATCCTTGAGGCAATGCCCCTTGTTCTTTCATTTTTTTACTGTAAACCAATAACGGTACATATTCTCGCGTATGATCGGTACCAGTAAACGTCGGATCGTTTCCGTGATCGGCTGTAATCATTAGCAAGTCGTCTTCTTCCATCGCTTCAAGCAATTCTGGAATTCGTAAGTCAAATTCTTCAATCGCATGCGCATAGCCGACTACATCCCGACGATGACCGTATAATGCATCAAAATCTACTAAATTGGTAAAGCTGATTCCTGAAAAATCGTTTTTCATAACTTTCAGCAGCTGGTCAACGCCATCCATATTGCTTTTCGTGCGGACAGATTCAGTGATTCCTTGTCCGTTGAAAATATCGTTGATCTTTCCAACAGCAATCACGTCCTTTCCTGCTTCTTTCAAAGAATCAAGGACTGTGTGTCCGAATGGATTCAACGCATAATCATGGCGATTGCTTGTTCGTGTGAAGTCTCCTGGTTCACCCACGTACGGACGTGCAATGATTCGGCCAATCATATACGGATCATCTTTTGTTATATCACGAACGAATTGGCAAATCCGATATAATTCTTCTAAAGGAATGATTTCTTCATGTGCCGCGATCTGAAGGACAGGATCGGCAGAAGTATATACAATTAAATCGCCTGTTTTCATTTGGTGTTCACCGTAATCATCAATAACAGCTGTTCCGCTATAAGGTTTGTTACATACGACTTTACGGCCAGAAAATTCTTCGATTTGTTTGATCAGATCATCAGGGAATCCGTTCGGAAACACACGAAATGGAGTTTTGATATTCAATCCCATGATTTCCCAGTGGCCTGTCATCGTATCTTTCCCTACAGAAACTTCTTCTAATTTCGTCGCATAGCCTTGATGATCTTTCACTGATTCCACACCTTCAAGAGGACGGATCGTTCCTAAACCAAGCTGCTCTAAATGTGGAACGTTCAATCCTGCTTCTTTCGCAATGTGTCCTAATGTATCAGAACCAATATCACCGAACTTATCGGCATCTGGTGCTTCTCCAATTCCTACTGAATCCATGACGATCAGATGTACGCGTTTAAACATGATTATTCCTTCTTTCTTTTTATTTTTATTGCCTTTAAAACAAAAAGGGCGAGACGAAAAACACTTCCCGTAACCCACCCTTTTTATTCGCTAAAAGATTATTTTGATTTGATATAGTTCTTCCCGTTTGCTTTTGGACCAGAAGCTTTCCCTAAGAAAACAACCAGCACAATGATTGTCAGCAAATATGGAGCAATTTGCAGCAATACTGGCGGAATCGAGGAAATAACTGGTAATTGTGCGCCAATGATACTCAAGCTTTGAGCAAAACCAAAGAACAATGAGGCACCCATTGCCCCTAAAGGATTCCACTTACCAAAGATCATAGCAGCCATGGAGATGAACCCTTGTCCAACGATCGTACCAGCTGAAAAGTTACCGGAAATCGACTGAGCAAAAACAGCACCGCCCATACCGCCTAACAAGCCAGAAATCAGTACGCCTGAATAACGCATAGCATATACATTGATACCTAATGTGTCGGCAGCTTGAGGATTTTCACCAACTGAACGGAGGCGTAAGCCGAATTTCGTCTTGAAGATGATCACCCAAGCTAGGACAGCAATCAAAATAGCACAATAAGCAGGTAAGAATGTATTTTTAAAGAAAATTGGTCCAATGACCGGAATATCTGCTAATCCTGGGAAAGAAAAATACCCCAGATTCTGCGTGATGTTATCAGTTTGACCTTTACCATACCATGCTTTGATCAAGAAAACACCTAAAGCAGGTGCCATCAGATTAATTACTGTCCCGCTGATGATATGGTCAGCACGCAAACTGACTGTTGCTACTGCGTGAATCAGAGAAAATAGGATACCTACGACGCCACCCACTAAAATAGCGATCCATGGTGTCATAGAACCAAGTGATGGACTCATCGTCAAGTTGAAAACGATGGAACTAAAAGCACCCATGACCATGATTCCCTCTAGCCCTACGTTTACGATCCCGCTTCGTTCAGAAAAAGTTCCGCCTAGTGACGTTAGAATTAGCGGTGTTGAATAAACCAGTGTAGAAGTAAGGATCAAGGCAATTAATTCGATAGTCGACATTATAGTTCGCCCCCTTCATGGTTTTGATTCGTTGGTTTCGATTCGATTGTCGCAACGATCTCTTCTTGTTTTTTCCCTTGGAAGACTTTAGCCATGACGAAACGAATCAGGAAGTTGATCCCGACAAAGAAGATAATCAAAGCAATCGATACATTGACGATCTCAAACGGAACACCTGCTCCTGTCTGCATGCCAAGTCCACCGATCTTCAAAATACTGAACAAGATCGCTGATAAAAGAATACCGATTGCTGATCCAGAACCAAGCAAGGAGACAGCCATTCCGTCAAATCCAATAGATAGCGAAGTCGTTTGAACAAAGAAGTTTTGATACGTTCCTAATCCTTCAACCACACCGCCAAGCCCTGCCAAAGCGCCAGAAATGACCATCGACAAAACGATCGTACGTTTACTACTCATTCCTGCATACTCAGAAGCAAAAGGATTCAATCCAACAGAACGGATTTCAAATCCTAAAGTCGTTTTCTTCATCAGCAGCCAAACGAAAATAAGCGCGATGATTGCTAAAAATAATCCTGAGTTTACGCGAGAGCCGCCAAAAGCTTGTGTTAACCATGGTAACCGCAGTGAGGCATTTTGACTGATCATATTGGAAGAGTCCAAACTTGAGCGATAGCTTTCAGGCATCACTTCATGTAAAGCAAATGTGCTTACGTATAATAAGATATAGTTCATCATGATTGTTACGATCACTTCACTTGTTCCAAAAAATGCTCGAAGTAAACCTGGAACAGCCGCTGCCATCGCACCAGCTAAGGCACCTAAGATCACGCATAACGGAAGCAAAACAACTTTTGGCAGATCTGGAAACGCAAGTGCCACCCAGACACTGACGATCCACCCGCAAAGTGCTTGTCCAGAAAGCCCAATATTGAAAAACCCAGCTGAGTTAGCTACAGAAAAACCTAATGCTGTAAAAATCAACGGCGTTGCTTGCCTTAACGTTTCACCTATCCCTCTTTGCGAACCAAGGGCTGCATCTAGCATAGAAGAATAACCTTGGATGGGCTGAAAACCAAAAGCAGCCATCAATATCGCGCCTAAGATCAATCCTAAAACAACTGAAAGTACAGGCACTAATAAATTACGGAATTTCTCGCTGCGATCATTCATGTGCGCCAGCCCCCTTTTCTAACTCTTTTCGTGCTTCTTCTAAGGTATAGCCCGCCATCAATAGACCTAATTCATTTTCAGATGTTTCTTTCGGATCAACGATACCGACAATTTCTCCTTCATGGATAACAGCAATACGATCCGAAACATTTAAAATTTCTTCTAATTCGAAACTGATCAGTAACACTGCTTTGTATTTGTCCCTTTGTTCGATCAGACGTTTATGAATAAATTCGATCGCACCTACATCCAGTCCACGAGTTGGATTTGCAACAATCAACAGATCAGGATCTCGGTCGACTTCACGAGCGATAATTGCTTTTTGCTGATTTCCGCCTGATAAAGCTTTTGCGGGAACAAGTTCATTCGTTGTTCGAACATCATATTCTTCGATCAATTCTCTGGCATGTTCATTCATTACTGAATAATTCAGCATGCCGTTTTTACTGTAAGGTTTTTGATGATAGGTTTGTAGTGCGATATTTTCAGATAATGTCATATCTAGGACTAACCCGTATTTATGACGGTCTTCTGGCACGTGTCCTACACCATGTTCAGTGATTTTTCGGGGTTTTTTATTAGTGATGTCTTCCCCTTTTAGCTTGATATGTCCGCTTTCTGCCTTTCGCAAACCAGTCAAAGCTTGGATCAACTCCGACTGCCCGTTTCCATCGATTCCAGCGATACCAAGTACTTCGCCAGCACGAACCTCTAAGTTCAAGTTTTTCACGGCTTCTAATCCACGATTTTCTTTCACCACTAGATTTTCAATAGACAAAACGACTTCTTGAGGCTTCGCTTCTTTTTTCATCGTTTTGAATGAAACCGTTCTTCCAACCATCATATCGGCTAATTGTTGTGAGGTTACGTCTTTAACGTTGACTGTACCGATTCCTTTTCCACGGCGGATAACTGTACAGCGGTCAGCTACTGCTTTGATTTCATCTAACTTATGCGTAATCAAAATGATCGACTTGCCTTCTTTGACTAATTCCTTCATGATCACGATTAATTCATCAATTTCTTGAGGGGTCAATACAGCTGTCGGCTCATCAAAAATCAGTACATCTGCTCCTCGGTAAAGTGTTTTTAAAATTTCTACCCGTTGTTCCATCCCAACTGAAATATCACGAACGTAAGCATCTGGGTTGACTGACAATCCATACTGTTCAGAAACTTTTTGGATCTCTTTTCGTGCTTTTTTATGGTCAAGCATCCCTGCGCGACTAGGCTCGCTTCCCAACACGATGTTTTCTGTTACAGTAAAGGCATCAACAAGCATAAAGTGCTGATGGACCATCCCAATCCCTAATTGGTTGGCTTTGGTTGGACTTGTGATCTTTACTTCTTTCCCACGCATCAAAATTTTCCCTGATGTCGGCTCTAATAATCCGGAAAGCACGTTCATCAATGTAGATTTGCCAGCACCGTTTTCTCCAAGCAACGCATGAATTTCTCCTGCCTTTACTTGTAAATTGATGTTGTCATTTGCCTTGAATGTTCCAAATTCTTTGGTAATATTCTGCATTTCTATGACAATATTTTCTTGAACCACCTTTTTTTCACATCCTAACGATTTCTATCTAGGGCAACGATTGACTAAGATTCACGCTTAGTGAGCGTTCTTCTTTTGAAACAAACATTACTTCAGGGAGTTGTTCCCTTATCCAAACTGTCACAAGGCAGCTTGGATAAATGAACAATTCTTGTTCTAATCAAACCATAGCCTTGTCAAACATGTGTCTAACAAGGCTATAGAAATGGTTTTAGTTTTCTTCAGGAGTTTCTGGAACTTTTACGTCACCTGAAATGATTTTTTCTTTTGCTTCATCAACTGCTTTTTTCGCTTCGTCAGAAAGTTGTCCTTCTGTTAGACCAACACCGTCTTCTTTCAATCCATAAACAGTGTGTTCGCCGCCAGGGAATTTACCGTCCGCTGATTTTTGTGCCAAATCTTCTACTACTGTTCCAACTGCTTTCAGTGTAGATGTCAATGTGAAGTTTTTCTTTTCGCCGTTTAATGTGTATTCGCCTTCGTCTGATTGGTCGCGGTCAACACCGATAACCCATACTTTTTTGTCGCCTGATTCGTTCAATGATTTTGCTTCTTGGAATACACCGTTACCTGTACCGCCTGAAGCATGGAAGATGATATCTGCGTTTTGTGCATACATACCTTGAGCAATTGAACGTCCTTTATCTGGAGCAGAGAAGTCACCAGCATATTGATTCAATACTTTGATTTCTTTTCCTAATTCTTTCGCACCTGCATCAACACCGGCTTTGAATCCAGCATCAAAACGATCGATTACTTCACCTTTTACACCGCCGATAAAGCCGACTACGTTTGTTTCAGTCGTATAAGCTGCTGCAACACCTGCAAGATAAGAAGCTTCGTTGTCTTTGAAAGTTGCAGATACAACGTTATCTAATCCATCGATGACATCATCGATAATAACAAAGTTCGTACCTGTATTGTTTGTTGCTTGTTCTTGGATCGCTGGTTTTAGTTTATAACCAATACCAAAAATCGTTTTGAATCCAGCATTCAATGCTTGGTCAATATTTGGGATGTAATCTGATTCATTTGAAGATTGGAAATATTGGAAGCCATCATTTCCTCGTGAAAGTCCTTGATCTTTCCCCCATTTTTCTAGTCCTTCCCAAGCTGACTGGTTGAATGAACGGTCGTCTACACCACCTGTGTCTGTGATCAATGCTGCAGTTGTTGTGTCTGATGAGCTTTTGCCACCGGATGAATCAGTAGAGCCGTTGTTGCCGCATGCACCTAAAAATAACCCTGCTGCTAGTGCGACAGCACCTAAACCAAATAATTTTGCTTTTTTCATTTCTGTAAAGCCTCCTAAAATAATTGTTTTATTTTTCAACAGTCAGCTGACTGAATGAACATGAGTTATAGATCTTTTTCAGTAAATGCATAAGGCAGCAGTTCACGAACGGTCGTTGCCTTCGTCACACCATTGTCTCCTACTAGCGTAACCGGCATATCAGGGGAACAGAATTCTGCCATTACTTGTCGACATGCACCACAAGGAGAGATAGGATCGGGGGTGTGCCCCGCTACGACTAGATGCGTAAATGTTTTTTCTCCTTCAGATACTGCTTTGAAAAAAGCTGTGCGCTCGGCACAATTCGTTAATCCAAATGATGCATTCTCAATGTTGATGCCTTGATAAATCTTGCCTGATTCCGTTACGAGACAAGCGCCTACCGGAAAATGGGAATAAGGAACATAGGCTTTATCTAACGCTTCAATAGCTGTGTTGATCCATTCTTGTTTGAGTTCTGCCATGAGCTTCTCCTTTGAAAAAATTAATAGCCTTCACCAGTTGAACCAGATACGATTGCTACTCCTGCGCTTGTTCCGATTCTTGTAGCACCAGCTTCGATCATTGCCATTGCTTCTTCTTCGTTATGGATACCGCCGGAAGCTTTGACACCCATTTCTGGTCCTACAGTTTCACGCATCAAACGGACATCCTCTACCTTTGCTCCGCCTGTTGAGAAACCAGTTGATGTTTTGACAAAATCAGCGCCTGCAGCTTTTGCTATTTCGCAAGCTCTGATGATTTCTTCTCTATCTAATAACGATGTTTCAATAATAACTTTGACAAGCGCACGATCTTTTGCTGCTTCAACAACTGCTTCGATATCTTTTTGGACTTGTTGATCATCCTTTGATTTCAAAGCACCGATATTGATGACCATATCGACTTCATCTGCACCGTTATTGATGGCATCTGTTGTTTCAAATGCTTTTGTCTCGGGTGTGTTTGCTCCTAGAGGAAACCCGATTACTGTACATACGGCTACTGGCTCACCTTGTAATTGTTCTTTCGCTAGCGCAACCCATGCTGGATTGATGCAGACAGAATAAAAATGGTATTTTTTTGCTTCTTCGATAATTTGCATCACAGCTTCTTTAGATGCGTCTGCTTTCAAAATAGTATGGTCGATCATTCGGTTTAGTTCCATTTCTTTTCCCCTTTTCTTTAAAACGGTAAAGTCCGCTTTTTTCCTTTATTCTGTGATGATGTCATGAATCAACGTTGGCTTCATTGCCGATTCACCAATTTCAATATTTTTATATAATAATTCAATGACAGAAGTGATTTCTTCGTCGTTACTATAGATCGTCAATAGTGACTCACCTTTTGTCACAGTGTCACCAATTTTTTTATGCAGTTTCAATCCAACAGCGTGATCAATATCTTCTTCTTTGGTTTTACGCCCAGCACCTAGCATCATTGCAGCAATTCCTAATTCATTTGCCACGATTTTTGACACAACTCCGCTTTGTTTAGCAGGAAGCTCCATTGTGTAGCGTGCAGTCAAAATTCGTTCTGGATGTTCCACGATCGCTGGGTCTCCCCCTTGATTTTGGATCATTTCTTTGAATTTTGCTAACGCTTTACCAGATTCCAGAGCTTCTTGAAGCAACGTTCTTGCTTCATCGGTTGTCTTAGCTTTGCCAGCAAGAACAACCATTTGGCTTCCTAAGGCGTAGCACATTTCTACTAGATCTTCTGGACCATTTCCTTGTAATGTTTCGATTGCCTCGACAACTTCTAGACTATTTCCGATAGCTTCGCCAAGAGGTTCTGACATATCTGAGATAACCGCCACTGTTTCTCGGTTAGCCAGTTTCCCAATGCTCGTCATGGTCTTTGCCAGACGTCTTGCATCTTCGATGTTCTTCATGAAAGCACCGTCTCCAGTGGTCACATCCAAAACGATTGCATCTGCTCCTGCCGCGATTTTTTTACTCATAATCGAACTGGCAATCAGCGGAAGAGAATCAACGGTCGCTGTGACGTCACGCAAGGCATACAATTTTTTGTCCGCCGGTGCCAAGTTTCCTGATTGACCAATTACCGCTACTTTACTTTCATTAACAATGCGTACAAATTCTTCATCCGAAAGCTCGATCTGAAATCCGGGAATTGCTTCTAGCTTGTCTAGTGTACCACCTGTGTAACCTAGACCGCGTCCAGACATTTTAGCCACTGTCACTCCAACACTAGCTACTAGGGGGGCTAAAATCAATGTGGTCGTGTCACCAACGCCACCTGTCGAATGCTTATCTACCTTTATTCCTTCAAGAGAACTCAAATCGATGACATCACCAGAATTAGCAATCGCCAATGTTAAGTTCGTGATTTCTTCATTTGTCATGTCTTGATAAAAAATTGCCATCAATAATGCACTGACTTGATAATCTGGAATCTTTCCATTCGTATAGTTTGTGACGATGTACTCGATTTCCTCTTTCGACAGCTCGTTTCCATCCCTCTTTTTTTCAATCAGATCCACCATTCGCATTGCCTGATCCTCCTTGTCTTCATTCGGTATTATACATTATTTTTAGGAAAGGTAAACCACTTTAGTAAACTGGTTTACTAAAAATAAAAAAAGCACTAACTCGCCTTTGTAAATGCTTACATAAGCAATATACCGCCGAGTTAGCCCTTTGTCAATACTTTTACGCTCTCACGAATAATTAATTTTGTTTCGAACACTTTGTTCGGAACTTTTCTTTGAGGAAATTCGATCGTATCGATCAGGAAACGTGCAGCATAAAATCCAATATCAAAACTTGGCTGCTGCACTGTCGTCAATTGCGGAATCATGTATTCTGACAGCTTTAATCCATCGAATCCTATGACTGAGATATCTTCTGGGATTTTTTTGCCCAATTCATCGATCGCCTGATAGCATCCGATCGCCATGGCATCATTCCCGCAAAAAATAGCCGTGATATCTTTATGTTTGAGTAATTTTTTTGATGCAGTATATCCACCTTGAACAGTCAACTCTCCATGTTCAACAAATTTCCCATTAAAAGGCAGGCCATGATCTTTCAGCGCATGACGATATCCGTTGAAACGTTCTTCTAATTGATAGTATCCAGTGGTTTCCTTCAGCATGCCGATCTTCGTATGGCCACTTTCAATAAACAGCGAAACAGCTTGATAGGCGCCCTCATATTCCTTTACGATAAGCCGTCCGTTATCCCGACGATTCAATCCGCGATCGATTAAAATGATTGGCATTTTTTGATAAAATCCGCTGTCTAATGCGTATTTCTCAGGTAAAATATTTGGTGTGGCCAGCAAGATTCCGTCCACTGAGCGGTGGGAAAGCTCTTGTAAATACTTGATCTCATTTTCTTGGCTATGACGAGAATTGCATAACATGATCACATAGCCCAAAGGATTCAAATAGCTCTCTACACCTTCGATCAGTTTGGAGAAGAAGAAATCAGTGACATCAGGGACGATCATTCCGATGGTCTTTGAATGTCGATTGATCACATTTGAAGCGAAATAATCGGGCTTATAATGATGTTCATTCACGATCGACAACACTTTTTTCCTTGTCTTATCACTAAATCTGCTTCCTTTGTTATTCAAAATCTGTGAGACAGTTGTTACTGATACGCCTGCCATTTCTGCGATATCTCTGATGGTCAGCTTCATCCTATTGGCTCCCTTCTATCTAAATTCCCTATCAGTGTACCAAAACCCCCAAGAAAAGAATAGAGAAAAAAGGAAAGTATGTTTTTTGATAAAAATCTCCTTTATCTACCGACTTGGCAGCCTTCTATACAAGTTCTGTATCTTATTTATTTTATCGTAAAAAAACATGATTCTGATTCTGCTACTTCTTTTTTAAGAAAAGATAGTTCCTTGATTAAAAAAGTCATCAATAAAAAAAGAACTGATGCGTACCATATATGTAATATGTACGCCCAGTTCCACTCTTTCGTCGCTCCACTATTTTCAGCTAGTTATTCTTTCACACTTTTGATGATATAATATCCTTTATCTTTTGTGACGATTTCTGCATTGCCAAATGTTTCTTCCATTTTCTTTTGCGCACTCGGCGCTCCTTGTTTCTTCTGGATCACAATTGTCAGTGTACCGCCCTTCTTCAACCGATGATATGCGCCTGTCAAAATTTCATGTACAACTTTTTTTCCAGCACGGATCGGCGGATTGCTTACGATAGCTGCATAGGTTTCTTCATGAACTGCTTCATAGATATTCGATTGATGGATATCAACATGTTCGATTTGGTTACGCTTTGCGTTTCCTTGCGCTAGACTTACCGCTCGTTCATTAATGTCGACCATTTCAACAAACCGCTGTGTCGCAAATGCCAAAGCTAACCCAATCGGTCCATACCCGCATCCCACATCTAAGACCTTTCCTTCATCAGGTAACTCTTCCCAATCGAAAGCATCAATCAGGACACGTGAACCATAATCCACTGTTTCACGTGAAAATACACCAGAATCTGTTACAAATTGAAAGGTTCTGCCTTTTAACTCAAAAGCCCATTGTTCAAAATCGTGCGCCGTATCTGGGCGTTCAGAATAGTAATGATTTGTCATATCTTCCATCCTTCTCATTTCTTTCATGACAACAGTCTATCCTTTTATGTATCCGTGCGCAAGTCAAGAATAAGACTCCGTTTCTTTCTATTATAAAGATTATACAAAAAGATCGGCAATCTCTCTTAAGTGGTGGGGTTTGCGTTTATTTTGTGTTAAAATAGTTCCATTGATGGGAGAACGCAGGAGGCTAATATGAATGATCCAATGAACTACTACCGTGTGGCAAGAGAAGAATGGCGAGAATTTTATCGTAATGGGCAAGCACCTTTGACACAAGATGAACTAGATAATATCAAAAGTTTGAATGACCGCATTTCCATGCAGGATGTTCGAGATATCTATGTACCTCTTGCTCATCTGATTTATCTTTATATGAAAGAATTTGAATCTTTGTTCTTGAGTAAAGGTTTATTTCTTCATAAATACGTAGAAGTACCGCCTTTTATTATCGGGATCGCCGGAAGTGTAGCCGTTGGAAAAAGTACAACAGCCAGACTGCTGCAGACGATTTTGTCTCGAACCTTCAAACGAAGAAACGTTCAGCTGATCACGACTGACGGATTTCTTTATCCAAATCGTATATTAAAAGAGCGTGGAATCATGGACCGTAAAGGATTTCCTGAAAGTTATGATATGGAGATGCTGATCGATTTCTTGAACCGTGTAAAATCTGGTCAGGAAGAGATAAAAGTACCTGTTTACTCACATGATGTGTATGATATCATTCCAGACAAGTACGAACTGATCCAGCAACCTGATATCTTGATCGTTGAGGGGATCAATACGCTTCAATTACCTGCGAATCAGCAAATCTACGTCAGCGACTTTTTTGATTTTTCTGTCTATGTCGATGCTGATCCCTTGCTGATCGAAAAATGGTATTTGGATCGTTTTGGTGCGTTACTGGATACAGCTTTCCAAAATCCAGAGAATTATTATTATCGTTTTGCTATCGGAGATCGTGAAGAAGCCTTTAAAATGGCAAAAGATGTATGGAAAAATGTGAATTTGAAAAATTTACAGGAATATATCTTGCCTACACGAGGAAGAGCCGATATAATTCTCCATAAAACTGAAAATCATATCATCGATTCGATTTTCATGCGAAAATATTAGCATTTTAAAATAGTTTGACTATTTTGAGATAAAATTTAAAGGGATAGGGGTAATAAATTTGACAAACGTTGCCGATATGACGAACGTTGAAAAGATTATCGTATTAGACTACGGTAGTCAGTATAACCAATTGATCACAAGACGTATTCGTGATCTTGGAGTCTTTTCCGAATTATTGAGCCACCGCATTACTGCAGAAGAAGTAAAAGCGATGAATCCAAAGGGAATCATTCTTTCTGGCGGACCAAACAGTGTATATGATGAGAATGCATTTGGGATCGATCCTGAGATCTTCAATTTAGGTATTCCTGTATTAGGGATTTGCTATGGTATGCAATTGATCACGTACAAACTTGGCGGTTCCGTAGAGCCTGCTAAAAACCGCGAATATGGGAAAGCCTTGTTAGAAGTAACAAGCGATCAAGCTGTCTTGTTTAAAGAAACACCAAAACAACAAACAGTATGGATGAGCCATGGCGACTTGGTAACTAAAGTTCCTGAAGGCTTTGAAACAGTCGGAACAAGCAAAGATTGTCCGATTGCTTCTATCCAAGACACAACACGTAATTTTTATGGTATCCAATTCCATGCAGAAGTACGTCATTCCGAATACGGAATCGAATTGCTGCGCCACTTTGCCTTTGATGTTTGTCACTGTGAAGGTAACTGGACAATGGATAACTTTATCGATATGCAAGTAGAAAAAATCCGTGAACAAGTTGGTGACAAAAAAGTCTTGCTTGGTCTTTCAGGCGGCGTTGATTCTAGTGTCGTTGGGGTTCTTTTACAAAAAGCGATTGGTGACCAATTGACATCTATCTTCGTTGACCATGGTCTGCTACGCAAAGGCGAAGCGGAACAAGTAATGGAAAGTCTAGGCGGAAAATTCGGCTTGAACATCATCAAAGTCGATGCAAGAGATCGCTTCTTAGACAAGTTGAAAGGTGTATCTGACCCAGAACAAAAACGTAAAATCATTGGGAATGAATTCGTATATGTTTTTGATGACGAAGCAACAAAACTTGCTGGTGAAGAAGGCGTCTCTTTCTTAGCACAAGGAACGTTGTATACTGACGTTATCGAATCTGGTACAGAAACAGCACAAACGATCAAATCTCACCATAATGTAGGCGGACTGCCAGAAGATATGCAATTTGAATTGATCGAACCATTAAACACATTATTCAAAGACGAAGTCCGTGAATTAGGGACTCAGTTAGGCATGCCTGATTCAATCGTTTGGCGTCAGCCATTCCCTGGTCCTGGTCTTGGTATTCGTGTTCTTGGCGAAATCACTGAAGACAAGCTAGAAATCGTACGCGAATCTGATGCTATCTTGCGTGAAGAAATCGCAGCTGCTGGACTTGACCGTGATATCTGGCAATATTTCACTGTTCTTCCAGGGATCCGCTCTGTCGGTGTTATGGGTGACGGACGTACTTACGACTACACAGTCGGTATCCGTGCTGTAACTTCAATCGACGGAATGACCGCTGACTTTGCCCGTATCCCATGGGAAGTCTTGCAAAAAATCTCTGTACGTATCGTAAACGAAGTAGCCCACGTCAACCGTATCGTGTATGACATCACTTCTAAACCACCAGCAACAGTGGAGTGGGAATAATAAAAGAAACCGTGAATCCTTTGATACTAAAGGGGTTCGCGGTTCTTTTTTTATTTTTGTAACCAACCTTCTATCGTGACAGAATGGAACTAAAAATGTTTCAAAAACGAACAAAGGTGTTAAAAGGTAAAGTGATCAATACTACTGGTCAAAATAAGAGGTTGAAAGGGAATTGAAAAATAACTACAGATAATACTTTTATAAACGTACGTGCTTTGTGGTTCTGTAGTTAACTATATAACTGGAATTAGGGAATGGTATCAAATTGAAAAGAAAGATTCTACCAATTTATCATATGTTAAAAATGGAAAATCAACAGCAGTTCTTTCGGAAACCTTACACAAAAACCGATTATTGAAAATAGCCGAAAAACGTTTTTCGGCTATTTTTTTAATTAAGTTTCCTTCTTCTTACCTTTTCCCACTATTCCGTTTCACATCTTTGATGATCTTCAGCGCGCGTTTTCGTGTTTTGATATTTGGACTTTTCAAGCGGCGGTATGCACTTGAGATATCTGTTTTTTCCATATGGACGACCCACTTTCTTCTTTGATTGTAGTCATGCTAAAAAACACAAATCGAAACAATTACGATTTGTGTTTTAAATGGTATCAAAAGTTAAAAAGAAAGTCAACTTGTTAAAACAGTCGATCAGACTAGCTGATTGACTCCTATCTCTATAAATAAATTTTCATTATTACGTTTTAGCTACCTAAAAAAGGCCCTCTTGTCCGTTAACTTTAATATCTATTGTTATAGCTAGTTTACCTATTGAACATACTGTTTGTTCGATAGAACACTAAAAAAGAGGCTGGGACAGAAGCGTTTAACTCCAAGAAATAAGAAGAAATTCACGAAAATTGCTTTTCAAATTTTTGTGAATTTCAGCTTATTTCCGAAGGAGTTGCTTCTGCTTCCGCCGTTTATACGTGTTTAGAGCGTGAGACAAAAGTGTTCTTTACTTTTGTCTCACGCTCTTTTAAACTATTTCGAAGTACTAAACTTATGAAGTGAGAATACCTAAGCCAGAGCCAATGTGCTCGCCTGCAAGCAATTGCTCTTTTGCTTGTCGCTGTAAACTCGTACTTTCTGGATAATCATGTATTTGGGCATCTACTCGTCCAAAGATCCAAGGGACTCCATTATCGTCCTGTTCATCAACTGATAATAATCGATAATCGGCTGCAAAAAGACAGATTTTTGACTCTTTTTTCAACCATTTAGTAAGATTGGGTGATAGTAACCAAGTATCTGTGTACATCACTTGGTAATGGTAATCAGGAAAATAAAGTTCAAAAAAACGAATGGCACTTTCGTAACTATCTCTTATCTTATTCTGAGATAAATCTGCATCGGAAGGAATATGAAGAGAAAGGCACTGCTTTCCTTCTAATCTTAGATCCGTGTACCCTTTCGGAAAATATGTCATTTCGTACTCCAATTCACCAATCCGAAAGATCAAGCCACTAGTGTAATGCCAAATCCAAAAACCACGGTCAAAGCGATAGCTTCCTGTTACTTGGAAATGTTCATGAATAAATCTAGTAAAAGCATTCATTGTTGCCAAATAGATAGTTCTTGGAATCTTCAATGGTTGATAAATTTTTTTCCAACTTTGAGAAGCTGCATATAGATAAATAGCTAATGCTGCAAAAGGTTCCTCTTCATAGACTTTGTCTATTTTCTTTGCAGCCGCCTTTGCTTTATTAGGATCCATTAGTTCATGACTATATTGCTCAAACACCTCATCAAGGATGTTTTTTGCTTGTACAATCATTTGGTCTATAACGACTTTGGGAAGAGTTAAAGTTTCTGCCAGAATTTGGATTTCATTGCTTATTTTCTTCATCAAATTTCCCCTTTTCATATCTTTGAACCTCATTGTTTAAATGACTGATTATCCGGACACCATATGGTATAAACATACTTTTATTGTACACTAACTATAAAACTTAAACTTTCTATGAAGAAAGAATATCTGTAAGACTTTCAAAGAAAGCATTGACCATCTCAGGAAAGTTTATTCAGTTACCATCATAAACAAAATTTTTTGATAGAATAAATATAAAATTTTTTTGAAAGTTCCTTTCCACATTTTTGTGTGAATTTGACTTAATGCTGAGAATCTGGCTTTTGAACACCTTGAATTAGAGGTTGTGACAAAAATCTTGTCATAACCTCTTTTGGCACATATATTTGTCCTTCTATTCTAATTTTTGACGAACAACCGTTAAATAATGTTGCAAACCAACCGTCATTACCCACGCAACACCTAAACCGATGAAACTTCCTATGACGATCCCTAAAAAACGATATTCGATCAAAGAAATCAAGTATGCTCCACGAATAAGTGTAGATAGCATCAACGCCATCGGATTAAGAAAAATATTAGCAACTGCATAATTTCTAGCAACTAGAAATTGTGCGATTCCATATAGAAAAGTGATCAGAAAAATGGTCTGCAACTGCGTAAACGGCACAAATGACAAGAATGCCGACACACATAACCCACCCATCGATCCAATCAGATATTGGACTTGTCGATGCTTCATCGCATCCAAGTTTTCTGCTAGCAAAATCGATGCACATGACAAGGTCAACCAATAAGGATTATGCAGATTCAAGCCGTGACTGACATAAACGGAAAGAAATAAGGCAGCGCTGTAGAAAACAGAATCAATGATCACTAAAGGCTCTTCGTGAAATCTTTCTTTTAAAGTTGCTTTTTCAATTGTCTGCTCAGGCCGTGAATCCAGTAGTTTTGTAATCACTGCCGCAATCAGGGCAAAAACGACACCCATAAAAAAATAAAGCGAGACGATCGGTAATTGAGCGATTGGCAGCTGCATGCTCGTTCCCATGGCAGAAAGCATCGCAAAAAACAAGCCACCTGGTTTAGAGATATGGAATAATCGCAACACGAATCTGCTGGAAAAAGCAACCAAAGCTACGGCAAATGGTTCAAGCCATAAAACATAAGTCGATAAGATCCCCAAAACGAAAGCAAACAAAAGACCACAACCGATCAAAAACATACGTTTCAGCAAATATTTCATCGGTATGTTTTGATAATAGAAAAAAGTAAAGATCCCTAATGATGAAAAACTTGAAATCAAAAAATCATGATTTATGTAACCTAACCATAATACAATAAAGATAAGTAGCATCAGATTCATGATACGAAAAGGATTATCTTGTATTTTATTGAAACGAAAATAAGTCTTGAACAATCTATCCCTCCTTCCTAGTAATTGGAAAAAAAGCTGAACCAAGATGAAATGTCAGCCTCTTTTGTCAGCATTACCTAGTATAACAACTATTTCTTGATTTTTCATAAACTTAGTATCAAAAAGTAAACAACTTGGAGAAATTAGAACAAAACACGAACATTCCGAGTCGTTTTAACAGAAAAAAGATAGCAACTTTTCCAAGCAACTCGCTATCTTAGCTTTGTTAAAGAAACCGGATTCCCAACAAAAAAAGCTTTTAATTTTCGTACGATAACTACGCTGGTCCTTAAACTTCATACTTTTTTATGATTTTTCAGCGGTTTTCGATGGTATACTTTTTAAATGGAGGAGATGTCTATGCGGTATGTATCAAAATTTTTATTAGGGATTTATTTATTCTTTCTATTATGGTTGATTTTATTCAAGCTATCATTTAATCTTCCACAATTTCTCACTTATTCTTACAGCAATGTCAATCTCGTTCCTTTTTCTACTTTTTCTTTTGAAAATACGACGGTTTTGCGCGAAACCACTTATAACTTGATTGTCTTTTTTCCTTTTGGGGTGCTTTTGAATGTCAATTTCAAAGGGCTTTCCTTTTCTAAAAAATTAGGGATTATTTTCCTTGTAAGCTTCTTGGCAGAATTGATTCAATTCCTATTCGGTATTGGAGTAGCGGACATCACTGATTTGATAACTAATACAACAGGAGGACTGATAGGTTTATGGGCCTATCAGCTTCTAAACAAACATCTATCGACAAATAAGTTGGATCGCCTAGCCGTTATTTCGGGGTACATTTTATTGTTATTTCTAATCGTAGCTTTTTTATTTTTGACACGCACTATCCGTCTTCGATAAAATCGTTCGTAAAAAAGGACCGTAATAGACACATTCCAATGTGTATCTATGACGGTCTTTTTATTCAGTCATTGGTTTAAAATAATCTATTTTCATCTCTAATCTACTATATTATTGCAGCAGGACGACTTGCAGTTTGAAACTGACAGGCTATATTCCCCTTATTTAACAAAAAGGGTTTTTTAGCTTAAAGGCTTAACATTCTTCCTAGTCAATATCTCAATCTAGAAAGGAATTCCGTCTTAATTTATACCCTGCTCAGGTATATTGTTTTTCTATAAAAAGCTTGTTTTATAAGTAATTACTTTACATTTTCTATGGTTTTTCTCCTTATTTAGGCTCCCTTTTCCTTGATTCTGCCAGTATATTCTGCCTGATCCTACTTTTTGAAGGCATTTCAAAGGAAAAAAACAGTAGTTTTTAGAAGTAGTAGAGAAATCTGAGACACGATATTTTCTGTGTTGTTATTTTTTAAGTATAAAATAACAAAAGTGTAAAATGAGATACGTTATTTTTTTATTCCAAAAACCACACCGTTTTATACTGTTTGAAAACACGTTAATATTTATTCATTTCTGTTGTATATCTCCTATCAAAAGAAATCTATACGCCCTTCTTTGACTAGTTTTTTATTTTTATCTCTTACGAAGTTATCCACTGTGGAAAAACTAACTATCTATTTTTCGATACACTTTTCTAAAAATTAAATTTTCCACAAATAAAAACACGTTTACAACAGAATCATACTGCTGTAAACATGCTTTTCTTAAATAGATAGAACATCAGATTACATAAAGATGTTTATTTTTTTATTGCTGTGAATAATGTCAAAAATCCTACGACACCAACTACTGTCCAAGTCAAATGACCTTGATCCAAATAAATAAGCATCGTGACAAAACTAGTAATCAGTCCTACATGAATTCTTTTTTGATCCATCTGCATCCCTCTTTGAATACTAGTATCACTCGGATATTTGATCGTTTATTTATTTTTTCTATATTTTTCTCTTAAATTTTAAACACGGATCATTTTACCGATATTGTGATTCGATGGTACGACTTGGGATGATCCAAGCAGCTAGAATCACGATGTTTGCGATCAGCACGGCTACGGGCGCTACTAAATACCCTAAGACAATTCCTAACACATTCAAGCCAATCGATAGATACGATTTCTTGTAATTATTCAACATCGCCTTCAATGCTTTCTCGTGGCCTTTATTTGCTTTGACAAGTTCTTTTGCCAAGATATAATACGCAATATTAGCGGTCAAGGTAACAAAACCATAAGTCATTTCTGGAGCCAGGCTATTGATGTACTCACTGATCCATGAAGTTGCAAACGGAAAAAGCGAAAGCGCAAAAACAAAGAAACTGTTCGCCCATAAGACCCGTCCATTTATCTTATGTACAACTTGAAATAAATGATGATGATTGTTCCAATAAATCGCTAAAATGATAAAACTGACAATATAGATAAAAAATCGGTAACCTAATGCAGCGAGCGCCTCCCACGTATCTCCGTTAGGTTCATGAAGTTCTAAAACTAAAATAGTCATGATAATCGCGATTACAGCATCTGTAAATGCTTCAAGACGATTTTTAGGCATGATATTCTCCTCCTTTTCCGCTCTATTTTAGATGATAAACCAGAGAAAAAGCAATTGTTTGATCATTTAAGTAGATGAAGTAAAAATCAGTCTTCAGTTGGAGGTGTTTTTAAACAATCCCTGTTATACTTTTTCTATAGTAAAGAATGAACAAGAGGAGGGTTTTGTATGCGTCAAAAAAATATGTTCTTAAATATCTTCATGGTTCTTTTAGTGCTAATTGCAGCTAGCTTCGTCATCAGTCTTTTTGTCAGTGTCCTAAGCGGGCTTTTATGGTTTGCGGTCAAAGTTCTAATCCCAATCGCACTTATCATCTGGCTTGTTCGCTGGATCAAAGGAAATACACATAGAAAAAACTATTATTAATGTATAATACCATTCACTTCATTATGATATAACTTACTAAAAAAATAGGGTCGCGATATAAGTTCGCGGCCCTATTTGATATATCATATATATTTTTTTTATTTATCCTAATGCCACATCCAAAATCATCATAATGATAAATCCACTCATGACACCAAAAACTGCAAAATGACGTTTGCTGGACAATGTCTGCTGTGCTTCGGGGATCAATTCTTCCACCACGACATAAATCATTGCTCCTGCGGCAAAAGCAAGTGCATAAGGAAGCAGCAGCTCCACTTTCGTTACTAGTAGCGCTCCAATCACTCCAGCAATTGGTTCAACGATTCCAGAAGCTTGTCCGTAAACAAAGGCCTTTTTACGACTCAGACCTTCTTGTCGCAACGGGATTGATACAGCTGCTCCTTCTGGGAAGTTTTGGATACCAATACCTAGCGCCACCGAAACAGCGGCTAATATAGCGGCTGTCGGATTATCCGCAGTTGCTGCTGCACCGAATGCTACCCCCACGGCTAAACCTTCAGGAATGTTATGCAATGTAATAGAAAAAACAAGCAAGATCGTCCGTTTTAAATGGGTAGGCAATCCTTCTGCTTCATGTTGTGGTCCAAAATGCATATGGGGCAGTGTTTTATCTGCCATATATAAAAACACACCGCCTAAACCAAACCCAATACTTACAACTAGCCAAGCAATATCTCCATTTTCTTCTGCTTTTGTAATAGCCGGATCTAACAAAGACCAAAAACTTGCAGCAATCATGACACCAGAAGCAAATCCTAACATCAAGTTTAGCACTTCTTTTTTGATTTCTTTAAAGAAAAAAACCAACCCGGCACCAAGAGCTGTCATAAAATAAGTAAAAGCTGTCCCAGCAAGTGCTTGCTGCCAAGGTTCAAGTCTCAATAGCCATTCAACCATGCCATTCCCCTCTCTTGAATCTATCTATGTACTACTCTAGCATATTCCCAAAAACATGACTACATTTTTGTGAAAAGACGAATTAGTTGGGATTTTCGATAAAAAGTTCTATACTCTAGATACAAAAAATTTATGTATCATCATTGCTAAAGGAGTGAAACACCATGTCAAAAATCAATGCAGGAATCGCAATGGTAAAAGTTCTTGAAAGCTGGGGTATCGACCATATTTACGGCATTCCCGGAGGATCTTTCAATTCAATTATGGATGCGCTATATCAAGAAAAAACCGAAATCAACTACATTCAAGTTCGTCATGAAGAAGTCGGCGCACTCGCAGCCGCTGCAGATGCAAAATTAACGGGGAAAGTCGGCGCTGTCTTCGGCTCTGCAGGACCTGGTGCGACACATTTGATCAATGGTTTGTATGATGCACAGATGGACCATGTGCCTCTAGTAGCGTTCTTAGGACAAGTTGCTTCTACATCCATGAACTATAACTCTTTCCAGGAACTAAATGAAAATCCTATTTTCGCAGATGTCAGCGTATACAATCGTACAGTCATGACACCACAAAGTCTTCCGCATGTAGTAGATGAAGCCATTAAAGCCGCCTATGAGCATAAAGGCGTGGCTATCGTGACTATCCCTGTTGATCTTGGTTTTGAAGAAATTGACGAACAACCTTTCTCCACCGCTCACACTCATAAAACAAGTGTGATATTACCAGAAGAAAAAGATTTGCTAGCTGCTTTGCCTTATCTTGAAAAAGCAAAAAAACCAGTTCTTTATGTTGGTCAAGGAACGCGAAATGGATTTCCGCAAATCAAAGAATTCTCAGAACATTTTTCAGTTCCTGTTGTCGCTTCCGTTCTAGCAAAAGGAATTATTCCTGATGATTATGAAAACTTTCTTGGTTTTGCTGGACGTGTCGCTACTAAACCCGGAAATGAAGCATTGGCAGAAGCCGATCTGATCTTATTTGTCGGTAGCGACTTCCCATTTGGACGTGCATTTTTTAATCCAACTGCTGAATTTATCCAAATCGATATTGATGCGTCAAAATTTGGACGACGCCATGAAACATCTTTGTCGATCCTCGGTGATGCAAACACAGCTTTGCAAAGACTTGTCGAGTTAGGGGATGCTCGCCCTGCTGATAGCTGGTACCTAGCAAATCAAGAAAATAAAGAAAAATGGGTAAATTGGTTGAAATCTTTTGAAGATCGAGAGGAAGAACCGATTCGTCCAGAGGCTGTCTATAAAGAAATCAATCGTATTGCTGAAGACGATGCGATTTTCGTCACAGATGTCGGTAACACGACTATCCATTCTATTCGTTTATTGAATATGAACGGTAAACAAAAACATACGACATCTGGATGGTTCGCAACTATGGGTAATGGTGTGCCAGGAGGAATTGCCGCACAACTAAGCTACCCAGAAAAACAAGTATTTACCTTAAGTGGTGATGGCGGATTTGCTATGGTCATGCAAGATATCATTACACAAGTCAAATATCAGCTTCCAATTATTAATGTTGTCTTTTCGAATGATTCTTTTGGTTTCATCGAAGCAGAACAAGAAGATACGGAACAAAAGAAATTTGGTGTATTTTTAGAAGATGCAGATTTCGGTAAAGTTGGAGAAGCGCTCGGGGCAAATAGCTTTACAGTCACAGAATACTCGCAACTTCGATTTGCCTTTGATGCAGCTGCAAAATCAGATCGTCCTGTAGTAATCGATGTGAAGATCAATAACAAGCGCCCATTGCCAGTAGAAGATCTGCATTTAGATCCAAGAAAATATTCTGAAGAAGAAATCCAAGCATTCAAAGAAAAATATGAAGTCCATGATTTGCCAGTATTGAATGAATTATATGAAAAGAGGTTGTGACAACTGCGCTATGCTTCGAGTAATAAGAACGATGGACAGAAAATAGTTCCTCATATTTTCTAGGACAGCGATCTTATTACCGAGAAGCAGCAGGTGGAGCACCGTTTATCAGAGGTTGTGAAAAAGCTGGTCTGCATCAAGTAATAAGAACAGCCAAACAAAAATAGCTCCTCCTATTTTTCGTTTGGTTGGGCTTATTACCGCAGATGCAAGCTTTTAAACACCGTGTATCAAGAGGTTGTGACAACTGCGCTATACTTCGAGTATTAAGATACAATTTGTGTATATAGCTTCTCACATTTTTGCATAAATTTGTCTCGACACCTAAAAATCACCTCGTGCATATTTGTCCATGATAAAAAAGCCAGCTTCCAATTACAATAGTAAAACTGTAATCGGAAGCCGGCTTTTTTATTTGTTTGATTTTGCTTATCTAAATGCATAGACGATATGTGTGATACCAAATAACATAAAATAGAATCCAACTAAAAAGCTTAATGTCAACGCAGAAGAAATTGGATTAAACAATAAGAAAATACCTAATAAAATTCCTAAAATATTGACGATGATCGTAAACCAATAATATCCTTCACTTACTCCTCTTGCCAAGTCAGCAGTAAATAACGCTAAAACGGAATCAGCAATAAACCATACTGCAAAAACAAAAGGCAATGCTGCGACTCCTGCACCAATATTGAATAAGAAAAAGACGCCAACTAGAATATCGATGATCCCGATTATTAAGGGCATCTTTCCTTTATATCCTGTTAGCTCTTTTAATCTATTACGTACAAACAGTTCAAATATCCCTTTAATAAAGGCAAAAATCGCAAAAACTACTACAATTGCAACTAAATTTCCGACAGGGTCTTGAAATGATAACAATGAGACAAGTACAAATAAAATTCCCAAAATCAATGAGCCCCAGTCGATGGTTCTTTTTTCATCCATTTTCAATCCTTCTTTCATTTCTTTTACAGTTTTATAGTACTCCCTCTTATAAATAACGTCAAAAATTATGCTGTTGCAAACTAAAAAATCCTATAGCAGCTATTTCTACTCCTCTTTTATGTTTATTTTCTTCATTCTGTTTCACGTGAAACACAAAGAATGTTCGATTGCCTTGAATCTTTTACCTTTCCCCTATATAATTCTATAAGACTTGTCAAAAACTAATAATGATAAAAGTGAGGAAAAAAATTGATTACTGTAAATGATGTGAGTTTGCACTTTTCAGACCGCAAACTATTTGATGATGTGAATATTAAATTTACCCCCGGAAACTGCTATGGCTTGATTGGTGCAAATGGTGCAGGTAAATCAACGTTCCTTAAAGTGTTATCAGGGGATCTGCAGCCTTCCACAGGTTCCGTTACTATGGGACCAGATGAACGGATGGCCGTATTGAAACAGAACCATTACGACTATGAAGACTATACTGTACTTGAAACAGTCATCATGGGACACAAGCGTCTGTATGAAGTGATGAAAGAAAAAGATGCGATTTACATGAAAGAGGATTTCACTGACGAAGATGGTATTCGAGCAGCTGAATTAGAAGGAGAATTTGCTGAGCTTAATGGATGGGAAGCTGAACCAGAAGCAGCTGTTTTACTGCAAGGTCTGAACATCCCTGAAGAATTGCACCATCAGCAAATGAGTGAATTAACTGGTGGACAAAAGGTAAAAGTGTTATTAGCACAAACACTATTTGGTAAACCTGATGTTCTTTTGCTAGACGAACCAACAAACGGTCTGGATATCCAATCGATCAATTGGCTGGAAGAATTTTTGATCAATTTTGAAAATACTGTGATCGTTGTATCCCATGACCGTCACTTTTTGAACAAAGTATGTACACATATGGCGGATCTGGATTTTGGTAAAATCAAACTTTATGTAGGAAATTATGATTTTTGGTTGGAATCTAGTCAACTAGCGGCTAAACTTCAAGCAAACGCAAATGCCAAAAAAGAAGAACAAATCAAAGAACTCCAAGAATTTATTGCCCGCTTTAGTGCGAATGCATCAAAATCAAAACAAGCAACTTCACGTAAAAAAATGCTTGAAAAAATTACTTTAGACGATATCCAACCTTCTTCTAGACGTTATCCATTCGTTGGATTCAAACCTGAACGTGAGATTGGAAACGACTTATTGCAGGTAGAAAATGTAAGTGTAACGATTGATGGAAAGAAAATTTTAGATGATATATCTTTTAATTTGAGCAAAGAAGACAAGGTCGCTTTCGTCGCAGAAAATGATATAACAACAACAACGCTATTCAAAGTTATCATGGGTGAAATTACGCCAGATACTGGAACAGTACGTTGGGGTGTGACAACAAGTAATTCTTATTTACCAAAGGATACAACGAAAGAATTCGATACTGATCTAACGATTTTAGACTGGTTGCGTCAATATGCAAGTAAAGAAGAAGATGATAACACCTTCTTAAGAAGCTTCTTAGGAAGAATGCTGTTTTCTGGTGAAGAAGTATTGAAACCAGTGAATGTTTTATCTGGTGGAGAGAAAGTCCGTTGCATGCTTTCAAAAATGATGCTTTCGAAAGCTAACGTACTTGTATTAGATGATCCAACGAACCATTTAGACTTAGAATCAATCACAGCATTGAATGACGGCTTGATGGCATTTACTGGCTCAATCTTATTTGCGTCACATGACCATCAATTTATCCAAACATTGGCAAACCGCATCATTGCCGTTTCGGATAAAGGTGTGATCGATCGAGCTGATACGACATATGATGAATTTTTGGAAAATGCAGATATTCAAAAACAATTGAACGAGTTATGGGCATAATGGCCTATTTAGCTTAAAAAATAAAAAAACAGCGACCTCTAAGAGATAGGATGCTCATCTATCTTTTAAGAGTCGCTGTTTTTGTTACAATCAATTTCTGGGCTTTTTTACAGAATGAGTTACTGCTTTTATCGACTGATTCCCATCGAAAAAATCGCGATACAGCCATAGCCTGTGTGGCTGGCAATCGTTGGGCCTAATGGATAAAGTTTCACATCTTTCATCTTTATCTGTTCTTCCAAAAGCCGTTTTGCCTTCTCCGCGCTCTCTAGGTCCCCAGCGTAAGCCACATAAACGATTTGATCAAGTGGTGCAACGATTGTTTTTACCGTCTCATTGACGATTGTCTGGATCGACTTGTTTCTTCCTCGAACTTTGTCAACATTCGTCAGCCTTCCTTCTTTATCCACCGTAATAATAGGCTTTACACTCAATAGACTGCCAAGAGTAGCACTTGCTTTGGAAATCCTACCGCCTCGTTCTAGATATTTCAGATCGTCTACTGTTACCCATGAATGGACTTTCAAATAATTACTTTCCAGCCACTCTAGGGTTTCTTCGATGCTTTTACCTTCTTTTTTCAATCTTACAGCTTCCAATACTAAAAGCCCTTCCCCAATACTTGCAGCTTTTGTATCAAAAACATAGATCTCAGGGTCTTCATATTCTTCCTTCAGCAATTCAACCGCTTGAAGCGCACTACTGTAAGAGCCGCTTAATCCACTGGAAAAAGCCACATATAAAACAGGAATCTGTTTTTCCGCATAAGAACGGAAAAATTCTAAATATCGGCCAACATTGATTTGTGATGTCGTAGGCATCGCACCATTTTTCAGCTGATTCATGTAGCGGTCATAATTGAATGTCTTTCCGAGGTCATCTACTAACTCTTGATCATTCAATTGGAGATTCATTGATAAAAAATCAACTTTTTCTTTTGCTAATACATGGTATGGCAGATCACAACAAGAATCTGTTACAATTTGATACACATTTTTCAACCCCTTCTCGTTACATTTTACCCTTATCGTCTATTATAGCAAATCTCTTGCGCTAGACACACTTTAACCGGTTTATTTTCGCAAGTTCTAATCAAAATAAGAGGTTGTGACAGAAGTGGTCAGCTTCAAGAAATAAGAAGGAATTTACGAAAATTGCTTCTCAAATTTTTGTGAAATTTCGGCTTATTTCCGTAGAAGCTACTTCTGGAACACCGTGAATCAGAGGTTGTGAAATCAGCGTTTTGACCTGAGTATTAGAGAAAAAAACGGAAAAAATAGTTCCTCATATTTTGCCGTTTTTTGAGCTAATACCGAGGGTCAGCTGATTGAACACCGTTTACCAAGAGGTTGTGAGCCTGCCGTTTAGCTCCGAGTCACAAGGAACAATTTCAAAAAACAGCTTCTCATGTTTGTTGAATATTGTGACTTGTGACCGAGGAGTTGGCAGGAGAACACCGTTTAGTGGAGAGGTTGTGAAAAAGCTGCTCTGCATCAAGCAGTAAGAACAATCAGATAAAAATAGCACTCCATATTTTTCATCTGATTGGGCTTAGTGCCGTAGATGCAAGCTTTTGAACACCGTTTATTCGAAAAAAGGGACTGTGACACGGTTTTTGTCACAGTCCCTTATTCTGAATAAACAGTGTTCAAGAGACAGCCTATCGGCAATAAGGTTAAACGTCTCTTTCACTACCTCTTCAAGTTATTATTATCGTATAGATAAACACTTCGACTCGCTCTGGTAAGAACGTCCTGATTCAGTCGTCGTTTTTATCCTTAGATTTGCGCCCAGACGCTTTCTAAGATGTTTGTTTGTGTTCTATCAGGTCCGACAGAAAATGTTGAGATACGTACACCAACAAGCTCTGAGATACGACGTACATAGTTACGTGCGTTTTCTGGCAGTTCTGCAAGTGTTTTGCATCCTGTAATGTCTTCTGACCAGCCTGGCAATTCTTCATAGATTGGTTTGCAGCGGTTCAACTCTTTCAAGCTTGCTGGATAGTGGTAGATTAGTTCGCCATCTAATTCATAAGCCGTACAAATTTTTACTGTTTCCAATCCACTTAATACATCGATCGAGTTTAAGGATAGGTTGGTAATACCTGAAACTCGTTTAGAATGGCGCATAACTACAGAATCAAACCAGCCTACACGACGCGGACGACCAGTTGTCGTACCGTATTCTCGTCCTACTTCGCGGATTTGTTCTCCTGTTTCATCAAATAATTCAGTTGGAAATGGTCCATCACCGACACGTGACGTATAGGCTTTGCAGACGCCGACAACTTTATTGATTTTTGAAGGCCCTACACCGCTTCCGATTGTTACCCCACCGGCTACTGGGTTAGAAGAAGTAACAAAAGGATAAGTTCCCTGGTCGATATCCAGCATTACACCTTGTGCTCCTTCAAACAACACGCGTTTGCCTGCATCCAAGGCATCATTCAAGATAACGGAAGTATCTGTGACGTATTGTTTGATTTGTTGTCCGTATTCATAATATTCTTCAAAAATATCGTCAAAATCAAGTGGTTCTGAATCAAACATTTTTACAAATTGACGGTTTTTGTCATCTAGATTCAAACGAAGACGTTCTTCAAAAATTTCTTTATCTAATAAGTCTGCAATACGGATACCTACACGAGCTGCTTTATCCATATAGGCAGGTCCGATTCCTTTAATCGTTGTACCAATCTTGTTTTCGCCCTTAGCATCTTCTTGTAATTGGTCCAATTTGATATGATAAGGCAAGATTACGTGCGCGCGGTCAGAAATACGCAAATTACTTGTTTCTACACCTTTTTCATGTAAATAAGCTAATTCTTTAACCAATGATTTAGGATTGACTACAACGCCGTTTCCGATCACACTGATCTTGTCTTTATAAAAAATCCCAGAAGGAATCAAATGCAGTTTATAAGTCACACCGTTAAACTTAATTGTGTGCCCTGCATTGTCGCCACCTTGGTACCGTGCAATCACTTCAGCATTTTCACTGAGAAAGTCTGTGATTTTTCCTTTCCCTTCATCGCCCCATTGCGTACCTACTACTACTACAGATGACATGTGAACACCTCGTTCTATATTATTTAATCCTGAACCATTGTATCAATAATAGATACATATTTCAAATAAAATCGAATGATTTTTATTTTTATTTTATAAAAACGCTTAAAAAACGAACTTTATCTTTTTAGAATGGTTATTAAAAAAGAGGTTGTAACAGAAGTGGTCAGCTTCAAGAAATAAGAAGGAATGTACGAAAATTGCTTCTCAAATTTTTGTGAAATTTCGACTTATTTTTCGAAGAAGCTACTTCTGGAACACCGTGAATCAGAGGTTGTGAAAAAGCTGTCCTGCATCAAGTAATAAGAACAGCCAAACAAAAATAGCTTCTCATATTTTTCGTTTGATTGGGCGTATTACCGCAGATGCAAGCTTTTGAACACCGTTTAAGAAAGAGGTTGTGAGCCTGCCGTTTAACTCTGAGTCACAAGGAGCAATTTCAAAAAACTGCTTCTCATGTTTGATGATATTGTGACTCGTGACCGAGGAGTTGGCAGGAGAACACCGTTTAAGGAAAAGAGGTCGTAAGATCAGCGTTTTGACCTGAGTATTAGAGAAACAAACGTCAAAATAGTTCCTCATATTTTGACGTTTGCTGAGCTAATACCAAGGGTCAGCTGATTGAACACCGTTTATTCGGAAAAAGGGACTGTGACAAGACTTTTGTCACAATCCCTTTGGAGATCTGTTTTAATTAAGTGCTCTAGTCACTCTTGCAGTTACTCGTCGCATCTTATACGAGTGCTCTTAGTCATTGTGCAAGGCTGAACGCCTCTTTCACAACCTCTTCTTTAAAATTCTTCTCTTGGCGAAAGCGACGAAAACTTATTGTATTCTTTGATAAACAGTAGTTCAACTGTTCCTCGTGCACCGCTTCGGTTCTTCTCGATGATGACTTCGATGACGTTGTCATTTTTTGGCTCGTTTCCATCATCGTCATCTCCGCCTTCTCTTTCATAATAATCATCTCGATACAAGAAGGCTACGATGTCCGCATCTTGTTCAATTGATCCGGATTCACGAATATCACTTAGCACTGGTCGTTTGTCTTGTCGCTGTTCTACTCCACGAGATAACTGTGAAAGAGCAATGACAGGTACTTTCAGCTCTTTCGCCAGTTTTTTCAGTTGGCGAGAGATATCTGATACTTCTTGTTGACGGTTCTCTTTACCGTTACCTTCAATCAACTGCAAATAATCGATCAATATCAAGCCTAGATTGCCTTTTTCTTGAGCTAGTTTCCGACATTTCGCACGGATTTCAGAGATTTTGATCCCTGGTGTATCATCGATAAAAATATTTGCTCGAGAAAGACTCCCCATCGCAACGATCAGATTCGACCATTCTTCTTCCGAAAGCTGACCTGTACGTAAATGGCTGGCCTCAATCGAACCTTCTGCACAAAGCATCCGATTTACAAGAGATTCTGCCCCCATTTCCAAACTAAATATCGCAACAGAACGATCTGTTTTTGTTCCTACATTTTGAGCAATATTCAATGCAAACGCTGTTTTACCT
This sequence comes from Enterococcus sp. E4-150, assembly GCF_035726465.1. Taxonomy (NCBI): domain Bacteria; kingdom Bacillati; phylum Bacillota; class Bacilli; order Lactobacillales; family Enterococcaceae; genus Enterococcus; species Enterococcus sp. E4-150. The sequence continues at coordinate 32,053 of NZ_JAPRGK010000001.1, read as the reverse complement.
ACCGCTGGACGTGCAGCAAGAATGATTAGTTCTTCGGGCTGGAAACCTGCTGTCATTTTATCCAGACCTTGATAGCCAGTTGGTAGACCTGTGATTTCTTCATTGTTTTGAGCTAGTCGATCGATATTTTCAATCGTGGAGTTCAGTACTTCAGCAATAGATAAAAAGCCGCTTCGATTTCTTTTTTCCGAAACCTCCAAGATACTGCGTTCGGCATCATCTAAAATTGTTTGAACTTCTTCTCCTTGCTCGAATCCTTTCGTAACGATTCCTGTTGCTGTCTGGATCAATGTACGCAGCAATGATTTTTCTTCAACGATTTTCGCATAGTAGACGATATTTGCTGCTGTCGGAACTGCTAATGCCAAGTCTGAGAGATAACTTAAACCACCGGCATCTTCTAACAAATTGGCTTGTTCCAGCCGGTCTTTGACAGTAACCACGTCAATCGCTTCATTACGATCATTTAACTCGATCATTGTCTCAAAAATAATTTGATGGCCGCGACGATAAAAGTCTTTTGGCTCTATGTACTCCATGGCATCAATGATCGTTTCTGCGTCAAGAAAAACAGAGCCTAAAACCGCTTGTTCAGCTTCAATATTTTGCGGTGGGATTCGATCCTGCCACACTTCATTCATACGTATCGCTCCTTGTCTTCAATTGCTTCATTTTACAAGAAAATGAGAGAAAAGTCATCATTCGTACCGAAAGTGTAATAAAAAAATAGTTCTCTTTTATTATACTCGTTTTCTTTATGCTATTTTGCTGTTCCCAAAAAAGAAACCGAAATCAATCTGAAATCGATTTGCAGCTTTTGCTTTCATTGCTGCAGCTGTTTTCTCAGATAAATTTCGGTTTGTCTTTTCTCCTTCTGGTTATACTTACCAGCTGAACATCGCTATCAAGATTTGTTATTCTTGTACGACATGAACTTTGATCGTAGCCGTCACCTCATGATGAAGCTTAACAGGTACGTTTGTGTAGCCTAGTGAACGGATCGGATTTTCTAATTCGATTTTTCGTTTATCTAATTTGATTTTGTATTGTTTGTTTAACCCTTCAGCAATTTGTTTTGAAGGGATCGAACCAAACAAACGGCTGTCTTCCCCTGCTTTCGCCTTCAATTCGACTACAGTATCTTCTTTTTCCAAGAATTCTTTTAACTTTTTAGCTTCTTCCAAGATTTCAGCTTCGTGTTTTTCTTGCGCTTTCTTTTGTCCTGCTAACTGACTGATACTGCTTTTCGTTGCTTCTTTTGCCAAGTTATTTTTGATTAGATAATTTTGTGCATAACCTGCTGGAACTTCTTTGATGTCCCCTTTTTTACCTTTTCCTTTTACATCTTGTAAAAAAATTACTTTCATTTGGATTACTCCTTATCATATATTTGATTCATATTTTCTTTGATTGCAGCAAATAGCTTCTGTTTTGTTTCCTCAACTGTCGTATTTTCCAGTTGAGTAGCTGCGTTTGTGAAGTGTCCTCCGCCACCTAAGGATTCCATGATGATTTGGACGTTGATCGTGCCGGTACTTCTGGCACTGATCCCAATCAAGCCGTCTGTCCGCTTTGTAATGACGAAAGCTGCATTGATATTGATCATCGAAAGCAATGTATCTGCTGTTTTTGCTGCTATAACACTATTATACTCTTTTTCGTCTGTCCCTGCCGCCACAACAATATCAGAAGTCACATAGTCGCTTCCAGCAATCAAATTGCTGATCTCCAAGTATGTCGCTAAATCCGAGCTCAATAAATATTGTACTAAGGATGCGTCTGCTCCACAAGACCTTAAATAGCTGGCAACGTCAAAAGTTCGTGCAGTTGTACGGACATTGAAACTATTTGTATCTACAACCATTCCTGCAAGCAATAATGTGGCCTCAAAACGATCTAAGCGATTTGTTTTGCTGCTTTGGTATTGGATCAGCTCAGAAACTAGCTCTGAAGCTGAAGAAGCTGAAGATTCGATATAAGTCAGCAGAGGTTTACTTGGAAACTCTTCCCCACGACGATGGTGATCAATGATCACAATCTTATCAAATTGCTCATATAGGCCCTGAGAGATCGATAGAGAAGGTTTATGGTAATCCACCATCACGAGGAGGTCCTCTTCTTTTTTCAGCTCTATGGCACGTTCTGGAGAGATTAGTTGCATTTCTAATTCAGGATGCTTATGGATTTCTTCAAGACACCGTTCTACATCTGGAATGATCTCGTTCTCATTGATAACGATGTAAGCTTTTTTCTGGTTGAAGCGTGCCAGACAACTGACACCAAAAGCAGAGCCTAAAGCATCCATATCCGGAAACTTGTGCCCCATGATAAACACATCGCCTGTTTCATCAAAAATCCGACGCAAAGCGGTACTCATCGCTCGAGAACGAACACGCGTGCGTTTGACATTCTTAGCAGATTTCCCCCCATAATAAACAGGTTTTGCTCCTTCTTTTACCTCTTTCACGACAACTTGGTCGCCTCCACGGACTAAAGCAACATCTAAATTATTCTGAGCTTCTCCACCGATTTCATCGAGGGTTCTTGAGCCATAAGCAATCCCCATACTAAGGGTGATAGGCGAGCTCTGTTTTTCAGCTTCTGCTCGAAAGCGATCCAGCAAATCAAATTTTTTATCCATCATCTTTTTCAGATCGATCATCTGTGCTACGAAGAAAAACCGTTCTGCGTTGATTCTTTTGAAAAAGACATGGTATTCATTCATCCAGTCAGAAACTAGTGTAGTGACGAAAGAGTTCAAATAAGAAATCTCTTTGTCATCTAATTTATCAATGGCATCTGCATAGTTATCAATAGATAAAATACCAATCACCGGCTGACTGTTCGTCTGATGGAGTTTTAACAACTGGTTTTGGGTAATATCATTAAAATAAACAACACCCTTTACTGTATCCATATCAAACTGAAATGTTTTATCTGCTAGATAGACTTGGTTTTTCTTTTTTTCTTTTGCAGTAAAAAAAGTATCTAGCAATTCTTCCTCTGTTAATCCACTTTGATCTTTGATTTTCAATGCTAATGGATTGAGCCATTCGATTTTTTGGCTTGATGGCTGATAAGCAATCACTCCTACAGGCATGACTTCTGAGACATAAGCTAGATTGGTTTCAGCTACAGTCGAAGCCTGCTGGATTTTTTCACGTTTATTTAAAATAAGCCAACGTTTCATTTTCAACCAATAGCGAACACCCCATAAATTCATCAATAGAATGACCGAAGCGCTAACAAAACGAAATGGTAAAATTAAGACTACCAATACTTCGATTAATATAAACAGGATAAGGAAGAGAGGTTTCGGGGATAAATGATTGTTTTTATTTTCCATAATTTTCCTCCCATATATGACTAATTTGATTTTACCATAACTTTCGTCATTCGAGCGACTAAACGAATAGAGGTTATTTTTACAGAAAAAAAGGAATTGAATAGCTGATCAAAAGGATCAGTCATTCAATTCCTAGGATTTATTAGTCTTCGCTAACGAAAGGTAGCAAGCCCATGATACGAGCGCGTTTGATTGCAACAGTAATTTTACGTTGGTTTTTAGCGCCTGTACCAGTTACACGACGTGGCAAGATTTTACCGCGTTCTGAAATAAATCTTTTTAGTAATTCGATATCTTTATAATCGATATATTCAATATGGTTAGCAGCAATGTAGTCTACTTTACGACGTTTACGTCCGCCTCTTCTTTGTTGTGCCATTCTATTTCCCTCCTATCAAATTCGTTTAGAATGGTAAATCATCGTCTGAAATGTCGATCGTTGAACTTGAGCCGAATGGGTCAGAAGTATCACGGTCGAAATCAGGCATACCGTTGGATGATTGAGATGTTTGATTAGAGTTATTGTTTCCGCCAAATCCGCCAGCTGATTGACCAGAACTTTGGAATCCGCCGCTTTGTTGACGATTTTCAGATGCAGAACGACTTTCCAGCAATTGGAAGTTGTCAGCTACTACTTCTGTCACGTATACACGTTGTCCTTGCTGATTATCATAAGAACGAGTTTGGATACGTCCAGTAACACCTAAAAGTGTTCCTTTACGAGCATAGTTTGCTAAAGTTTCTGCTGATTTGCGCCAAATCACACAGTTGATAAAATCAGCCTCGCGATTGCCGCTTTGGTTTGTAAAATTACGATTCACAGCCAAAGTAAATGTTGCGACTGCCGTACCACTTGCTGTGTAACGCAAATCTGGATCTTTCGTCAGACGTCCAACTAATACAACATTATTAATCAAAATAGTCATCTCCTCTCATCGTTTTCTATTGTTTCACATGAAACAACAATTAAGCTTCTTCTTTAACAATCATGTGACGAATGATATCGTCGTTGATTTTAGCAAGACGGTCAAATTCATTGACAGCATTTGCTGATGATGGAGAAGATACTTTAACGATGTGATAGATACCTTCACGGTAACCGTTCATTTCATAAGCGAAACGGCGTTTTTCCCAATCTTTTGATTCGATAACTTCTGCTCCGTTATCTTTCAAGATTGCATCGAAACGTTCGATTAAAGCAGTTTTTGCTTCTTCATCAATGTTTGGACGAATAATGTACATGATTTCATATTTCGTGTTTTCCATTGATATTCACCTCCCTGTGGACTTTCGGCTCTTAGGTTCCTAAGAGCAAGGAGAGTTATCTAATTAATTAGACTACTCACAAGCTCTGATTATACACTCTATTTTGGTCAAAAGCAATACAGAATGAACAGTTTCGAATATTTTAAGAGAAATTCAACTAATCAAAAAAGCCAGCAGGAATAACCAGATTTTTTAATCGGTCATTCTTGCTAGCTTACACAATTAGTCTTGATGGTTATTCTTCTGATCCTTGTTCTTCAACTGTTTGTTCTGCAGCTTCTGGTTCGACTGCTGCCATCGTGACAACTTTCGTATCAGCTTCCATCTTCATCAAACGTACGCCTAATGTTGAACGTCCAGTTTGAGAAACAGTCGATACGTTGAAACGGATAATGACACCTTTATCTGTAATCAGCATGATGTCTTCATCTCCAGAAACAGTGGTCAACCCAGCTAGTGGACCATTTTTTTCAGTGATGTTCGCCGTTTTGATCCCTTTACCTCCGCGGCCTTTCACTGGATATTCCGATACTTTTGTCCGTTTTCCGTAACCTTTTTCTGTGATCACTAATACTTCTTGATTTCCCTTCATTAAGGCTGCCCCAACGACATAATCTTCCTCACGCAGGCGTATCCCTCTGACCCCGGAAGCTGTACGTCCCATATCGCGGACTGCTTCTTCTTTGAAAGTGACAGAGTAGCCGTTATGTGTTCCGATAATGATATTAGATTGACCATCTGTCAGTAGCACATTGACGAGCTCATCGTCTTCTTTCAAACCAATTGCGATCAGACCATTACTTCGGATGTTAGCAAAAGCAGTGACAGAAGTACGTTTTACTGTACCTTGACGCGTCGTAAAGAAGAGATAGTGGCCTTCTTCTGCTTCTCCCGTCACCGCAATGATTGCCTGGATGCTTTCACTCGAATCGATACCTAGTAAATTGATGATTGGGATTCCTTTGGCTGTACGCCCGTATTCTGGAATTTCATATCCTTTTGCCCGATACACTTTTCCGTTATTCGTAAAGAATAACAATGTATCATGGGTAGAACAAGAAACCAGATTTTTGACGAAGTCGTCATTGTGGATACCCATTCCTTGGACACCACGTCCACCCCTTCGTTGAGCTCTGAATTCATTATTTGCCAAACGTTTGATGTAACCATTGTTTGTCAATGTAATAACGATTTCTTCTTCTTCGATTAAATCTTCATCTTCCAGACTTAAGACCTCACCGACTAGTAATTCTGTGCGTCGTTTATCACCAAATCGTTGATTCAAGTCTGCTAATTCATTCTTGATAATTTCTGTAACACGTTCTGGTCTTGCCAGAATGTCAGTTAAATCTTCAATCAGTTTTAAGAGTTCTTGGTATTCATTTTCGATTTTTTCCCGTTCCAAACCGGTCAATCGGCGTAAACGCATATCTAAAATAGCTTGGGACTGGCGATCGGATAAATCGAACCGTTCGATCATCGTCGCTTTTGCTTCGTCATCTGATTTAGACCCACGGATAATCGCAATGATTTCATCGATATGATCCAAAGCAATACGCAAACCTTCTAAAATGTGTGCCCTTGCTTCTGCTTTTTCTTTTTCAAAGACCGTCCGTCTTGTGATGACTTCGCGCTGATGTTCGATATAGTTTTCAAGAATTTGTTTCAAGCTCAAAACTTTCGGCACACCTTTTTCGATCGCCAACATATTAAATCCAAATGAATTTTGCAAGGATGTCAATTTATATAAGTTATTCAAGATAACGGATGCGCTGGCGTCACGACGGATGTCAATGACGATCCGCATACCTTCACGGGAAGATTCGTCCCGCAAATCTGTGATCCCTTCGATACGCTTGTCTCTGTGCAGTTCAGAAATCCGTTCGATCAATTTTGCTTTATTGACCATATAAGGCAATTCTGTCACGATGATCCGTTCTTTACCATTTGGCATCTCAGTAATCTCAACTTTTGCACGTACGGTAATAGAACCCTTACCTGTTTCATACGCTCTTCGGATTCCTGATTTTCCCATAACCAAACCACCTGTTGGAAAATCTGGTCCAGGTAATACTTCCATCAATTCATTGGTCGTCACATCAGGATTATCCATCAGCAAATCGATAGCCGCTACTACCTCAGACAAGTTATGAGGTGGGATATTCGTGGCCATACCTACGGCGATCCCCGTTGTTCCGTTCACTAAAAGATTCGGGAAGCGAGCAGGTAGTACAACTGGTTCTTTTTCTGTATCATCATAGTTGCTTTGGAAATCAACAGTGTTCTTATTGATATCACGCAGCATTTCTGTAGCGATTTTGCTCATCCGTGCTTCGGTATAACGCATAGCGGCGGCACCGTCACCGTCAACAGAACCAAAGTTTCCATGACCATCCACTAGCATATAACGGTAGCTGAATGGCTGCGCCATCCGTACCATTGACTCATAGATCGCACTGTCTCCATGAGGATGGTATTTACCCATGACATCTCCGACGATTCTGGCAGATTTTTTATGGGCTTTATCCGGTGTTACACCTAATTCGTTCATGCCGTATAAAATACGGCGGTGAACGGGTTTCAGACCATCTCTGACATCAGGAAGTGCACGTGCGACAATAACACTCATCGCATAATCGATGAAGGAGTCTTTCATTTCGCTGGTTAGATTGACATCATGGATGTTTTCTCTGATTTCTTCACTCATTCTTTTTCCTCCTTCATGATTAAATATCTAAGTTCTTCACATAGTGTGCATTTTCCTCGATGAATGCACGACGGGGTTCTACTCGATCCCCCATCAACATTTCAAATATCTGATCTGCTGCAATAGCATCGTCCACACTGACGCGGGCCATCATCCGATTGCTTGGGTCCATAGTTGTTTCCCATAGTTGATGATCATCCATTTCTCCAAGTCCTTTATAACGCTGAACGCTTGGTTTTGGTGAGGCAGGAAGTGAAGCAACGACTTGTTTCAACTCTTCTTCTGCATTTTTTCCTGGTTGTACATACGTAATATTCTTCCCTTGTTTTACCCCGTATAAAGGTGGCTGAGCAATATAGACGTATCCAGCTTCAACAATAGGACGCATGTAACGATAAAAAAGAGTCAGCAACAATGTACGGATATGCGCGCCGTCGACATCGGCATCAGTCATGATAACTAATTTGTGGTAGCGAGCTTTCGATACATCAAAATCTTCTCCAAACCCTGTACCCATAGCAGTAAATAAAGACCGGATCTCTTCATTTGCCAAGATCTTGTCCATGCTTGCTTTTTCAACATTCAAGATTTTCCCACGAATAGGCAAGATGGCTTGAAACTCTCGATTACGACCTTGCTTAGCTGATCCGCCGGCCGAATCTCCTTCGACGATGAACAATTCGCATTTTTCAGGATCGTTGCTAGAGCAGTCCGCTAATTTTCCTGGCAGATTACTAATCTCTAAAGCACCTTTACGTCTCGTTACTTCACGCGCACGTTTCGCTGCTAGACGAGCTCTGGAAGCTAGTAATCCTTTTTCAACAATTTGACGGCCCACACTTGGGTTTTCCAGCAAGAATTTCATGAAATGTTCGCTAAATAACCGATCAGTGACTGTCCGTACTTCGGAATTACCCAATTTTGTTTTTGTTTGTCCTTCGAATTGAGGGTCAGGATGCTTGATAGAAATAACAGCTGTCAATCCTTCTCGCACGTCTTCACCGGTCAAGTTGTCGTCATTTTCTTTCATCAGCTTTTGTTTTCGGGCATAATCATTTATCACACGAGTTAAAGCAGTCTTGAATCCTGATTCATGTGTTCCGCCTTCATACGTATGGATATTGTTGGCAAAACTCATGATATTGGAATGGTAGCCGTCTGTATATTGCATAGAGACTTCAACTGCGATATCTTGCTGTTCACCTTCCAAATATACAGGTTCTGGAAAAATCACGGTTTTGTTTGCATTCAAGTATTCGACATAACTTTTGATCCCGCCGTCATAATGGTATTCATTGATGACTGGTTCTTCTTCTCGTTTGTCTTCAATCGATATACGCATCCCGCGGTTCAAGAAAGCAAGTTCACGGATCCGGGTAGCCAATTTTGAAAAATCAAACTCAGTTGTCTCTGTAAAAATTTCAGGGTCTGGCGTAAAGTGAACCGTTGTTCCATGGCGATCCGTTTGTTCGATAATCTTTAAGTCGTCCACTACAGCTCCACGACGATATTCTTGATAGTACACATTTCCTTCTTTGTATACTTTGACATCAAGCTGTGTAGAAAGCGCGTTAACAACAGAAGATCCTACTCCGTGAAGTCCACCAGAAACTTTGTACCCACCACCGCCGAATTTTCCTCCAGCATGTAAAACAGTAAAGACCGTTTCAACTGCAGGACGTCCAGTTTTTACCTGGATATCTACAGGTATCCCCCGACCGTCGTCAATAACGGTGATACTGTTGTCTTTTTCAATAATCACATGGATTTTCGTTGCAAAACCTGCTAATACTTCATCGATCGAATTATCGACAATTTCCCAAACAAGGTGATGCAGACCCTCAGAACTAGTCGAACCGATATACATGCCAGGTCGTTTACGAACGGCTTCAAGTCCTTCAAGTACTTGAATCTGACTGGCATCATACTCTTTAGCGCGTTCTACTAAACTTCTTTCTTCTGTCATTCAGTTTCTTCTCCTTTTAGTTTCCCTTGTTGAACATAAAAAATCTCAGGTTCAACAGTCATTTTATTTTTTACATGGTCAAGTGTCGTTGTTGTTAAGAACGTTTGAACTTTTCCTTCGATTGTTTCTAGCAGATGGAGTTGACGATTATCATCCAGCTCGCTCATCACATCATCTAACAAAAGGATTGGATATTCCCCTGTCTCTTCTTTAATCAAATCGATTTCTGCTAATTTGACACTTAGTGCAGTTGTTCTTTGCTGTCCTTGCGATCCATAAGTCTGCACATTTTTCTGATTAATAAAAAAGGAAAGATCGTCACGATGAGGACCAACTGTCGTTGTTCCCCGAAAAAGGTCTTTCTTTTTATTTTGGTTCAAAAGTGCGAGAAATTGTTCTTGGATTTGCTCTTGCGTATGTGTTTCTAAAGAATCGACTGCGGTGAGATACTCGATTTCCAGCTGCTCTTTTTGATGGGTGATTTGCTGATGCAAAGAATTAGCCCAAAACTCCAATCGCTTGACGAACTGTGCTCTTGCTTTCAATACTTTGCTGCCAAACGCTGCTAGTTGTTCGGACAAAATATCCAAATAAAGCAAATCAGTTTGTTTTTTTTCATTCAATTGCTTTAAATACTGGTTTCTTTGTTTCAAAATTGCTTGGTATTGGACAAGATCATAAAGATAGATTGGATTGATCTGGCCTAATTCCATATCTAAAAACTTCCGCCTGATCTGCGGGCTGCCTTTTACTAAAGAAAGATCTTCTGGTGCAAATAAAATGACATTCATTTGTCCCACGTAAGTACTTAACTTTTTCTGTTCGATATGGTTGATCTTGGTTTTTCGGCCTTTTTTAGATAATAAGATTTCTAATGGAAGAGTGGATGAACCTTTTGTGATCTCTCCTTGAATCATCGCCTGATCGTCAGTCCAGCCAATCAATTCCTGCTCACTACTTGTCCGATGACTTCGCGTCATAGCTAATACGTAGATACTTTCTAAAAGATTCGTTTTTCCTTGCGCATTTTCTCCTAAAAAGATGACGAGGTTCTTGGAAAATTCGATGTTCAGCTCTTCGTAATTTCGATAATTTTTTAAATACAGCTTATTCAGCCTCATTATCGTCGTTTCCTTTTTTTACCATAAAAAAAGTTCCTACTTCTGGAACTTCAACCATCATGCCGGGATAAAGTTTGCGTCCACGACGATTTTCTGGTTCGCCATCGACTAACACAGTGTTTTCTGCCAAATACCATTTTGCTTGTCCGCCACTACCGATAACTGTGACTTCTTTCAACATTTGGCCCAACGTCATGAATTCCGTATTTAGAATGACTTGTTGTTTCAATGCCCATCCCTCATTTTCATTATTAAAAGTATACTCTATTATACCTTTTTTTTCGCAATAAAACAAATTTATCCATATATTTTTCCATATAAGACGATTTAATCTAAAAAAGGTGATTTAAACAAAAATAAACAGAAAGCCTTAAAAGAGATTTTAGGGCCTTCTGTTTAAAATTTTATTTTTTCTATTTCTTTTCAATTAAATTTTCAAGAACATTGAAAATCATTGTTAATTTGTACGTACAGGAGTAATCAGCTGAATAAATTGAACGCCATCTTCCGTTGGTTCCAATGTAAATGGACGAATAGCAGAGATAAATTTCACTTTGATGCTCATATCTCCAAATGCACGCAACGCTGCTTTCATATAATCCGGATTGAAAGAAATATCTAATGGATCGCCACTGCTTACTGTATAACTCAAGCTTTCTTCTACCTTCCCGATTTCTGGCGAATTTCCGTATAAAACAACCGCATCTGGACGAATAGATAAACGAACGATGTTGTTACGGCCTTCATGAGAAAGTAAAGAAGCCCGTTCGATCGCCGCTAAAAAGCTAGGAACAGAAAATTCAACCTCTGTATTAAAACTTGAAGGAATCAAACGATTGGTATCAGGATAGTTTCCTTCTAGCAAACGGGAATAGAAATACATCGTTTCTGTTTTGAACAACACTTGGTTTTCCATAATACTGATTTCGACGATTTCTTCTTCATTTGTTAATGAGCGAGATAATTCGATCAAACTTTTTCCAGGAATAACAATATCAAAATGATCAGCCGCTTGTTCTACTGGAATCACGCGTTGACTTAGACGGTGAGAATCAGTAGCTACAGCCAATAAAGAATTATCAGATAAAATGAAATGCACACCTGTCAAGATTGGACGACTCTCATGTTGTGAGACAGCAAAAACTGTTTCGTTGATTAGTTTAGTCAATACGTGTACAGGTAATTTCATCTGGTTATGGCTTTCGACAACAGGAAGATGAGGATAGTTATCTGCATCTAATCCATTTACGATAAAATTCGCTTTTCCAGAAGTAATCGCTACTTGTTTATTTTCTAAAACTTCTAAAGTAAATGTTTCTTCAGGAAGTCTCCGAATGATTTCGCTAAAGAAACGTGCTTGTAAAACAATGGAACCAGTAGATTCGATTTGCATATTTGCTTTTTCGTTTTCAACAGACAAAAAAGTTTCAATTGATATATCAGCGTTGCTCCCCGTCAAAGTCAAACCTTCTTGTGTCAGTGTGATTTTTACACCTGTCAAAATAGGGATCGTGGTTTTGCTTGAAATAGCTCGTTGAACAGTTTGCAATTCTTGCATAAAGCTAGCTCGGTTTAAAGTAACTTTCATGATGTATCTCCTTTGAATGTTTGTTTATTTATTATTAGTTAAAAAGAATAATAAAAGTAATAGGGCATGTTGATTCTGTGGAAAACTCAAAAAACGTAAGAGAGAAACGAAAAAACAGCTGTGGAAAAAGTGTGTATAACTTTTGAACGTTTTTTTCTTTTATCCACATGCTATTTTCAGTTGATAGAATCGACAAATTAATTTAGTAAAAAGTTTTTGATTTCTGATACTTCATTTTGCATACTGACACTAGAATCCATCAGCTGCTGGATTTTTTCATGAGCATGGATAACCGTTGTGTGATCCTTGCCACCGAATTCAGCTCCGATTTTCGGTAAAGAATTATCTGTGAGCTCACGTGCCAAATACATAGCGATTTGTCTAGGAACAACAATAGATTTGACGCGTTTCTTTCCTTTGAGATCTTTCAATTGGATGTGATAATACTTTGCCACTTCTTCTTGGATCTGCAGGATTGACAATTGAGGATGTCCTTTTCCTGATTTTAACGTTTTCAGTGCGTCTGCAGCTAGACTAGTCGAAATATCTTCACTATTCATCGCAGCAAAAGCTTGCACTCGAACAAGCGCACCTTCTAATTCACGAATGTTAGAATCAATTTGTCCTGCGATGTAGCTTAGTGTGTCATCTGGGATCTCTAGACGTTCAGCCGCCGCTTTTTTACGTAAAATCGCTGTTCTTGTTTCAAGATCCGGCGGTGTAATATCAACAGACAGCCCCCATGCAAAGCGAGAAACAAGGCGTTCTTGCAGTTTCGGAATCTCGTTTGGCAACCGATCACTGGTTAGTACGATTTGTTTCCCTTCATTGTACAAGGCATTGAAAGTATGGAAAAACTCTTCTTGCGTAGCTTCTTTTTCTGCAAAAAATTGAATGTCATCCACTAGCAGTAAATCAACATTTCGATATTCTTGACGGAACTCTTCTGCTGTTTTGTTTTGGATCGAATTGATGAAATCATTAGCAAAAGTTTCACTGCTTACATATTTTACTTTGGCATTAGGCTGACTTTGCAGCATTTGATGACCAATTGCATGCATCAAGTGAGTCTTACCAAGTCCCACGCCTCCATAAAAGAAGAGCGGGTTATAAATAGAACCTGGATCTTCTGCTACAACGAGCGCTGCTGCATGAGCCATCTGGTTTCCTTTACCAATGACAAACGTATCAAAGGTATATTTAGGGTTCAGCATGGCTTTTTTTAGCGGACTAGGTGCCACAACTTTTGGATTTTTTTCTTCTATAACTTCTTCTTGCTCTGCTTCTTCGCCAGTAATAAAGCGAGGGATAATCTCATTTCCTGATAACATATAACCGACTTCAACGATTTTTGTCGCCAGGTTTTTTTCCCAATATTCTTTATGAATCTTGCTAGGAACCTCAACAACGAGCTGGTTTTGATCAAGGGTTCGAGGGTTCGCTGTTTCGATCCATGTATTATAGCTAGCAGGCGATAAATCCTTTTGGTATGTTGCTTTTAATTCATTCCATAAAGCATCGAGGGATACCATATAAGGCCTCCTCCTTCATTAAAAAGTGAATAACTAGTACTAATTTAGCATTTTTTTCAATAGTTTTCCACAGAAACCGAAGAAAAAAATTTTTTAATTACAATTATCCACACAATCGACAAAAAGAAAAAAGAGAAAAACACAGTTGTCAAAAAAAGTTTTCCACACCACTAATGCACAAGTGGAAAACTCGTGAAAATCAATAGATTTCCTCTTGCGTCTGTGGATAAAAAATATAGATATACCAATAGTTAGGAGACGAAATACACAGGGAAACGCCTGATTGTGGATTACTTTTTTTACACGTGTATTTTCTGTGTAAAACCAGCCATTTATTATCTGTGGATAATCCCTGTGCATAACTTTTTCCACATAGGATTCCCATAGAAAAAAATAATCTTGTGGATAATTTTTAACAATCGATCTTCTATTTTATATTGACAAAATCACTACTTTGTCGTTATACTATCAAAGTATGTCTGTGTTTATAAAATAGATAAGAACATTTTGGAGGTGGAATATATGAAAAGAACATACCAACCAAATAAACGTAAACGTCAAAAAGTTCACGGATTCCGTAAACGTATGAGTACTAAAAATGGACGTCGTGTGTTAGCTAGCCGTCGTCGCAAAGGAAGAAAAGTTCTTTCAGCTTAGGCCACTGGGGTTTCAGTGGTTTTTTTTATACTCTTTTTTAGGGAAATGATGAAAGGACAATCGTAATTATGGTATGATTATGAGCGTAAGTGAGAGATAGAAAAGGAAAGAAAACTAATGAGAAAAGCGTATCGAGTAAAAAAAGAACGAGAGTTTCAAGCCGTGTTCCATACGGGAGATTCTTTTGCTAACCGCAAATTCGTCGTTTACCGTTTGGAAAAACCGGGACAGCCTCATTTTCGAGTTGGTTTATCTGTAGGAAAAAAGGTCGGCAACGCGGTAAACCGCAATGAAGTCAAACGAAAAATCCGAGCAGCAGTTTATTCTATAAAAGAAGAAATTGATCCGGAGTTGGATTTTATTGTGATTGCTAGACCAAGTGTGAAGGGGTTGACTTATGATGAGGTTCGCTCCAATTTAGTCCACGTCTTAAAACTTGCAAAAATAATCGACAGAGAGGAAAAGAGTAAGTGAAGAAATACAAACGTTTACTTTTGATGGCCGGTATCGTTAGTTTGGTCATCGTCTTATCCGGTTGCGGAACTGGGGAAGTCAGCGCACAGAGTACAGGAATTTGGGATCGTTATATTGTTTATTACTTTGCTGAGGCGATCAAGGCGTTGTCATTTGGTAATGCAGGGATAGGGATCATTTTATTTACACTGATCATCCGCGTGATCCTATTGCCGTTGATGCATTTCCAAACAAAGAGCATGCGTAAAACGCAAGAATTACAACCGAAATTAAAAGCACTGCAGCAACAATATAGTTCAAGAGATCCGGAAACACAAAGTAAGTTAAGAGAAGAGCAGCAGCGTTTATATGCAGAAAATGGCGTCAATCCATATGCTGGTTGTCTTCCTTTATTAGTACAAATGCCAATCTTGATGGCGTTATGGCAATCTATTTCACGTGTACCAGAGTTGAAACAAGGGCATTTCTTATGGTTGAACTTAGGGAACGCGGATCCAACATTTATTTTGCCGATTTTAGCAGCAATCTTTACTTTTGCAAGTACGTATTTATCTAGCATGAGTCAAATTGAATCGAATGCATCAATGAAGATCATGAATTTCGTGATGCCTGTAATGATTTTAGTGATGGGTGTCAATTTAGCCAGCGGTCTTTCATTATACTGGGTAGTTTCCAATGCCTTCCAAGTTGTACAAACGCTGCTGATCAACAACCCTTTCAAAATTCGAAAAGAGCGTGAAGAAGAAGCACGGAGAATCCGCGAAAGAGAACGTGCTCTTAAGAAAGCAATGAATCCTAAGAAAAAACGGAAATAATAGGGGAGGTAATGCTAATGCCGATTTATGAAGCTGCAACAATAGACGAAGCTGTCCAACTAGGTCTGGCTGATTTGGGTTTGGCCAAAGACCAAGTCGAAATCGAAATACTGGAAGAAGGAAAAAAAGGTTTCCTAGGAATGGGTCGAAAGAATGCACGGCTTTCGATCCAGCCAAGTATCAGCGAAAAAGTTTCTGAAACAGTAGAACAGACTGTAGAAGAAATTTTGGAAGAAGAACCAACAGCTGAGATCGAGGTAGTCAACGAAACGATTCTTGAAGAAAAAACAGAAGAAGTAAGTGAGCTAGGTGATGAAGCAGCTTTAACGGAATTGGCAGTTTATCTTACTGAAATTTCAAAACAGCTTGATGCTCCAGCTCTTGTCAAAATGGAAAGAGAATCAAATAATATGGTTGTTTTCCATTTAGAAACACAAAAGCAAGGCATACTGATTGGGAAACATGGAAAAACACTGAATGCATTGCAATATCTGGCACAAGTCTTCATCCATCGTTTAGCAAGAAATAAGCCGTCTGTAGTAGTCAATGTAGGCAATTACCGTGAAAAGCGCCAAGAGATCATTCAGCGTTTAGCTGATCGCACGGCTGAAAAAGTAAAACGGACAGGGCAGCCTGTTTTCTTAGAACCAATGCCTGCATTTGAACGTAAACAAATCCATGCTGCATTAAGCAAAGATGAACATGTAAAAACACATTCGGAAGGTGAGGAACCTTATCGTTATTTAGTAGTAGAACCTGCTAAAAAATATTATTGATTCCATTACTTTTTGAATAAATCACGTTGACAAAGTTTTTCAAACCAAGTATATTTTACTAGAAATCATTCTTATCAGAGTATACGATGAAGTAGTCACTAACTTTGATAGAAAAAAGCGGATCGAAACTGTCTTCAGTTTTGATCCGCTTTTTTTGTCTGTTTCATTTAACCAATCGTTGTTTGGATAAATTGGATCACTGTTCCATAAGCAAAAAGTTCCAGAAAATACTTTCCGTCGCGTTTTTTTTGCTGATACTCAAAATGACAGTTGATTACTGCATTCGCACCATATTCAAGTACCTTCGTCTTTAATTTCCTCTTCGTTGTTAAGAAAAGGTCATCTTTGGGAAAAGATGGGTCAAACAAATCAGCTTCTAAGCATTCCACAACAAAAACGATATCGCGGACGATATATTTCTGGTTGATATTCCCTGTAGATAAAACGACATCGTTGATCCGAGGGTCACTTTCTTCTTCCAATGCAGCAGATCTGAACGGGCTCACATATTTTCTCCTTTCAAAAGTGTATAGTTTAGATAGCGCTACCATTTAGTGTACCGTTTTTTTTAAGAAAGATAAAGCCTTGTTTATACAGTATCTTCTCTTCGAATAAACCAAAGAACGCAAAGAGACATCCAACGACAATTAAATATAAGGTAATGGAAGCAGAACAGGCTCAACTTCATCTAATTGTTTTAAACA
Source organism: Enterococcus sp. E4-150 (assembly GCF_035726465.1). Lineage (NCBI taxonomy): Bacteria > Bacillati > Bacillota > Bacilli > Lactobacillales > Enterococcaceae > Enterococcus > Enterococcus sp. E4-150. The sequence goes on along the minus strand of NZ_JAPRGK010000001.1, from coordinate 15,101 downwards.
CTTGATTCCTTATAGCAAGTGTGATAATCTATGACCAGAATTTAATCAAGAACAAGCAGTCAAAGTGCGAAGTTCACCGTTTATTGTACATAAAGGGTGGAGTGGGCACTTTTTTTGTGCGCAAAATGAAAAAGGAAGTGAAAAAATGGCTGAAATTACTTTAGAATTTGATACGATTGCGGCAATTTCTACCCCACCTGGAGAAGGTGCAATCAGTATCGTTCGTTTAAGTGGCGATCAAGCTGTGCAACTAGCAGATAAAGTTTATCAATCTGGAAACAAACGATTATCAGAAGTACCAAGTCATACGATCCATTATGGACATATCGTTGATCCCAAGAGCAATCAGCTTGTCGATGAAGTCATGGTCTCCGTGATGAGAGCACCAAAGACATTTACGCGGGAAGATGTAGTAGAAATCAATTGTCACGGTGGGATCGTTGTAGTCAATCAAATTTTGCAGCTATTGTTAAGAGAAGGTGCAAGATTAGCTGAGCCAGGCGAATTCACAAAACGAGCATTCTTGAATGGTCGTGTTGACCTTTCACAGGCAGAAGCTGTGATGGATTTGATTCGGGCAAAAACAGACAAAGCAATGGGACTAGCTCTTAATCAGTTAGACGGCAATCTGTCTGCTTTGATCCGCTCATTGAGACAAGAGATTTTAGAGACATTAGCACAAGTAGAAGTAAATATTGATTATCCAGAATATGATGATGTCGAAGAATTGACTACGAAGTTATTGCTTGAAAAAGCGCAGATGATCCAACAAAGAATCCAAGCGCTACTTGCTACATCCAAGCAAGGGAAGGTTCTGCGGGAAGGGTTAAGTACGGCAATCATCGGCCGGCCAAATGTCGGCAAATCAAGTTTGTTAAACCATTTGTTAAGAGAAGAAAAAGCAATCGTTACGGATATTGCAGGAACGACTCGAGATGTAATCGAAGAGTATGTCAATGTTCGGGGGGTACCGCTCAAGCTAATCGATACAGCTGGAATTCGGGAAACAGAAGATGTGGTGGAACGGATCGGGGTCGAAAGAAGCCGAAAAGCATTAGCAGAAGCAGACTTGATCTTACTTGTTCTAAACCAAAGCGAACCACTGACAGCAGAAGATGAACAATTATTGGAAGCGACAAGTGGATTGAAACGGATCATTCTTCTAAATAAAACAGATTTGCCAGCACAGCTGGAACAAGAAAAATTGAAGAAATTGATCGAAAATGAACCAGTTTTTTCAATTTCCGTAGCTAAAAACGACGGACTAGATCGTTTGGAATCAGCTATTTCTGATTTATTCTTCAGCGGAGAAACAGGAGAAAGAGACGCTACTTATGTTTCTAATACCCGCCATATCGCGTTGTTAGAAAAAGCTTCCCTCTCACTTGAAGAAGTCATTGCAGGTATTGATGCAGGAATGCCTGTGGATCTCGTTCAAATAGATATGACGCGTTGCTGGGACTATCTAGGAGAAGTTGTCGGCGACAGTATACAAGATGAGCTAATCACTCAATTATTCAGTCAATTTTGTTTAGGAAAATAAAAGGAGGAACAAACGATTGGAACATTATGAAGCAGATGCGTATGACGTGATCGTTGTTGGCGCAGGACACGCCGGTTCAGAAGCTGCACTTGCTGCTGCACGTATGGGATCAAAAACATTATTACTGACAATAAATTTGGACATGGTAGCATTCATGCCATGTAATCCTTCTGTAGGCGGACCAGCTAAAGGCGTTGTCGTTCGAGAAATCGATGCGTTAGGCGGAGAAATGGGTAAGAATATCGATAAAACCTATATCCAAATGCGTATGTTGAACACAGGAAAAGGCCCAGCTGTCCGAGCATTGCGAGCACAAGCAGACAAACATGCTTATTCAACAGAAATGAAACATACGATCGAAAAAGAACCAAATTTGACGCTAAGACAAGGAATCGTCGAAGAACTGATCGTCGAAGATGGTGTTTGTCATGGAGTAGTGACGTCCACAGGAGCGAGCTACCGGGCCAAAGCAGTTGTTATTACAGCCGGAACAGCACTTCGCGGAGAAATCATTATCGGTGAATTGAAATATTCATCAGGTCCGAATAACTCTCAACCTTCTATTGGACTAGCGAATCATCTAAAAGAACTTGGCTTTGCTATCGAACGGTTCAAAACAGGAACACCGCCTCGAGTAAAATCAAGTACGATCGACTATTCTGTTACAGAAGAGCAGCCTGGTGACAAAGAGCCAAATCATTTTAGCTTCAGCACACCAGATAGTGCCTATAAACTAGATCAGGAATCTTGCTGGCTGACCTATACAGGTGAGACGACTCACCAAATTATTCGAGACAACTTACATCGTGCCCCAATGTTTACAGGGATCGTTGAAGGGGTAGGCGCTCGCTATTGTCCATCCATCGAAGATAAGATCGTGCGTTTTGCAGACAAACCACGTCATCAATTATTTTTGGAACCAGAAGGCTTAAATACGGAAGAGGTCTATGTTCAAGGTTTATCCACTTCTTTACCAGAGGATGTTCAAGTCAACATGCTTCATTCTATTGCTGGATTAGAAAAAGTAGAAATGATGCGTACAGGATATGCTATCGAATATGACGTAGTAGAGCCACACCAGCTCCGTCCGACATTAGAAACTAAAGTCGTTGAAAATCTTTATACAGCTGGACAAACAAATGGTACAAGCGGTTATGAAGAAGCGGCTGGACAAGGGCTGATTGCCGGTATCAATGCAGCTTTGAAAGTTCAGGGAAAAGAACCTTTAGTGATCAAACGAAGTGACGGTTACATCGGTGTCATGATCGATGATTTGGTAACAAAAGGAACGAACGAACCTTACCGTTTGCTGACTTCACGTGCTGAATACCGTCTGCTTTTACGTCATGATAATGCAGATTTGCGATTAACAGAAATGGGTCACCGTGTAGGCTTAGTAAAAGAAGATCAATACAAGAATTATTTGAAGAAAAAAGAAGCAGTTGAACAAGAAATCAAACGTTTGATGAATGTACGAATCAAACCAACAGAAGAAGTCCAAGACTTTTTAGCAACGATTAATGCGGCACCATTAAAAGATGGTGTACTAGCAAGCGACTTTTTAAGACGTCCTGAGATTACTTATGCAGATCTTCTACGGTTTATTCCAGAAAATGAAGAATTGACACGAAAAGAAATCGAACAAGTAGAAATCCAAATCAAATATGAAGGCTACATCAAAAAAGCCATGGAAAAAGTAGAAAAATTAAAACGCATGGAAGCGAAAAAGATTCCAGAAAACATCGACTACGCAGCAATCAACGGATTAGCAACAGAAGCAAAACAAAAATTGCAGAAAATCCAACCAGAAACAATTGCCCAAGCTAGCCGAATCAGTGGCGTAAACCCTGCAGACCTAAGTATCTTAATGGTCTATATCGAACAAGGGAAGATTGCGAAAGTCAGTGAACCAGCGTAATACGTAATAATAAATAGAAGAGAGAACTAGTTTTTGCAGAAATTGCTCAAAGCTAGTTCTCTCTTCTGTGTATATTTTATGAGTCATACTAGAAAGAAAAAGTCTATCGGCTTTTCTTACTTTTCAAATTTTTAAGAATCCATATGGAAGGATTGCATGTCTAGAGATTTTGCGTTAAAGTAGGGAGAGAATCTGTGAAACAATTGCTGTTTCACAATGAAAGGAATATTTATGATACCAGAAGAATTTCGCCAATCCTTGGCAGAAAAAGGGATAGAGCTTACCGATCATCAAATGAATCAATTCGCTATTTATTATCGGACATTAGTCGAATGGAACGAAAAGATGAACCTTACAGCTATTACGGATGAAAAAGACGTATATCTGAAGCATTTTTACGATTCACTTACATTAGCATTTGAAGTAGACTTTACGCAGCCTTTATCTTTATGCGATGTCGGTTCGGGGGCAGGGTTTCCTAGCATACCTTTAAAAATTGCCTTTCCAGAACTGCAGATAACGATCGTTGATTCTCTGAATAAACGAATAACCTTCTTATCTGAGTTAACCCGATTATTAGGAATCGATGCTTCCTTATATCATGACCGGGCAGAAACATTTGGGCAAAATCCTCACTTTCGTGCATCATTTGACCTTGTCACTGCTCGTGCGGTTGCTCGTTTGAATGTGTTAGCGGAATTGTGTTTGCCCTTGGCTAAACAAGAAGGCTATTTTTATGCATTGAAAGCAGCAAAAAGTGAAGAGGAATTGACAGAAGCAAAACAAGCGATTGGTTTATTAGGTGGTAAATTCCTCAAAGAAGAGGCGGTTGCCTTGCCGAATGTCTCTGACCAACGGCATATCATCGTTATTCAAAAAAAGAAACCAACCCCAAAGAAATACCCAAGAAAGCCCGGACTGCCTAATAAGCAGCCAATCAAATAGGAGGAGAAGAGATGGCACAAATAATATCTGTTGCGAACCAAAAAGGTGGCGTCGGCAAAACAACGACGACGGTGAATCTAGGTGCTTGTCTTGCTAGCCTTGGCAAAAAAGTATTGCTAGTGGATATGGATGCACAAGGAAATGCTACCAGTGGTGTCGGGATCAGAAAACCTGATGTGACAAGAGACATCTATGATGTTCTAGTCAATGAATTGCCAATTGATGAGGCAACTTTGATCACTGAACACGAAAATTTGAGTATTGTGCCTGCGACTCTCCAATTAGCAGGAGCAGAGATCGAATTGACGTCAATGATGGCAAGAGAATCAAGATTAAAAGGATCTTTAGCAGAAGTAAGCAGTCAGTATGATTATATTTTGATCGATTGCCCGCCTTCTCTTGGCCATCTGACAATCAATTCATTTACAGCAAGTGATTCGATTTTGATACCTGTTCAGTGTGAGTATTACGCATTGGAAGGATTAAGCCAATTACTGAATACGGTTCGTTTAGTTCAAAAACACTTTAATCCAGAATTAGAGATCGAGGGAGTCTTACTGACAATGTATGATGCACGAACAAATCTGGGAAATGAAGTCGTAGAAGAAGTACGTAAATACTTCCGCGAAAAAGTTTACGAAACGATCATTCCAAGAAATATTCGTTTATCAGAAGCACCTAGTCATGGAAAACCGATCATCGACTACGATCCACGTTCTCGAGGAGCTGAAGTCTACCAAGCATTGGCAAAGGAAGTGGTAAGTCGTGAAGAAAAGTAAAGGATTAGGCCGAGGAATCGATGCACTGTTTCAAGATTTAGAAAACTTAGAGACGGTGGATGTAAAAGATGATACCGTTGTCCAGCTACCATTGAATGAGCTGCGACCAAATCCGTATCAGCCCCGTAAAACATTTGAAGAAGTATCTTTGCAGGAACTAGCTAATTCTATTGAACAATCAGGTGTCTTTCAACCCATCATCGTACGCCGTTCCGCAGTAAAAGGATATGAGATTATTGCAGGGGAGCGACGTTTTCGAGCGTCCAAACTAGCTGAAAAAGAAACGATCCCTGCTATCGTTAGAGACTTTGACGAAGAAGCGATGATGCAAGTAGCAGTGCTGGAAAACTTGCAGCGAGAAGATCTGAATCCGTTAGAAGAAGCAGAAGCATATGAGATGCTGATGAAAAACCTGAAACTAACACAAGCAGAAGTAGCTAGTCGTTTAGGAAAGAGCAGACCTTATATCGCCAATTATTTGCGCTTGCTTTCTTTACCGGATCTTGTCAAGGAAATGGTACAAGATCAGCGTTTATCTATGGGACAAGCCCGTACGCTGTTAGGTTTAAAAAATAAAACATTGATTTTGAAATTAGCCAATCGTGCAGTAACTGAAAATTTAACTGTCCGCCAACTGGAACAGCTTGTTTCTGAGTTAAATCAAAATGATGGAAAAGAAAAGAAAAAAATCCCAAGGCTAGCAAAGGAAAAACCATATTATATCCGAGAAAGCGAAGATCGTTTGATGGATAAATTTGGTACAAGTGTAGCTATTCAAGAAAAAGATGGGAAGGGAAAAATCGAGATCGAATACCTTTCTCAAAAAGATTTGACAAGGATTCTTGATATATTGGATATTCAATTTGATGAAGAATAAACAAAAAGGAGGCTATTTTTATGTACGACTTGCACGATATCGTTGAAATGAAAAAACCTCACGCTTGCCAGACGAATCGCTGGGAAGTCATTCGAATGGGCGCAGATATCAAAATCAGATGTATGAATTGCGGACATATCGTCATGATGACTCGCCGAGACTTTGAAAAGAAATTAAAAAAAGTAATTGAAAAAAATGCAGAGAAAGAGTGAATAAATTTATGGCATTGACTGCTGGAATTGTTGGGTTGCCCAACGTAGGAAAATCAACTTTGTTTAATGCGATCACAAAAGCAGGAGCGGAAGCAGCAAACTATCCCTTTGCAACGATCGACCCTAACGTAGGGATGGTAGAAGTACCTGACTGGCGTTTGCAACGCTTAACAGAACTTGTACATCCGAAAAAAACTGTTCCGACGACTTTTGAATTTACAGATATTGCTGGAATCGTAAAAGGCGCAAGTAAAGGAGAAGGTTTGGGAAATCAATTCTTAAGCCATATCCGCCAAGTAGACGCTATTTGTCACGTTGTTCGCTGTTTTGATGATGATAATATTACTCACGTAGAAGGACGTGTTGATCCACTAGAAGATATTGATACGATCAACTTGGAACTAGTGTTAGCAGACTTAGAATCTATCAACAAACGCTATACTCGTGTAGCAAAAGTTGCTAAAACCAAAGATAAAGATGCAGTGGCAGAACTAGCTGTACTGGATAAAATCAAACCTGTACTGGAAGAAGGAAAATCTGCCCGAACGATCGAATTTACTGAAGAAGAACAAAAAATCGTTAAATCACTATTTTTATTGACGACAAAACCAATTCTTTATGTAGCCAATGTCTCAGAAGATGACGTAGCAGATGCAGACGCGAATCATTATGTACAAGAAGTGCGCAACTTTGCTGCAGAAGAAAATGCAGAAGTGATCGTGGTCAGTGCTCGTGCAGAAGAAGAAATCGCAGAATTAGATGAAGAAGACAAAGCGGAATTTTTAGAAGCTTTAGGAATCGAAGAATCAGGTTTGGATCAGTTGATCCGTGCTGCTTATGATTTGTTAGGCTTAGCTACTTACTTTACTGCTGGGGAACAAGAAGTACGTGCTTGGACATTCAAAAAAGGAATCAAAGCACCACAAGCAGCAGGAATCATCCATTCAGATTTCGAACGCGGATTTATCCGTGCAGAAACTGTCTCTTTTGAAGACTTGGATCATTACGGAAACATGCATGCAGCAAAAGAAGCTGGACGTGTTCGATTAGAAGGAAAAGATTATGTCGTACAAGACGGCGACGTAATGTTATTCCGCTTTAATGTGTAAAAGGGCTATCAAACTAGCTGTAGAATATGGTAGAATGTCTTTTGTGACGACCGTTGAGAAAAGGAACGGCTAAGGAGGACTATTAGATAATGGAACCAGAACAATTACGAGCAATCGTAAAAGAAAACAATAGTTTAGAAACAAAATTAACCAAAAGAAATCAACAGTACATTTTTGATTTGAAAAAATCTTTAGAAGCAGCGAATTTGTCTGAAGAAGAAAAAGTAAAAGCCCTTCATGACATTCTGCCTACTTTAGTTGCAGAACAAAAAGGCGGAAGAACAGCCCGTCAATTGTTTGGGACAGTCTCTGAAAGAACGGAAGCAATCATCAATAAGCCAGCAGAAGTAAAAAATTCATCCACCCCTTTATTGATGTGGTTAGATAATACGTTGCTGTTGCTTGGTCTATTAAGTATCATGATTGCGATTACCGGATTGTTTTCACGTGGAACAACGCCAGCTTATGGCTTTTCTACACTCGTTCTAGGTTCTGCAATCGGTGGCTGGGTCTTTTATATGATGTACAAATACATCTATCAATATGAATATCCCGGAGCAGATCGAAGCAAGAAACCAGGAATGGGTAAGACATTGCTTATCCTAGGTGGAACGACACTTCTTTGGGTCGTACTGTTTTCTGCGACAACACTATTGCCGCCAGTTATCAATCCAGTATTAGATCCAGTAGTAGTTATCATTATCGGGGCAGCTGCTTTAGCAATCCGTTACTACTTGAAGAAAAAATACGGGATTATTGGAAGTTTATCCGTCCCAAGAAGATAAACTAGCAAAAAGATCAGCTATTTTGCTAGATATCTAGGGGTAGTAAAGAACCTCATTTTGTTTATCCATAGTTAAATAATAGTAAGGGGCTGTGACAAAAGTCTTGTCACAGTCCTTTTTTACGATAAACGGTGTTCAATCAGCTGACCCTCGGTATTAGCTCAACAAACGGCAAAACATGAGGAACTATTTTTCCGTTTTTTTCTCTAATACTCAGGTCAGGACGCTGATTTCACAACCTCTCGATAAACGGTGTTCAATCAGCTGACCCTCGGCATTAGCTCAACAAACGGCAAAACATGAGGAACTATTTTTCCGTTTTTTTCTCTAATACTCAGGTCAGGACGCTGATTTCACAACCTCTTCCTTAAACGGTGTTCAAAAGCTTGCATCTGCGGTAATAAGCCCAACCAATTCAAAAATATGAAAAACTATTTTTGATTGGCTGTTCTTATTACTTGATGCAGGGCAGCTTTTTCACAACCTCTCCACTAAACGGTGTTCAAAAGCTTGCATCTGCGGTAATAAGCCCAACCAATTCAAAAATATGAAAAACTATTTTTGATTGGCTGTTCTTATTACTTGATGCAGGACAGCTTTTTTACAATCTCTTTTAATACACACAGATGTAAACGCTTTATATTGGTATTCTATGAGAAAGCTAACTTGATTCCAAGTAGATCATTGACTTAAATGAAAAAATCAATTATTTTAATAGATAAACTAAATTAGAGGAGTGGTACTAAAAATGTCCAACTGGGAAACAAAGTTCACGAAAAAAGGATTTACTTTTGATGATGTCTTATTGATACCAGCAGAAAGTCACGTGTTACCAAACGAAGTGGATATGAGCGTACAATTAGCTAAAAATATTAAGTTGAATATTCCAATCATCAGTGCAAGTATGGATACTGTTACCGACAGCAAGATGGCCATTGCTATGGCAAGACAAGGCGGACTAGGTGTGATCCATAAAAACATGACGATCAGCCAGCAAGCGGATGAAGTAAGAAAAGTCAAACGTTCTGAAAGTGGCGTAATCATTGATCCGTTCTTCTTAACGCCACAGCATCTTGTAGCAGACGCAGAAGAATTGATGAGCAAATATCGTATCAGTGGTGTGCCAATCGTTGAAACACTTGAAAACAGAAAATTGGTAGGGATAATTACAAACCGCGACATGCGTTTTGTAACAGATTATCACATGCCGATTGCTGATGTGATGACAAAAGACAACTTAGTGACTGCCCCAGTAGGTACCTCTCTAAAAGATGCAGAAAAGATTTTGCAAAAACATAAAATCGAAAAATTACCAATCGTAGATAACGAAGGTCGTTTAAGCGGATTGATCACGATCAAAGACATCGAGAAAGTGATCGAATTTCCAAATGCAGCAAAAGATGAACATGGTCGATTGCTTGTAGCAGCAGCCGTTGGTGTAACAAGCGATACATTTGAGCGTGCGAATGCTTTATTAGAAGCAGGGGCAGATGCAATCATCATCGATACAGCTCATGGACATAGTGCAGGTGTGATCCGAAAAATTCAAGAAATCCGTTCAACTTTTGCAGATGCAACATTGATTGCAGGAAACGTTGCGACGGCTGAAGCGACAAAAGCTTTATATGATGCAGGTGTAGATGTCGTAAAAGTTGGTATCGGACCAGGATCGATTTGTACGACACGTGTGGTAGCCGGTGTAGGTGTACCTCAGCTCACAGCTATTTATGATGCAGCATCAGTTGCTCGTCAATATGGCAAAGCGATTATTGCAGACGGAGGGATCAAGTATTCTGGTGACATCGTCAAAGCATTAGCTGCCGGCGGACATGCAGTGATGCTAGGAAGTATGTTGGCAGGGACAGATGAATCACCAGGTGAATTCGAAATCTTCCAAGGACGTCGATTCAAAACATACCGAGGTATGGGCTCATTAGGCGCGATGGAAAAAGGTTCAAAAGACCGTTACTTCCAAGGTAGTGTTAATGAAGCAAATAAATTAGTACCAGAAGGAATCGAAGGTCGGGTTGCTTATAAAGGAAGTGTTGCAGATATTATTTTCCAAATGATCGGCGGTTTGCGTTCAGGAATGGGTTATGCTGGGGCAGCGAATCTACAGCAATTACGTGATGAAGCGCAATTTATCCAAATGAGCGGCAGTGGATTAAAAGAATCACACCCTCATGATGTACAAATCACAAAAGAAGCACCAAACTATTCAGTTGAATCTTAAAAACATTAAAGAGCGTGGGACAAAAGTAAAGAACACTTTTGTCCCACGCTCTAAACACGTATAAACGGCGGAAGCAGAAGCAACTCCTTCGGAAATAAGCTGAAATTCACAAAAATTTGAAAAGCAATTTTCGTGAATTTCTTCTTATTTCTTGGAGTTAAACGCTTCTGTCCCAGCCTCTTTTTGAATAAACAGTGTTCCCTTGCCACCTCCGAATCACAAGTACAACATTCATAAAATATGAAGAGCTGTTTTTTGAATTTGTTCCTTGTAACTCGGAGCTGGGGGGTAGGCTTACGACCTCTCCACTAAACGGTGTTCAAACAGCTGACCCTCGGTATTAGTTCAACAAACGGTAAAATATGAGGGACTATTTTTCCATTTTTTTCTCTAATACTCAGGCCAGGACGCTGATTTCACAACCTCTCGATAAATGGTGTTCAAAAGCCAGTTTCTTGGTATTAAGCCCAATTTATGCAAAAATGTGGAAAGCCATTTTCACAAAATTTTTCTTAATACTCGAAACTAAGCGGCTTTTTCACAGCCTCTTTATTTAATAACTTTCAGATTCCCCATATAAGGAACGAGCGCTTCTGGAACTGTGACAGAACCATCTTCATTTTGGTAATTTTCCAAAATGGCAGCTACTGTACGGCCAACTGCAAGTCCTGAACCATTCAGAGTATGAGCATAGTGGATTTTTCCATCATTATCGCGATAACGGATCATTGCGCGGCGTGCTTGGAAATCTTCACAGTTAGAACAAGAACTGATTTCACGATAAGTATCTTGTGCAGGTATCCATACTTCTAAGTCATAAGTTTTAGCTGCAGAAAAGCCCATGTCTCCAGTTGATAAGGCCATCACACGATAAGGCAAATGCAATTTTTTCAAGATATCTTCTGCATCAGCTGTCATTTTTTCCAATTCTTCGTAAGAATGCTCTGCATCCGAAAATTTGACCATTTCTACTTTATTGAATTGGTGAAGACGAATCAGTCCTCGTGTATCCCGACCAGCACTTCCGGCTTCAGAACGAAAAGCAGGGCTTAGTGCAGTGAAATAAATAGGTAAATCTGCACCATCTAAAATTTCATCATTATAATAGTTAGTTAATGGTACTTCAGCTGTTGGGATTAACGTTAGATCAGTATTCTCCAATTGGAAAACATCTTCTTTGAATTTTGGAAATTGTCCCGTACCAAACATCGCTTTACTGTTGACGATATAAGGAGTGATCATTTCAGTATAGCCGTGTTCGTAAATATGCTGATCAAGCATGAAGTTGTAGACTGCACGTTCTAATCGAGCACCTAATCCTTTGTAATAGACAAAACGGCTACCGGCTACTTTTGCGCCACGTTCAAAATCTAAAATATCAAGATTTTCTGCAATTTCCCAGTGTGGTTTTGGTTCAAAAGCAAATGTACGTGGTTCGCTCCAACGACGGATTTCTACATTGTCCTCTTCATCTGTTCCAACTGGCACAGAATCATGGGGAAGGTTTGGCAAAGTAGTTGCAATTTGTTTCAACTTTTCATCCACTTCAGCAATTTCAGTATCCAATGCTTTGATGTTGCCACCGACTTCTTTCATTTCAGCGATTTTAGCAGAAGCATCTTCTTTTGCACGCTTCAATTGGGCGATCTCAGCAGAAACATCATTTCGATATTTTTTTAATTCTTCACTTTTGACTAGTAGCTTACGACGATTTTCATCTAGTTCCATGAATTCAGCTAATGTTTCTTTTTTTACGCCCCGAGTCATCAATTTTTCTTGTACTTCTTCAATATTTTGTCGCATCATTTTTACATCTAACATATGATTTCCTCCTTTTTGAAAATAAAAAAAGACTGATCCATCCCATTATTCTTGGGACGAATCAGTCTGAAATTCGCGGTACCACCCAAGTTCAGCGTCAGCTGCACTTGTTGAACACATAACGGCTGTTGAACCGACCTTTCTTATTTCGAAAGGGCACGTAAACGAACTGGAACTTCCAAATTATCCTTTGCTGATTTACACCTGCCATCAGCTCTCTGAAAAAGAATAAAGTGTACTGGGTTCTGTGTTTTTCATTTATTCTAATAATTGTAATAAGAATAGCGAATATTTCAGCTTTCGTCAATAACTTCCTGTGTATCAATAGGTAATTTTTCATTTTTCTTGATTGGAAGGTGCATGATGAAAGAAGTCCATTGCTTATCTGATTTTGCATAAATGTATCCGCCGTGCAAAGCCACAATGCTTTGAGCGATTGCTAAACCAAGTCCAGTTCCTCCAGTTGCTTGTGAACGAGATTCTTCTACACGATAAAAACGGTCGAATAGATTATCGATTGCCTGTTGTGGGATCATTGCTCCGTTATTTTTGACTGTTGCAACAACTTCTGAACCGATACGTTCTACTTCGATTACGATCTTCGTTGCTCCTTTTCCGTATTTCAACGCATTCGTCAAAAGATTATTGAAGACACGTACAAGTTTTTCGGTATCGCCATCCATGATAAGGGAGTCTACTTTTGATTGAACAAGTATTTGGATATTTTTTTTAGAAGCTTCCAACTCAAAATCAGCTGCTAACTGTTCGATCAACTGGATCATGTCAAAGGCAGAAAAATTCACCGGGACAGCAGGCTGGCGTACCTTAGTGTATTCAAATAAGTCGTCCACTAAAGATTTCATCTGCTTTGCTTTGATATAAGCAGTATGCGTATACTTTAAAAGATCTTCTTCTGAGTGATACTGGCCATCTTCTATCAGTCCTAGGTATCCAATGATGGACGTGAGTGGGGTACGGATATCATGACTGACATTCGTGATCAATTCATCTTTTGATTTTTCGATTTTACGTTCATCTTCAATCGCTGCTACGGTACTATCCACCAATCCATTGATACTTGTTACCACTCGGCTTAAGTCACCACTCAGTTCAAAAGGGATACGATGATCATAATTTCCGTTTGCGATGTAGTGAAGTTCGCTGATGATATGCCGCAATTGCATTTGGCGATATCTTCGAATCAAGCGCCAATACAAAACACCAATATCTAATAGAAAGAAAAAGGGAATAATAAAATTCCGGCCGTTCCAGAACAAATCAGTGTTCAATCGTTCTGCAAAAATATTCTTTGAATCCCAAATCGCATTCGTCAAAGAAGGTGAACTGTTGATCACCGAACTGATAACAACCAGAATAGAAACATTTAATAGAAGCAAAAGGATAATCGTGATGATTCCTTCCGCTAACAATTCGCTGATTTCTTTTGAAGTCAAATTGATCCGACGGCGTTTTTCAGTTGCTCGTTTACTATCTTGCGTCAATTTTATAGCCCACTCCCCAAACGGTTTGAATGACTTTTTCACCACCAGTTGCTTCTTCAATCTTATCTCTTAAATGACTAACGTGAACCATGACAGTTTTAGCAGAGACAATACTTTCTTGTTTCCAAACACGCTCAAAAATTTCATCCGCGCTAAATACTCGATTAGGATGACTAGCAAGCAAGTAGAGGATACCGAATTCCAAAGCTGTTAACTGGATTTCTTTCCCATCGATTGTTTTAACTTCATGAGAGTCTTTATTGATGATTAATGCATTTACTTCTAATACATCAGGCTGATCTGGGGCAATCTGCATTTTTGTACGCCGTAATAAAGACTTTACTCTAGCCATTACTTCTAACGGATTAAATGGTTTGGTTACATAATCATCTGCACCAGCGACCAGTCCTTTGATCTTATCCATATCAGTAGTTTTTGCTGTCAGCATAATGATTGGTATTTGGGATTCTTTTCGTAGCTCTTTCACTACTTGCATCCCATCCATCACAGGCATCATGATATCCAAGATAAGTAATTCAATATCGGGAATTGTTCTAATCTTAGATAATGCTTCCTTCCCGTCATAAGCCTTTACTGCTTCATACCCCTCATTGTGAACATAGATACTTAATAATTCAACGATTTCTTTATCATCGTCAGCAATCAAAATTTTCATAAATAAATCCTCCAGAGTCATATTGTTACTATTATTCTAGCAAAAAAAAGCAGAAATAGATAAAAGCAGCACTTTGTTAAGGAAAATTTTAGAAGGTGAGACATCTAGTTGGTGTGAATAAGACAAGAACATGAACATTAAACTGAAAACAAAAGGATTTTACGTCTCTCGGAGTTATAAAGACGAACGAAAAAGGACCAGAACTAACCAATGATCATATAAGCTAGAAATGTTGATAAATAAGCATTTTCTTATTGACTTTCACATGTGATGTTGATATATTATTATTTGTTCAAAAGAACACCAATAACTTATTAAATAATAAAAAATAAGTTGTTGACATGTTGGAAATGACATGATAAGATAACTGAGTCGTTAAAAAAGAACCGCTTGCGAAGCTTGATTCTATCGAAAAAAACTTCAAAAAAGTTCTTGACAAATAACAAACGATAAGTTATGATAAATGAGTTGCTGAAAGATTTCGAAAAACGAAATCGAAAAAAACTTTTAAAAAAGAGTTGACAATTACTTGTCTCTCTGATATGATATAAAAGTTGCTACGGCAGCCAAAAACGAATCGGGAAACACTCCCGATGAAGTAGACCTTTGAAAACTGAACAAAGTAAGACAAACCAAATGTGTAGGGCGTCTTGATTCAATTCAAGACAACAAACATTTTTAACAAGCAAGCAATATGCTAG